>NZ_JBVHVE010000008.1:0-456561 GCF_055564995.1 Streptomyces sp. NPDC028907
TCGTAGCTGTCCATCGTCCAAGTATCACGGGGAGGTGCGCAGCCCGGCATCAGCGGTCCAGCCTCCGAGAGCACAAGATCGTGTTACAAGCTCTAGGCGCTGGGCTTCTCATCCTCTGGTTCCTCGTGCCATACGATCTCGATGAACTCGGGATCGAATCGCTTTCCTCGCCCGATCGGATGGATAATTACGGATCGGATGCTCTGAGTCAGCCGAGCGCGCTTCTCCGGCATCGTGAGATCTTTCCAGTCCGCGAGAGCGTCCGGAGACAGCAGCTTCTTGCGCTTCTTCTGAAGTGCCAGATTTCCGCGCTTCCCCAGCAGTTCGGTGCGCTCCTGCTCCAACTCCTCGATGGCGTCCAAGGATTCGGACATCGAAATCCGCTTCTCCTTGCGGCGGTTTCTGACATCCTCCATCTCGGCCGCGATTTGGTTGAGTCGCGCATCGTGAATGGTCTCGTCAATCTCGTCGGAAGTCTTCTCGATGGCCTCACCGAGCCCTTGACGCGTACCCAGGAGGAACGCAGCCTCCACGAGGTCGTCAACCGGTGGACCCACACGCGTCACGCCGCCACAACCACCTTGGTTGGTGAGGCAGGCGTACCGGAAGCCGTATTTCTCGTATGACGACGTTCCAGCCGTGTAGGGGTTGGACCACATCGGACTCAGGCACTTACCGCACCGTGCGATCCCTGACAGGAAGTACTTGGCCGTCGTGTCGTGGGCCTCTCCCTTCGAGCCCTCGCGGCGAGCGTCTTTGCGTCGCTTGATCTCGCTGACGCAAGCCCAGTACTCGTCAGGAGTGCACGCAGCGTCCCACTCGCCGATGATCGGGTTTCCCTTGGAGTCCCTGACGATGGTGTCTGGTAGCCAGAGACGGCCCGAGGCCCGGCGTTCGTCCTGCGGGGCGTACATGCGGAAGCCGGCGTTGCGAGGGTTGGTGAGAATCGCTTCAGCGGTTCCGTGCTGGATCTCGCGTCGCCCCTCACCTGACCGCTTTGTCTTCCTGGGATCCCGGCCGAACTCGACAAGCTGCTTGCGGAACGTCCCGACCTTGAGGCCGCCAGGGACAGCCTTGATCGCCTTCAGCAAGAACGGGTGCTCGTCGGGGTGGAGCGTCTTTCTGTCCTCGTTCCACCCGAAGGGGCGCGGCGCCCCGTGCATCGAACCCTTGTTGGCGATACGGCGGTTGGTCCGCTTGGTTCGGCGCTTGATGTTGCCGATCTCCATGTTCCCCATGGTGGCCTGCATGACGAACATGCCGCGGCCCTCCACGGTGGAGAGGTCGACGCTGCCCTCTACTGATCGCCCGATGTAGTCGGGGTTCATCTCGAAGGCACGGCAGACGCGGGCCGCGTCGTAGACGAGACGAGCCAACCGGTCTGAGTGAAGGAAGAGAACGCCTCGGATCACCCCGGCTTCAAGGTCCCTGAGCAGGGCCTCGAAGTCGTCACGAACGATGAACGGATCTGATGCCGGCGTGTCGTTGTCGCAGTAGTCGCGAACGATGACTGCACCCCGACGCTTGAGCTCGGGGTCATGCTCTGCAAGGAAGCGAATCGCATCCTCTTGTTCCTTGACCTGCTCCGCAACCTCTCGCCACGTCGACTCAACGCCGTTCAGGGCCTTGTCGAATGAAACGCGACGGTACATGCCGAGCGGTATGCACGTGTCCGAGTGGGCGACGTGTCGCAGCACTACCACGTGATGTTCCCCTGCCTGCTCGCTGCGCGCTGACGCAGTTGTCCATGCTGGTCAGCGGCCTACGAGCAGCCTCCCGGAAGACAAGAGTCACACAGAGGTTCGATCGCCTCAAAGTGTTTCTTGCTTGTCTTCAGTCAGGCGAAGACGATCTTCCACTGACCCTCGTAGGTCTTGTGGTTGATCGTCTCGAACTCCTTGCCCTTCTCCAGCGAGACGCAGGCGGTCAGTTCGAACTCGGGGAACTTGTCACCGACAGTGAGCACACGCTCTCCTTGCAGCGAAGAGACACCTGTTCGGACAGGTGTCTCCCTTTGGGTTGGACCTTACCGATCCTGGCACAGGGTGCATTGATACGGGAAATAGCTACACTCGGTCAGGTTGATCGGAGAGTGCTATCAGTGACAGTGAGTAAGAGGAAACAGCCCAGCCTCGCCCAGCTACGCGCCTTCGCCGCCGTCGCCGAGCATCTCCACTTCCGGGACGCCGCCGCGATCGGCATGAGTCAGCCCGCGCTGTCCGGTGCGGTGTCGGCGCTGGAGGAGTCACTGGGAGTGACGCTTCTGGAGCGCACCACGCGCAAGGTGCTGCTGTCGCCGGCCGGTGAGCGGCTGGCGGTGCGGGCGAAGGCGGTACTGGTGGAGGTCGGGGCGCTGATGGAGGAGGCGGAGGCGGTCCGGGCGCCGTTCACGGGCGCGTTGCGCCTCGGGGTGATCCCCACCGTCGCGCCGTACCTCCTGCCCACCGTGCTGCGGCTCGTCCACGACCGTTACCCGCACCTCGACCTCCAGGTGCACGAGGAGCAGACCGCGAGCCTCGTCGACGGCCTCACCTCCGGGCGCCTGGACCTGCTGCTGCTCGCCGTCCCGCTCGGCGTGCCCGGGGTCGCCGAACTGCCTCTCTTCGACGAGGACTTCGTGCTCGTCACGCCGCTCGACCACGGGCTCGGCGGCCGTGAGGGCATTCCCCGGGAGGCGCTGCGCGAGCTGAAGCTGCTGCTGCTCGACGAGGGCCACTGCCTGCGCGACCAGGCCCTGGACATCTGCCGGGAGGCGGGCCGCGCGGACGCGCCGGTGACCACGACGGCGGCGGGGCTGTCCACGCTGGTCCAACTGGTCGCCGGCGGCCTGGGCGTGACCCTCCTGCCGCGCACCGCTCTCAAGGTCGAGACCAGCCGCAGCAGCCAACTCCTCACGGGATACTTCGCGGACCCGGCCCCCACCCGCCGCGTAGCCCTCGCCATGCGAACGGGCGCGGCACGCGGGGCGGAGTACGAGGAACTGGCCGCAGCGCTGCGGGAGGCGCTGCGGCCGTTGCCGGTGCGGGTGGTGGACGAGGATGGATGAGGCCGAGCGGGCGCAACGGTGCTTTCGAGGGCGGATCGACGAACTGCGTGCCCACGGGCAGGGGTACCTCGAAGTCGCGTTGCCTGGCGGTGAGTTCCCGGTGCTCGCCCTCGGCTTCCGGCACGGCCATGCGGTCGTCCACCTGTTCCGCGACGCGGAGAGGGTGTCCCTCCTGGTGGGTGACGGCTCCGTCCCGACCGATGCCGCGGTCGAAGTCCCGATCATGGACGGTCTCGCGGAGTTCACGGGCGACTTCGTCCTGAGCGTCGATCACGCGTGCGCGGTCGCGGGCACCTTCGTCCGGACGGGGACGGCCGACGGCCTGGGCCAGTGGTGCGACCTCTAGGCACTCGATATCGGGGCCCCTGGCCGGGCTGACGGCCGCAGGCCGCCCGGACCCGTGTGGTTCGGACGGCCTGCGGCCGTGGTCGGGTGCGCGCCGGAGCTACTCCGTACGCAACCCGTCAGGCCGCATCAGCCGCAGCAGCGGAGGCAGGCTGAGCAGGGTCACTGTCAGGACCACGCCCGCGGCGACGCCCGTCATGGACAGGACGCTCGGCCAGTGGACGACGACCGGGGTGTTCGTCATGCGGAGCAGGACCGCGCCCAGGGTCAGGCCCACCACCGAGGACAGCAGCAGGCCAAGGGTGATCGGGATCGCCGTCTGCCACAGGACCGACAGGCTCAGGGTGCGGCGCCGGGTGCCGAAGGCGACCAGGGACGACAGCAGCTTCTTGCGGTCGCGCAGTTGCTCCAGCTGGGAGACCAGCAGGCTGGCGCCGATCAGCATCATGACGCAGACGGCGCCGACGAACAGGCCGGTGCGGATGGTGCTGTAGCGGTCGGCCGTCCGGGTGGAGGACCATGTCATGGGGTACGAGAGCGGGTCCGCGGCCGTCGCCGTGGTCCGTACGCGGTCGTACACGTCCGGGACCGAGCGGTCGAGCTTGAGGTACACCTGACCCTTCAGCGCCGGCGCGGCGGCCGCGGGCAGGGCCTTCGGGGTGACGAGGAAGCCACCTCGCTGCCGGCCCACGAAGTCCTCCTGCGTCCGGGCCTCCTTCAGCCCCTTCGGCACGGTCCAGGCGATCTCCTGCCGTGGCGGCCCGCCGTCGTACGACGGGTCCAGATACACCGTCCGGCCCGGCTGCTTCACCAGCTTCCGGGTGTCCTCGTCGTACTCGGAGTTCGACACGTAGAAGATGTCGCCGTCCCGGCACGAGGGAAGCTCGGCCGTCTGGCGCAGCGACGCGCAGTCGCCGACGGTCATCTCGGCACCCATCTCCGGGTCCTTGCGCCGTTCGCCCAGATAACCCTCGGCGTACGCGTAGACCTGCTGGACGCCCTTGGTGTCCCGGAACTTCGCGACCGCCGGATCCAGCGGGGTGTTCCGGGACAGGGCCACCTCCATCTGCGCCCGCTGCGTGTCGTACCGGGACTGCTTCGTGTATTTGCTCTCCACCCCGGCGAACAGCATCTGCAACGCGACGGCCCCGGCGACCGCGACCGCGACGCCGTTCACCATGCGGGCCGCCGTACCGCTGCTCAACTGGAGCCTGCGAACCGCGAGTTGCCAGGCGACACCGCCCGAGCCGAGCCGGGCGACGACCGCCTCGACGATCCACGGCAGGAGGGTCGTCACGCCGATGAGCAGCAGGAGGACACCGCCGATCACCAGGTACTCGTTGAAGGTGCCGTTGTCGCTGCCCTGGCCGATCATCGGATAGAGCATCGCGAGGCCGCCCAGCGGCAGCAGCAGCCGCCACCACAGCCGGCGCCGCGAGGGCTTCGCCGTACGCACCACACCGAGCGGCTCGATCACCACGCCGCGCATCGCGAACAGCGTGACCACGACCGCCGCCGCCGGGACCGCGAGGCCGACCAGCAGGGCCAGCCCGGGGGAGGGGTTGAGGTAGCTCGGGAAGACGCTGACCTCGAACACCTCGACAGAGCCCGCGATCTGACAGCCGACCAGGAAGAAGCCGGTCCCGAAGACCAGTCCGAGCACCGCGCCCGCCAGCGCCTCGCCGGCCGCGATCCGCCGGGTCATCCGGCTGTCGGAGCCGACCAGCCGCAGCGCCGCGAGCCGTCGGTCGCGCCGCTCGCCACCGAAGCGCACGGCCGCGGCGATGAACACGGCGACCGGCATCAGCAGCACCACGAAGACGACGATGACCAGCAGGAGCAGCACCGGGTCGGTCGTCGCCTCGCTGGGGCTGGTGTCCCCGAACCGTTCGATACGGGCGACCCGGGCGCCGTCGATGTACGGCGCGAGGTGGTCGCCGCCCCGGAAGAAGGCGAGTTCGTGCGAGCCGATCAGCCCGCTCTCCCCGATGGTCCCGACGATCCGCTCCGGCAGCCGCTCACGCAGCAGCTTCGCCCCGTCCGACTCCAGCAGCCGCTTCAGCGCGGGGGAGACGACCATCTCGCCCACCGCCGGGAACTTCTCCAGGCCCGGCGGCAGCGGTGCGCGGGATCCCTCGGGCTCCAGTACCCGGCCGCGGATGTCCTTGTCCCCGAAGTCGGTGTCGACGTCCGCGACGATCAGGGTGGCGTCCGACCGCTTGGTCTCCGTGTAGCTGTAGTCGATGTCGGCGCGGGCGCTCTCCCGGTCGTGCCGGACCTGCTGCATGTTCGGGATCGCGGTCGTCAGCAGCAGCAGCGCCACGCCGAGTCCGACACCGACGGCGGTCAGCAGGGCCCGGACCCAGCCCTCACGTCCGCCGGCGAAGGCGAACCGCACCCCCATGGCCAGATCCTTGGCCCACTGAGCCACGCTCATACGACGCGCTCCATGTCCCGGGATTTGCCGTCCCGTACGACGATCTCGCGGTCGGAGTAGGCGGCCACCCGCGCCTCGTGGGTGACGAGGACGACGGCGGCGTTGGTCGACCGGGCGGCGTCCGTCAGCAGCTCCATCACGCGCTCGCCGTTGAGGGAGTCGAGCGCGCCGGTCGGCTCGTCGGCGAACAGCACGCGCGGGTCGGTGACCAGCGCGCGGGCGACGGCGACGCGCTGTCCCTGACCGCCGGAGACCTCACCGGGCCGCTTCTTGCGCAGGTCGTCGACCTCCAGCCGCTCCATCCAGGTGAGCGCCGCCCGCTCGGCTTCCTTGCGGGAGGTGCCGTTCAGCCGCAGCGGAAGGGCGACGTTCTCGACGCACGTCAACTCCGGCACCAGCTGGCCGAACTGGAAGACGAACCCGAACTCCGACCGCCTGAGCGCACTGCGCTGGGCGTCGTTCATGGTGGCCAGCTCGCGCCCGTTGTAGGTGATCGACCCCGAGTCCGGCGGCACGATCCCGGCCAGGCAGTGCAACAACGTCGACTTGCCGGAGCCGGACGGCCCCATCACGGCGACGACCTCGCCGGGGTGGATGGAGAACTCCGCCCCGTCGAGCGCGACGGTCGGGCCGTAGGCCTTGCGCAGCTCCTGGGCCGCGAGCAGGGAACCGGGAGGAGGCGTCACTTGACCACCACCTCGGCCAGCTTGTCGAGGCGTGCGGCCGTGAGCTCCAGCCAGCGCAGGTCGGCCTCCAGGTGGAAGAGGGCGTGGTCGCAGATCAGCTGGTCGGCCAGGTCCCCCTTCCGCTTGCGGTCGGTGAGGATCCGCATCATGCGCAGATGCTCGGCACGCTGGGTGTCGAGGATGTCGGCCGCGTCGCGCCGGGTGAGCAGCGCGAGGACGACCTTGGTGTAGAGGGTCGACTGGAGGTACGGCTCCGGCTTCTCCGGCGTCGCGAGCCACCGCTGTACGTCGGTGATCCCGGCGTCCGTGATGGCGTACCGCTTCCGCTCGGGCCCGCCGCCGGGCTCGATCCCGTCGACCTCGACGAGCCCGTTCTTCAGCAGCCGGGACATCGTCGAGTAGACCTGGCCGTAGTGCAGCGGCCGGTCGTGACCGAACTTCTCGTCGAAGGCCCGCTTCAGGTCGTAGCCGTGGCGTGGCCCGGACTCCAGGAGCCCCAAGAGGGTGTGACCGATGGACATGAGCAGGACTCTACACGGGGTGTATACGCGGCATGTATACGCCGAGTGCGGAGACCATGGCGGTGGGTGTGGAGGGCCAGGTGGGGGCCCATTGTCACGGTTCTGCTACTGCGACTCGGGGGGCTGCGCGGGAGGTCGGCCGCGCCGCGGGATCGGCTTGGCCTCACCCGGCAGCCGCCCCGCCTCCGCGAGGGCGCGCCGCAGCAGGAACTCGATCTGCGCGTTGGCCGAGCGCAGCTCGTCGCCCGCCCACCGGGCGAGCGCCTCGTACACCGACGGGTCGAGCCGCAGCAGGACCTGCTTGCGCTGCTGCGGCCGACGCCGAGGTGCCGACTCGGCGGAGTCGTCGAACGGATCGGAGGGTGCCGTCACTGGTAGAGCGTCCCGGTGTTGAGGACCGGCTGCGGGGCCCGGTCGCCGCACAGCACCACCATCAGGTTGGACACCATCGCCGCCTTGCGCTCCTCGTCCAGCTCCACGATGTCCCGCTCGGAGATCCGCGCGAGTGCCGCCTCGACCATGCCCACCGCCCCGTCGACGATCTGCCGCCGCGCCGCGACGACCGCCCCGGCCTGCTGCCGCTGGAGCATCGCGGAGGCGATCTCGGGAGCGTACGCGAGATGTGTGAAGCGCGACTCGATGATCTGCACCCCGGCCGCCTCCACGCGCGCGTGCAGTTCGACGGCGAGCTTCTCGGTGATTTCCTCGGCGTTCCCGCGCAGCGAGAGGCCGTCCTCGTCATGGGCGTCGTACGGGTACTCGATGGCGATGTGCCGCACCGCCGCCTCGGTCTGGGTGGAGACGAACTCCAGGAAGTCGTCCACCTCGAACGTGGCCTGCGCGGTGTCCTCGACCTTCCACACCACGACCGCGGCGAGCTCGATCGGGTTGCCGTAGGCGTCGTTGACCTTGAGGACGGCCGTCTCGTGGTTGCGGACCCGGGTCGAGATCTTCGTACGCGAGGTGAAGGGGTTCACCCAGCGCAGTCCGTCCTCCCGGATGGTCCCCCGGTAGCGCCCGAAGAGCTGGACGACCCGCGCCTCGCCCGGCGCGACCATGTTCAGTCCGCACATGGCGAGGATCGCGGCGATGCCGACCAGGACGCCGGAGATGATCAGCGCCGCCTGGCCACCGGCTCCGGACACCGCCGAGGCGCTCACGATCAGCCCCGCCCCGACCAGCAGCCCGGCGAGGCCGAGCAGCAGGGCGAGCCCGCCGCCGATGCTGTGCGCGGTGAACTCGCGGACGCGCGGGGCGGGCATCTCGGGGACGTCGGGTGCGGCGTCGGTCTTGTGGTGCTGGTCCTTCTGCATGAGTGGTCCCCCGTCTTCTCCCGAAGCCGCAGGGGCGGCCTCGTCTATCAGCAGTCTATCTAACCGATATCAGATTACCCATTCCGAGCAACCCTATGCACGCCCCAGTCGTCGGTTCCGTTGGGACAGGTGCTGATTGTCACGTCCCCAAAAGCCCGGATCGACAGGGCTTTGTCACAACTTCCGGTGTTAGCTTTCTGAGCTGACCTGAGCGGCGAACTCGTGTGGCAGCAGTGCACACAAGACCGAAGCGGAGCGGAACGGACCCATGGGACGAGCGGAAGACAGACGAGCGCGACAGCGCGGTGGCCGCCGCGCGGCGCCCCGGCGTCCGTCCGGGTCGCCGTCGGCCGCCGGGGGAGACCAGTCGACCACTGTCATCGGCACGCCGTCGGCCGCCACCGGCGGCCGGGCGGCGGCCCGGCGGGCGGCCAGGTCCGGGGGCAAGGGCAAGGGGGCTGACGGCAAGGGCCGAATACGCCGGCTCTTCACCTGGAAGAAGATCCTCGGCACGTTCCTCGGTACCTGCCTGCTCGCCATCGGTGCCTTCATTGCGCTGTACCTGTACGTGGACATCCCGACGGACAACGCCGCCGCCCAAGCCGCCCAGCGACAGAGCAACATCTACAAGTACAGCGACGGCTCGCCCCTGGCCCGCGACGGCGAGGTCAACCGCGAGATCGTGGACCTGTCCAAGGTGCCGAAGGAAGTCCGGAACACCTTTGTCGCCGCCGAGAACAAGTCGTTCTACAACGACAACGGCATCGACCTGAAGGGCACGGCCCGCGGTGTGTTCAACACGCTGATGGGCAAGGGCGCGCAGGGTGGTTCGACGATCACCCAGCAGTACGTCAAGAACTACTACCTCAGCCAGGAGCAGACGGTCAGCCGCAAGCTCAGGGAGATCGTCATCTCCTTGAAGGTCGACCGGCAGATGTCGAAGGACGAGATCCTCGCCGGCTACATCAACACCAGCTACTACGGCCGTAACGCCTACGGCATCCAGGCCGCCGCCCAGGCCTACTACCGCGTCGACGCCGAGAAGCTCAGCGTCGCACAGGGCGCGTATCTCGCCGCGCTGCTCCAGGCGCCGAGCCAGTACGACTGGCAGGCCGCGTCCGACACCGGCAGGAAGCTGGTCACGGCCCGCTGGAACTACGTCCTGGACAACATGGTTGAGGAGGGCTGGCTGGACAAGTCCGAGCGCCAGGGCATGAAGTTCCCGACGCCGAAGGAACCGAAGCCCGCCGCGGGCAAGGAGGGCCAGAAGGGCTATCTGATCGAGCTCGCCAACCGTCAGCTGGAGGACCAGCTGATGAAGGAGCAGGGCCTCACCCGCTCCCAGGCCGAGGCGGCGGTCGTCGACCAGGGCTGGACCATCACCCTGAACATCGACAAGAAGAAGCAGGCGCAGCTGGAGAAGGCCGTCAAGGCACAGCTCACCAGCAAGCTGGACAAGAAGAAGCGGCCGGTCGACGCGGACGTCCAGGCCGGCGCGGTCTCCGTGGACCCCAAGACGGGCAAGGTCGTCGCGCTGTACGGCGGCGTGGACTACTTCGAGCACTACACCAGCAACGCGACCCGCACCGACTACCAGCCCGCGTCGACGTTCAAGCCGGTGATCCTTGCCGCCGCCCTGGAGGAGGGCGCGCAGACCCGGTCCGGCAAGCCGATCACCGCGAACACGATCTACGACGGCACCAGCAAGCGCCAGGTGGTGGACGCCGACGGCGACAAGGTCGGCTTCGCACCGGAGAACGAGGACGACCGGAACTACGGCCCCATCACCGTCCAGACGGCGATGAACAAGTCCGTCAACTCCGTCTTCGCGCAGATGGGCGTCGACATCGGCATGAAGAACGTCATGGACGTGGCCGGCAAGCTCGGCATGGACATCAGCGACGAGCAGGCCGTACCCGCGCAGACGCTCGGCTCCATGGGCGCGAGCCCGCTTCAGATGGCCGGTGTGTACGCGACCCTCGACAACCACGGCGAGAAGGTCACCCCGAGCATCCTGAAGAAGGCCGAGCACAACAGCCGTAAGGTCGAGATCCCGAACCCGATCGGCGAGCAGGTCATCAGCCGTGAGGCCGCCGACTCGGTGACCTCGGTGCTGACGGGCGTGGTCGACGACGGTACGGCGAGCGCGTCCGTGGCGAACAACCCCAAGCGCGACGGCCAGAAGGTCGCCGGCAAGACGGGTACGTCCGACGACAACAAGTCGGCCTGGTTCACCGGCTACACGCCGGACCTGGTCACCTCGGTGGGCCTGTTCGGCGAGGACGACAAGCCTCCGCACCCGCAGGTCAAGATGTACGGCGCGGGCGGCGAGCCCCGCGTCAACGGTGGTGGCTTCCCGGCGCAGATCTGGGCGGCCTACATGTTCGGCGTGACGGATCCGGACGCCAGGTTCGACCTGAACACCGACCAGGGCGCCGCCGTCGAGCCGACCTGGACCCCGACCCCGACGCCGAGCCAGGAGCCGACGACCCAGGAGCCGACGGAGGAACCGACGACCCAGGAGCCGACGGAGACCCCGACGACGGAGGAGCCGACGGAGGAACCGACGACGGAACCGCCGACGGAGGAGCCGACGACCGAGCCGGCGCCGACGGTACCGACGGACGAGCCGACGGATCCGATCACCCTGGACCCGGGCAGACCTGGAAACGAGGAGTAGGAAAGCGCCCCGTCAGGGGCGCGGGACTGTGCTGAATCCGCGGCTCCGCCGCGGGGGCGCGGGCAACCACGATGCACCCGCATCCCGGCGACGCGCAGTTCCCCTACGGCGCTCAGCCGCGATTCAACTCGAACCAGACGACCTTGCCGGTGCTCAACCTGGTCGCCCCCCACCGCCGAGCCAGCCGGTTCACGAGGTACAACCCCCGCCCACCCTCATCCGTGGCCCGAGCCTGCCTGAGCCGCGGCAACTGCGGCACATCGTCCCCGACCTCGCACCGCAGCACGTCGGTCCGCAGCAACCGCAACGTCACCGGCCGCGAGGCGTACCGCACCGCGTTGGTCACGACCTCGCTGACCAACAGCTCGACGGAATCCGTCATTTCCTCCAGCCCCCAGCGGGCCAGCGCGCGCCGAGCCAGCCGTCGGGCGCGGCTCGGCGCCGCGTCCTCCGGCTCCAGGAACCAGTACGCCACGTCGCTCGGCGCGATCCCGTCGAAGCGGGCGGCGAGCAGCGCGATGTCGTCGTCCCGGTCGCCCGGCCCGAGCATGTCGAGCACCTCGTCGCACAGGGCTTCCAGCGGCGGCGGATGGTCCGGCCCGGTCAGCTGCGCGGTCGCGGCGAGCTTCTCGCGCAGCTGCTCTATGCCGGTCCACACGTCACGCAGCCGGGACTCGACCAGACCGTCCGTGTAGAGGAGCAGCGTCGCTCCGGCCGGCGCGTCCAGCTCCACGGCCTCGAAGTCGACGCCACCGACGCCGATCGGCGCTCCCGCGGGAACCCGCAGGACCTCCGCGCGGCCGCCCAGGTGCAGCAGGACGGGCGGCGGATGGCCGGCGTTGGCGATGGTGATGCGGTGCGAGACCGGGTCGTAGACGGCGTACAGGCAGGTCGCCATGCGGTCGGTGCCCAGGCGCTGGGCCTGCTCGTCGAGATGGTGCAGGACCTCCTGCGGGGGCAGGTCGAGTCCGGCGAGCGTCTGGGCGGTCGTCCGCAGCTGGCCCATGATCGCGGCGGACGTCATGGAGTGGCCCATGACGTCACCGACGACCAGCGCCACGCGGCTGCCCGGCAGCGGGATCGCGTCGTACCAGTCGCCGCCGACCCGGGCCGTCTCGGCGGCCGGAAGATAGCGGGAGGCGAGCCGTACGCCCGTCGGGCGCGGCAGCGTCTCCGGCAGCATGGTGCGCTGGAGTTCGTCGGCGATGTACGCCTCACGGCCGTACAGCACCGCCTTGTCGATGCCGAGCGCGCTGTGCGTGGCGAGCTGGGCGGCGACGAGGAGGTCGTCGGGCTCGAAGGCCAGGCGGTCCGGGCGGCGCAGGAAGACGGCGGCGCCGATGACCCGGCGGCGGCCGCGCAGCGGGGCGAGGATCGCGCGCTGGCCGTCCGGGATGATCAACTCGCCGTCCTCGCCCAGGAGTTCGGGCAGCGCGGCACGGGCGGCCGGGGCGTCGGCGAAGACAGGGCGTACACCGCGCAGCACCTCGGCGAGCGCGCCGCCGGGCCGTACCTCGCACAGTTCGGCGGTGACCGTGGACAGTTCGGCCAGCTCGGGCGGTTCCGGCTGCTGCGGTGCGGGCAGGAAGCCGCCGCTTTCGGTGTCCCGCTCCTCCGGGATACGGTCGGTGCGGCGCAGCCGCAGCACGACGGGACCCGTGGGCCGCTCGTCGCCGACCGGCAGCGGGTCGCGCAGATAGACGAGGATCGCGTCGGAGAAGGTCGGCACGGTCGCCCGGCACAGCCCCATCACGATCTCGTCCAGGTCGATGCCGCGGGCGATCCGCCGGGTGGCGGCGCCCACGAAGCGCAGCCGGTCCCCGTCCCGTCGCATGGGCGTGGGCCGGCCGGGCACGACGCCCTGTCCGGTGCGCCGCTCGGCGGACGACTGCGGCGGCTCGGTGCCGGGCTGCGGCGGGATGGCCTCGGGGACGGGCCGCGGCCGGTGCGAGTCGGGCTCGGCGGCGACGGAGGGCTGCGAGTGCTCGGGGCCGTTGCCGGCGATGTCTGAGGGCTCCTTGCTCGGGCCGGACGGTGCTGTGGTGCCCGGCGTGGAAGGGGTCTCTCCGGTGCGCGCCTGCGCGGGTAAGGGTGTCCCCCCGCAGGCGTCGCCGCCAGGGGTGCGTGGCGGCGTGGAGTGCGTCGTCGACGGTGTCGAGGTACGCACGAGCGCCCCGCGGGCCTCCGCGGGGTCGACGCCCGTCTCGGGGCGTTCGAAGGAGATCGGCTGCTCCGTCACGCCTTTCGAATCCATCCGTCCGGGGCTGCGCGCCGCGCGTGCAGTTCGTCCCGCCGAAACTCCGATACCCGGAATACGTGCCCCAGGAACGGAATTCCCGCGTGACCAGAGGCAGTTCCTGTGCCGCCGGTGGAGCGTCTGCTGCCCCCGGCGTCGCCCTGGTAACCCTCGCTCACGTCCTGCCGCCCCTCGGTGACGATCGGTCAAGCCCGGCGCGCACTCCGGTAGTTGCTGCGGATGCGCGCCCTTGCGGAGGACGATCCTACGTTTCTTGCCCGGGGGCGCATCAAGGGTCTCATGAGGACATGTGCGCGGGCGTGCGATCCCAGTCCTCAGGCAAAGAAGGTACAGCCCAGGCGGGATCCGGTCGCCAGTGCTGCCAGCCGTCGGCGAACGGCGGCCCCCAGGCGCGGATCACCTCGACCGCGTCCTGCCCCGCCTCCCGCACCCGCGCGGCGAGCCGGTCGTCCACCAGTCCGTCCCGCCGGGCCTGCGCGAACTCGTCCTCGTCCCGCCAGTGCCAACTGCGGTCCGGGTGCACGGAGATGTCGAGGAAGTGGTCCTCGGAGTCCACCCCGCCCGCCCAACGGGCCAGGGGCTCCTCAAGGTTCACGTACCAGTTCTTGAACTGCCACCCAGGCTCCCAGAACAGCCACACCGACCACGGCTCACCGGGCCGCGCCAACTTCAGCACGCCGGTCCCGAACCAGCGGTCGCGCTGGACGGTACGCGGCTTGGTGTAGCGCGTCTCCAGCGGTTCCTCGTGCACGGACGTCCCGTCGGCGAGCACGGGTTTCACACACTCCGTGCCCGGGGCGAGCCATACGGCGAGGATCTCGTGGTCGTCCCGGACGACGGTGACGGGACGCGCGATGTGGAAGCGGCGGCCCGCGTTCTCCCGGTACCGCCACAGGATCTGTGCCCCGGGCGCCCAGAACCCCGTCGAGTCTCCCGCTTCCACTTCCGTCGTCACCGCTCCACCGTCTGCCATGTACAGATATTAGGTGCCACAGGCATACGACGCTGCGGCGAGCACCACGGTTCACCGCACCGAGACGATCGCGCGAGCAGTCGTCACGGCCGCGTCATCCGCAGGACATCGAGAGCCTCGTCCAACTGCTCCGTCGTGAGGTCTCCCCGCTCCACATACCCACCCTCCAGCACGACTTGGCGGATGGTCTTCCGCTCCGCCAGTGCCTTCTTGGCGACCTTGGCGGCCTCCTCGTACCCGATGTACTTGTTGAGCGGCGTCACGACGGAGGGCGACGACTCGGCGTACTCCAGCGCCCGTTCGCGATGGGCGACGATGCCGTCGACGGTCCGGTCGGCGAGCAGCCGGGAGCCGGCCGCGAGCAACCGGATGGATTCCAGGACGTTCTTCGCGATGACCGGCAGCATGACGTTCAGCTCGAAGTTGCCCGCGGCGCCTGCGGTGGCCACGGTGGCGTCGTTGCCGACGACCTGCGCGGCGACCATGAGGACGGCCTCGGGGATGACCGGGTTGACCTTGCCCGGCATGATCGAGGACCCCGGCTGAAGGTCGGGGAGCGAGATCTCGGCGAGCCCGGTACGCGGCCCGGAGGACATCCACCGCAGGTCGTTGGCGATCTTCGTCAGCCCGACCGCGATGGTCCGCAGCTGCCCACTGGTCTCCACGATCCCGTCCCGGGCGCCCTGCGCCTCGAAGTGGTCCCGCGCCTCGGTGAGCGGCAGCCCGGTGGCGCGGGCGACCTCCTCGATGACGGCGGCGGAGAAGCCGGGCGGCGTGTTGATGCCGGTGCCCACGGCCGTCCCCCCGAGGGGGAGTTCCGCGAGGCGGGGCAGAGAGGCGTGGAGCCGCTCGACGCCGTACCGCACCTGGGCGGCGTACCCGCCGAACTCCTGCCCCAGGGTCACGGGCGTGGCGTCCATGAGATGAGTCCGCCCCGACTTCACGACGTCCGCGAACTCCTCGGCCTTGCGTTCCAGGGAGGCGGCGAGGTGCTCCAGGGCCGGGACCAGGTCACGGGTGACGGCGGCGGTGGCGGCGATGTGGATGGAGGAGGGGAAGACGTCGTTGGACGACTGCGAGGCGTTCACATGGTCGTTGGGGTGGACGTCCCGGCCGAGGCGCTCGGTCGCGAGGGTGGCGATGACCTCGTTGGTGTTCATGTTGGACGAGGTGCCGGATCCGGTCTGGAACACGTCGACGGGGAAGTGCTCGTCCCACCGCCCCTCGGCGACCTCGCCCGCCGCCTCCTGAATGGCCTCGGCGATGTCCTTGTCGAGCACCCCGAGCCGCGCGTTCACCTTGGCGGCGGCGCTCTTGATGCGGGCGAGGGCCTCGATGTGGGCGCGTTCGATGCGCTGGCCGGAGATGGGGAAGTTCTCGACGGCACGCTGCGTCTGGGCCCGCCACTTGGCGTCCGCCGGGACGCGGACCTCGCCCATGGAGTCGTGCTCGATGCGGTAGTCGCTCATACCGGCTATAGCGATCGGGCGGCCGGGGATGTTCCGCCCGTTGACCCACGCGTGTTCCTCGCCCCCGCCGCCCCTACTCGTCCCATCCCCAGGGGCTCCGCCCCTTCGACCCCGGGTCGTCGTTCGGGTGCGGGCCCGCGGTGGCTGGTCGCGCCCACGCGGCGGAGCCGCAAATTGACACAGCCCCGCGCCCCTTCTGGGGCTCGGCCCCAGACCCCGCTCCTCAAACGCCGGAGGGGCTGGGTTGTTCAGCCCGTCCGGCGTTTGAGGACGAGGCCCGAAGGGCCGACAGCGGGGGTCTGGGGGCGCAGCCCCCAGGGACGGGACGGGTAGGGGCGGCGGGGGCGAGGAACCGTGTCGTGCCGGAGTCGCTACGCCAGGCCCGGACCCCGTACCGGAATGGACGTGAACGTCGGCGCCGGTGCCGGGTCCTGGAAGAAGTCGTTGCCCTTGTCGTCCACCACGATGAAGGCCGGGAAGTCCTCGACCTCGATCTTCCAGACCGCCTCCATGCCGAGCTCCTCGTACTCGACGACCTCGACCTTCTTGATGCAGTCCTGGGCGAGCCGGGCGGCCGGGCCGCCGATGGAGCCGAGGTAGAAGCCGCCGTGCGCGTCGCACGCGTCGGTGACCTGCTTGCTGCGGTTCCCCTTCGCCAGCATCACCTTGGAGCCCCCCGCCGCCTGGAACTGCTCGACGTAGGAGTCCATACGGCCGGCCGTGGTCGGCCCGAAGGAGCCGGATGCGTAGCCCTCGGGCGTCTTCGCCGGGCCGGCGTAGTACACCGGGTGGTCCTTCAGGTACTGCGGCATCCCCTCACCCGCGTCGAGCCGCTCCTTGATCTTGGCGTGCGCGATGTCGCGGGCCACGACCAGCGGGCCGGTGAGCGAAAGCCGGGTCTTCACCGGGTACTTGGTGAGCTCCGCGAGAATCGAGTCCATCGGCTGGTTGAGGTCGATCCTGACGACGTCGCCGTCCTGCTCCAGGTGCTCGTCGGTCGTCTCCGGCAGGAACCGCGCCGGGTCCGTCTCCAGCTGCTCCAGGAAGACGCCCTCGGCCGTGATCTTCGCGACGGCCTGGCGGTCGGCGGAGCAGGACACGGCGATGGCGACCGGGCAGGAGGCACCGTGCCGCGGCAGCCGCACCACCCGCACGTCGTGGCAGAAGTACTTGCCGCCGAACTGCGCCCCGATCCCGATCTTCTGCGTCAGCTCGAAGACCTTCTCCTCCAGCTCCTTGTCCCGGAACCCGTGCCCGAGCGGCGAGCCCTCGGCGGGGATCTCGTCCAGGTAGTGAGCGGAGGCGTACTTCGCGGTCTTCAGCGCGTACTCGGCGGACGTACCGCCGACGACGATCGCGAGGTGGTACGGCGGGCAGGCGGCCGTACCGAGCGAGCGGATCTTCTCCTCCAGGAACTTCATCATGGAGGCCTCGTTCAGGACGGCCTTCGTCTCCTGGTAGAGGAAGGACTTGTTGGCGGACCCGCCGCCCTTCGCCATGAACAGGAACTTGTACGCGCCGCCGTCCGTCGCGTACAGCTCGATCTGCGCCGGCAGGTTGGAACCGGTGTTCTTCTCCTCCCACATGGTGAGCGGAGCCATCTGCGAGTAGCGCAGGTTGAGGTTCAGGTAAGCGTCGTAGATGCCGCGGGAGAGGGCTTCCTCGTCGCCGCCCTCCGTCAGCACGTTCTGGCCGCGCTTGCCCATCACGATCGCCGTGCCGGTGTCCTGGCACATGGGGAGCACGCCCGCCGCCGCGATGTTCGCGTTCTTCAGCAGGTCCAGCGCCACGAACTTGTCGTTGCCCGACGCCTCGGGGTCGTCGATGATCCGGCGCAGCTGCGCGAGGTGGGCGGGGCGCAGGTAGTGCTGGATGTCGTGGATGGCCTCCTCGGCGAGCTTGCGCAGCGCCTCGGGCTCGACCTTGAGGAACGTCCGCCCGTCGGCCTCGAAGGTGGAGACACCTTCGGAGGTCACCAGCCGGTACGGGGTGGTGTCCTCTCCCATGGGGAGCAGATCGGTGTACGCGAACTCAGGCATGTCGCCCATTCCTCACTAAACAGACAGCGCGGCTGGCCTCCGTTGGCAGCGTCCACCAGCGTAGAACCTGCCGCTGACGGCGAGCTTGTGAGGTAAGGCTCAGTTCGTCGGCCAAGGCGTCGGCCAAGGCGTCGTCCAAGGCGTCGTCCACAGGGGTATCGCGATCTATCGTGTTTCGGTACGCTGCTGCCGTGGACCTTCAGAAGCAGACCGAACCCGCTGCCGCCACCGAACTCCGTGCCTCCGACGCCGACCGCGACCGGATCGCCGACATCCTTCGCGAGGCCCTGGCCGAGGGCCGCCTCACCGCCGACGAGCACGCCGAGCGCGTCGAGGGCGTGCTGGCGGCCAGGACGGTGGGTGAACTGGATGTCTTCATACGGGACCTGCCCGCCGCCCACGTGCGCCGCGCACCCCACATACCCGCCCCGAGCAGGCCCGCAGTCGGCGCGATACCGCCCGACCCCGACGACAACGTGGTCGCGGTCTTCAGCAGCGCCGTCCGCAAGGGCCGCTGGCGCGCCGGCCGGCGCATCCACGCGTACGCGATCTTCGGCAGCGTGGAGATAGACCTCAGCGAGGCCCTCTTCGAGTACCAGCAGGTCGTGATCCGGGCGATCTCGGTCTTCGGCAACGTCGAGGTCCGCGTCCCGGAGAACGTCTCGCTGCGCGGCACCGGCGGCGGCGTGCTCGGCAACTTCGAGGTGGACCACCTCGACGCGGAGGACCCCCAGGCACCGGTCGTCCATGTCGACGGCTGGGCCGTGCTGGGCAACATCGAGGGCCGGCCGAAGCGGGGGAAGGTGGTCGCCGACATCCTCGACCGTGTCCAGCGCAAGGTCGACAGGAGTTTGCGCAAGCATCTGGATCGTTGACGGTTGTGAATCGGGCCGGCTTCCACCGCGCCTTTCGGCCGTTGCGGACGCCCCGGGCAAGCGTGCCGAACCCCCCGAGATCCAGCGGATCGGAACTCCCTGCATAGGCGCGCGCACAGCGGGTAGACCTTGCTGCATCGTCTCTCGCTCGCGAAGCCGTCGTCAGGAGTAGACCGTGCTGCAACCGCCGCATTCGTCCCTGCAGGTAGCTGCCGTTCCGGCCCAGCGGGTGCCAGTGCGAGACAGGGACCAAGACGCCCCATGGCACACGGAAGCCGTGTGCCGCCGCGACGAGGCCGGCCTGTTCTTCGCGCCTTCGAAAGAGCCCACCGCGGCCCGACTCTCCCGCGAGGAGGCGGCCAAGCGGGTGTGTGCCCGCTGCCCGGTCATGGTCGAGTGCCGCGAACACGCCCTTCTCCAGCCCGAGCCCTACGGCGTCTGGGGCGGCCTGACCGCGGCCGAACGCCGAGTGGTCCTGGCCAGGCGCCGCCGTCGCGAGATGGAACTGAAGAAGACGGCCAGGGCGACGACGAACCGCATAGCGCAGGCGGGCTGAGCGGCAAGAGGAAGGGCGCCCCCTCCGCACCGGGGGCGCCCTGTCGGCTGCGCGGTTCAGCAACGGGCGGGTGACCGCCCCTTGTTCACTTCGCCCTGTCGAAGTCGATCGCGCTGTAGGCCCGCAGCTTGCTCAGCCGGTGCTCGGAGTCGATCCGCCGCACCGTCCCCGACTTCGAGCGCATCACGATCGAGTCGGTCGTCGCGTTCTCGGACCGGTACCGCACACCGCGCAGCAGTTCGCCGTCGGTGATGCCGGTCGCGACGAAGAACACGTTGTCCCCGGCGACCAGGTCGTCCGTCAGCAGTACCCGGTCGAGGTCGTGGCCGGCGTCGACGGCCCGCTGGCGCTCCTCGTCGTCCTTCGGCCACAGCTTGCCCTGGATCGTGCCGCCCAGGCACTTCACCGCACAGGCCGAGATGATCCCCTCCGGCGTACCGCCGATGCCCAGCAGCATGTCGACGCCGGTGCCCTCGCGCAGCGCGTAGATCGATCCCGCGACATCGCCGTCGGAGATCAGCTTGATGCGTGCACCGGCATCCCGGATCTCCTTGATGATGCCCTCGTGCCGGGGTCGGTCGAGGATGACGACGGTGACGTCCTCGGGCGTGGACCGCTTCGCCTTGGCGACCCGGCGGATGTTCACGGACACGGGCGCGTCGATGTCGACGAAGTCGGCCGCGTCGGGGCCGGTGACCAGCTTGTCCATGTAGAAGACGGCGGACGGGTCGAACATGGCCCCCCGGTCCGCCGCGGCGAGCACGGAGATCGCGTTGGGCATGCCCTTCGCGGTCAGCGTGGTCCCGTCGATCGGGTCGACGGCGATGTCGACCTCGGCCCCGGTGCCGTCGCCGACCCGCTCTCCGTTGAAGAGCATCGGCGCTTCGTCCTTCTCGCCCTCACCGATGACGACGACGCCGTTCATCGACACGGTGTGGACGAGGGTCCGCATGGCGCGCACCGCGGCACCGTCGGCGCCGTTCTTGTCGCCGCGCCCGACCCAGCGGCCCGCGGCCATCGCCGCCGCCTCGGTCACTCGGACCAGTTCCAGGGCGAGGTTGCGATCGGGGGCTTCGCTGGGTACTTCGAGCTCGGACGGCAAATGATGATGATTCTCGGTCATCGGAGCGCACCTTTCTGATACGACGACGGCCGGATGAGGGTGACCGCCCTGACTCTATCCCCGGGCGCGCAGAATGAGCAGGGGGCCCCACGGATGAGCAGGCCAGGGCACCTGCGACGATAGGGGGCGTGGCAGGTTCCAACGGCAAGCAGAAGTCGGTCCGCAACATGGTCCTCTCCCTGGGAGTGACCGTGCTGGCGGCGGGAGTCATCTATCTCTTCGTTCCCCATGAGGACGGCGCTCCCGACCTCCCGCGGGTCGACTACCGCGTCGAGCTGCTCACGGCCCGCCGCGCGGCGTCCTACCCCGTGGTCGCGCCCCAGGGCCTGCCCGACAGCTGGAAGCCGACATCCGTCCGCTTCAAGGGCGCCGACTTCGACGCCTGGCATCTGGGCTTCCACACCTCGGCCGGGGAGTACGTCCAGGTCGAGCAGTCGGCCGAGAAGCCGTCGACGTTCCTGGAGAAGGCCACCCAGGGCGGGCGGGCCACCGAGGTCACCGAGAAGATCGGCGACCGGACGTGGACGCGCTACACCGGCGGCCGTTACGACGCGCTCGTGCACCAGGAGAAGGGCGTGACCACGGTGGTGGCCGGCACGGGGTCGTTCGAGCAGTTGACGCAGATGGCGAAGGCCCTGAAGGCGGAGTGACCGTCCACGGATGACGAAAGGCCCCCGGCATACCGCCGGGGGCCTTTCGTCGTGCGGGCCGGTTCAGCTCAGACCGTGGTGATGACCTGGTCGTACTCCAGGCGCGGGGAGCGCGGGTACCAGGCGTCGGCGCCCGGCTTGCCGATGTTGACGACCATCAGCGGGGTGTGGTCGTCGTCGAGGAACTCCTTGCGGACGCCCTCGAAGTCGAAGCCGGTCATCGGGCCGGCGGCCAGCCCGGCGGCGCGGACGCCGACGATGAAGTACGCGGCCTGGAGGGCGGCGTTCATGCCGGCGGCGTTCTCGCGGGCCGCGCGCTCGCTGAAGAAGACGTCCTTGGCCTGCCGGAACGCCGGGAACAGGGTCGGCAGCTCCTCGTGGAACTCGTTGTCCGCGGAAAGGATCGCGACCAGCGGGGCGGCGGCGGTCTTGGCCTGGTTGCCCTCGGCCATGTGCTGCACCAGACGCTCACGGGCCTCGGCCGAGCGGACCAGGGTGATGCGCAGCGGGGTCTGGTTGAAGGCGGTGGGGCCGTACTTGACCAGGTCGTAGATCGCCTGGATCTGCTCCTCGGTCACCGGCTCGTCGGTGAAGGTGTTCGCGGTGCGGGCCTCGCGGAACAGCAGGTCCTGGGCGGCGGGGTCGAGAACGAGAGACATACGGGACTTCCTAGAGTGACGCCTGGGTCCTTACCGGACCGCGGTCCGGATCGGCTTACGTCACGAAGGTACGCGAAGGAAGGTTGATGCTTCAACAATAACCGGGGTGTAGTGATCCGCTTCACAGCAGAACGTCACCCGTGCGGCTACTCGCCGCCCTCTTCCTCGGCCTCTCGCTCCTCGGCCAGCGCCGCGTCCAGCCGCGCCCGCGCCCCGTCCAGCCAGCGCCTGCACACCTTGGCCAGCTCCTCGCCCCGCTCCCAGAGCGCCAGGGACTCCTCCAGCGTCGTACCGCCCGCCTCCAGCCGCCGTACGACCTCGATCAGCTCGTCCCGGGCCTGCTCGTAGCCGAGTGCCTCTTCCACCTTGCTGGTCATCCGCCCACCCTATGCATCGCTTCGTGCGTCGCTCAGCGCGTCGCTTCGGTCATCGACTCGTACGGAGAACTCGCCCTCGGCGACGCGCGCCCGCAGCGCCTCGTCCGCCGTCACCTCACCCGGGTCCCGGACCACATGCCCGTCGGCCCGCTGGAGCACCGCGTACCCCCGCTTCAGGGTCGCCGCGGGGGAGAGGGCCACCACGCGCGCGTGCGTGTGGGTCAGCTCCGACTCGGCGCGGTCGAGGAGGTGGCCGAGGCAGCGGCGGCCGCGGTCGAGAAGCGAGGCCACATGATCGGCGCGCTCGTCGATCATCCGGTGCGGATCCTCTATCGACGGCCGCGCGAGGGCGTGCGCGAGCCCTCGCTCCTCGCGCTCGACGAACGCCTCGACGCAGCGCCGGGCCCGGTCGCGCAGCATCCGCACCCGTTCGTACTCCTCACCCACATCCGGTACGACCTTCTTGGCGGCGTCGGTGGGGGTGGAGGCGCGCAGGTCGGCGACGTGGTCGAGGAGGGGGTTGTCGGGCTCGTGCCCGATCGCGGAGACGACGGGCGTACGGCAGGAGGCGACGGCCCGCACCAGCTGCTCGTCGGAGAAGGGCAGCAGGTCCTCGACGCTGCCGCCGCCGCGGGCGACGATGATCACGTCCACGGCGTCGATCTCGTCCAGCTCCTTCACCGCCTGCACGACCTGCGGCACGGCGTGCACGCCCTGCACCGGGACGTTGCGGACCTCGAAGCGGACGGCGGGCCAGCGGTGGCGGGCGTTCTCCAGGACGTCCCGCTCGGCGGCGGAGGCCCGGCCGCAGACCAGGCCGACGAGCTGAGGGAGGAAGGGGAGCGGCCTCTTGCGCTCGGGCGCGAAGAGCCCCTCGGCGGCGAGTGACTTCTTCAGCATCTCCAGCCGGGCGAGGAGCTCGCCGACGCCGACGGGCTTTATCTCGGTGGCGCGCAGGGAGAGCTGGCCGCGCGGGGCGTACCACTCGGGTTTGGCGAGGACGACGACGCGGGCGCCCTCGCTCACCACGTCGGCGACGGCGTCGAACACCTGCCGGTACGCCGTCACGCTCACGGAGATGTCGTACGACGGGTCCCGCAGCGTCAGGAACACGACGCCGGCGCCGGGCCGCCGCGACAGCTGGGTGATCTGCCCCTCGACCCACACCGCCCCGAGCCGGTCGATCCACCCCCCGATGAGCCGCGACACCTCGCCGACGGGCAGGGGCGATTCGGGGGACGTGTTCACAGCCATGCGCCGAGCGTAACGGCCCCCACCGACAACCCGGCCCAGCCAACGGGGTCCCGTCCCTGGGGGCTGCGCCCCCAGACCCCCGCTTCGGCCCTGAAGGGGCCTCGTCCTCAAACGCCGGACGGGCTGAACAACCCAACCCCTCCGGCGTTTGAGGAGCGGGGTCTGGGGCGGAGCCCCAGAAGGACGGGACGGGTAGGGGCGGCGGGGGCGAGGAAGCCGAGGTCACGCGTCCTTGGTCCGGCGTCCGGACATCACGCCTCCGCAGGTCCGCGCCCGTCACTTCGTTTCGCACCCCTCACAACCCACGGTCAGCCTGTGCACCAAGCCGTCACCCGCGCGATCTTCAACCCGCCGAACGCACCCTTACGATGGGACGCATGACTGCTTCGCCTGGCCGCCGTGTCCTGCTCGCCGCCCCCCGTGGCTACTGCGCGGGTGTGGACCGCGCCGTGATCGCCGTCGAGAAAGCCCTGGAGCAGTACGGCGCTCCGGTGTACGTCCGGCACGAGATCGTCCACAACAAGTACGTCGTACAGACCCTGGAGAAGAAGGGCGCCGTCTTCGTCGAGCGGACGGAGGAGGTCCCGCCGGGGAACATCGTGATGTTCTCCGCGCACGGTGTCGCCCCCGTCGTCCACGAGGAGGCCGCGCGCAGCAGGCTCGCCACCATCGACGCGACCTGCCCGCTGGTCACCAAGGTCCACAAGGAAGCCGTCCGCTTCGCGAACGAGGACTACGACATCCTCCTCATCGGGCACGAGGGCCATGAGGAGGTCATCGGCACGTCCGGCGAGGCACCGGACCACATCCAGCTCGTCGACGGCCCGGGCGACGTCGCCAAGGTCGAGGTCCGCGACGAGTCGAAGGTCGTCTGGCTCTCCCAGACCACCCTCTCCGTCGACGAGACCATGGAGACCGTCGACGCCCTGAAGGAGAAGTTCCCGCAGCTCATCTCCCCGCCCAGCGACGACATCTGCTACGCCACGCAGAACCGTCAGCTCGCCGTGAAGCAGATGGGTGCCGAGGCCGAGCTGGTCCTCGTGGTCGGCTCCCGCAACTCCTCCAACTCCAAGCGGCTCGTCGAGGTCGCCAAGCTCGCCGGCTCCCGCGAGGCCTACCTCGTGGACTTCGCGAGCGAGATCGACGAGGCCTGGCTGGAGGGCGTCACCACGGTCGGCGTCACCTCCGGCGCCTCCGTCCCGGAGGTGCTGGTGGAGGAGGTCCTGGAGTGGCTCGCCCAGCGTGGCTACGGCGATGTGGAGCTGGTGAAGGCGGCCGAGGAGTCGATCACCTTCTCGCTGCCCAAGGAACTCCGCCGTGACCTGCGCGACGAGGCGGCCGCGCTGATCGCCGAGCGCACCGGGGCCACGGGCTCCGCCGACTCCGGGGAGTGACTGTCGGTCCCGCGTCGTAACGTAGGGCCATGCAGATCTTCGGCTTGGACATCGGTGGATCCGGGATCAAGGGTGCCCCGGTGGACCTCGACAGAGGCGATCTCGCTCAGGAGCGCTTCAAGGTGCTCACTCCGCACCCGGCCACGCCCGACGGGGTGGCCGACGGTGTGAAGCAGGTCGTCGAGCACTACGGCTGGACCGGGCCGGTCGGGCTCACCTTCCCCGGCGTGGTCACCGACGGATCCACGATCCGTACGGCGGCGAACGTCGACAAGAGCTGGATCGACACGGATGCGCGCGCGTTGTTCAGTGACCGCCTCGGCGGCCTCCCGGTGACCGTGGTCAACGACGCGGACGCGGCCGGCGTCGCCGAGATGCACTTCGGCGCGGGCCGCGACCGCCGGGGCACCGTGATCCTCCTCACCTTCGGCACGGGCATCGGCAGCGCGGTCTTCATCGACGGCCGCCTGGTCCCCAACACAGAGCTGGGCCACCTCGAACTCCACGGCCACGACGCGGAGAAGCGAGCCTCCAGCAAGGCCAAGGAGGACGAGGACCTTTCCTGGGAGCACTGGGCACACCGGGTCCGGAAGTACCTCGCCCATGTCGAGATGCTGTTCTCCCCGGAGCTGTTCATCATCGGCGGCGGGGTGAGCCGCAAGTCCCACAAGTTCCTGCCCTACATCGAGGGCATCAAGGCGGAGATCGTCCCGGCGCAGTTGCAGAACAACGCGGGGATCGTGGGCGCGGCGATGCATGCCGCGGAGAAGGACGGCTGATCGATGACGGGCCGTCGGTGGACGTGGCACCGACGGCCGACGGTCGCGGCCACGGTCGCGGCGACGGCCACGATCGCGGTCACGTTGCGCGTCGTCGGACCGCCGCCCTGCGTGCCACCAGGCGGACCCTTCGTACGAGCACGATGAGACCGGCGATCAGCGTTCCCCCGTACAGCCATCCGGCCTGTGTGGCCAGGGCGGTGAACAGCCCCATCAGGTGACCGCCGATCCCTCCGCCCTCGTCGGCCACCGGAACGAGCCCCACGGCGAACGCGATCGGCAGGACCACCGGCGCGGTCATCAGGTCGCCCCGGCGCACCCAGACCGCGGTCAGCACGCACACCGGCACGAACAGCACGCTGTACACCGTGAGTGACGACCCGAGCAGCAGCGCGTCCAGGTGACCGAGCAGGAACATCACGGCACCGCAGAACAGGCCGCAGCCCAGGCCCGTGAGCCGGGGGTTGGGAAACCGGCGTACCGCCTGCTGCACGGGCGGCGGCCCGAACCGCCGTACGGCCGCCGCCGGGGCCGCTGCGCTCGGGCGGCGCTGGGCGACGGGCCGGGTGGCGCGGACGGGCTGGGCGGACGTGGACGGACGGGAAGGCCGGCCTTCCGGGCCGGGGCCGGACGACCGGGAGGCCCAGACGGACCGCCCGCCGCCCGGATCCCTCCCCCCGCTCACGCCCCTCGCACGGCTCGCACCGCTTGCACCGCTCACCTCCGGGGCCCACCCGCCCCCGTTGCGCCTCGCACGCCCCTCGCCCCGCTCCACACCGTCCCCGTCGCCGTTCCCGTACGGCGCGAACCCGCGCTCACCCCGCCCCGCACCACCCCGCACCGCCTGCGGCGGCAACGGCGGCGGAGTACCGCGTCGCGATCCGAACCCGGCAGGTCGCGCCCTGTCTTGCTCCACCGGTCCAACCTAGGTCGGTTTATGTGGCGAATTCGCCATCGGACACACCTTGGGGCGGACCTTGGCCAGGTGTTCGATACGGCGCCCTGGGCCCGGCCCGGTACGCCGTAGACTGGTGGATCGGCCCGTACATCTGCGTCGTCGGCATCGTGTGCAGCATCTGCAGCGAAGATCGAGGAAGGACCGGGCCCCAGCCCAGCCCCCTGAAGTCCTCTCACGTACGGGAAGTCGCAACGTGTCGCTCACGATCGGAATCGTCGGTCTGCCTAATGTCGGCAAATCGACCCTGTTCAACGCCCTGACCAAGAACGACGTGCTGGCGGCCAACTACCCGTTCGCCACGATCGAGCCGAACGTGGGCGTGGTCGGCGTCCCGGACCCGCGGCTGGCGAAACTGGCCGAGATCTTCTCCTCCCAGAAGATCCTCCCGGCGACCGTCGACTTCGTCGACATCGCCGGCATCGTGCGCGGCGCCTCCGAGGGCGAGGGCCTGGGCAACAAGTTCCTCGCCAACATCCGTGAGTCCGACGCGATCTGCCAGGTCATCCGCGCCTTCAAGGACGAGAACGTCGTCCACGTCGACGGCAAGGTCTCGCCCAAGGACGACATCGAGACGATCAACACCGAGCTGATCCTCGCCGACCTCCAGACCATCGAGAAGGTCCTGCCCCGGCTCCAGAAGGAGTCGCGGATCAAGAAGGACATCGCGCCGAAGGTGAAGGCCGTCGAGGAGGCCAAGGAGATCCTGGAGAAGGGCGACACCCTGTTCTCCGCGGGCATCGTCCAAGGCTCCGGCAACGAGGAGCTCCTGCACGACCTGCACCTGCTGACCACCAAGCCCTTCCTCTACGTCTTCAACGTCGACGAGGACGAGCTGGTCGACGACGACTTCAAGGCCGAGCAGCGCGCCCTGGTCGCCCCCGCCGAGGCGATCTTCCTCAACGCCAAGCTGGAGGCGGACCTCGCCGAGCTCGACGAGGAGGACGCGCTGGAGCTGCTGGAGTCGGTCGGCGCCGAGGAGCCCGGCCTCGCCACCCTCGCCCGCGTCGGCTTCAACACCCTCGGCCTCCAGACCTACCTCACGGCCGGCCCCAAGGAATCCCGCGCCTGGACCATCAAGAAGGGCGCCACCGCCCCCGAGGCCGCCGGCGTCATCCACACCGACTTCCAGAAGGGCTTCATCAAGGCGGAGGTCATCTCCTTCGCCGACCTGGTGGAGACCGGATCGGTGGCGGAGGCCCGCGCGAAGGGCAAGGCCCGCATGGAGGGCAAGGAGTATGTGATGCAGGACGGGGACGTCGTGGAGTTCCGCTTCAACGTCTAGTCGATCTTGCGGAAGGCCGTCTGACCTGCGACGGAGTGGGTTGGGCGGCCTTTGCGGTCCGCACAGAGTCCGCAGCGTGCTGGATGAGTCCGGCGCGCGGGGAGCGGCTACGCCGCTTCGTCGACCGCCGTCTCGCCGTCTGCAGGGCAGTCCGCGTACGCCTTGTCTACGGCGGCCCGGGTCCGCTCCTCGGAGTCGGGCCACAGGTGGTGTAGATGTTCAGCGTCATGGCCGCGTTGGTGTGGCCGAGGCGCTCGGAGACGGTCTTCACCGACTCGCCGTGCTTGATCAGCAGGCTGGCGTAGTGATGCCGCAGGGCATGAGGTCCGGTGCCCTTCGCTATGCCGGCCTTCGCGCAGGCGGGCCGCCAGGACCCGTCCATGAAGTGCGTGTAGACCACGGGTCCGCCTTGCGGCGCCGTGAAGATCCAGCTCTCGGGCCCATCGGCGGGGAAGTCCCGCAGGTGGGCCTTCATCGCATCCACTGCCATGCGGGGGAGCGGAACCGTGCGGTGTGAGCGTGCGGTCTTCGGCGGTCCGACGTACACGCCGTGCTTGGCGGTCTGCTGGATCTGCTGCTCGACCGAGACGGTCGCGTGCAGCAGGTCCATGTGCCGGAGCTGGAGGCCGAAGAGCTCGCCGGGGCGGAGCCCTGTGGCCGCGCCGAGCAGCACGAGGCCCTTGTATCGGGCGGGTATCTCCTCGGACAGTGTCCGCACCTGCTCGACGGCCAGTGGCACGATCTTCTTCCGCGGTACCGAGGGCAGCTTCGCCTCGGTGCACGGGTTGTGAGGGATCATCCGGTCACGGACGGCCGCCCGGAAGACGGCGTTGACCGTGTTGAAGACCGTCCGCGAGGTGCTGGCGGCCAGCCCGTGCGTGGTGGTCAGGCTGGTGACCCAGCTCTGTACGTCGCCGGGCTTGATGGCGCCGAGTGCCCGCTTCTCCCAGGCCGGATAGACATAGCAGCGCAGGTGCTGGGCCACCGCCTTGGCCGTGGAAGGCCGGTGCGGCTGGATGGCCCGCCATTCCTCCGCGTACTCCTTGAAGGGCTTCTTCGCCGACCGCGGGTCGACGTACTGCCCGGTGACCACGCTGGCCGTGACCTCGTCGAGCCAGCGCTGGGCGTCGACCTTGCGCTCGAAGTGGCGTGCGTGCTCCTTGCCGTCGAGGTCGCGGTAGCGAGCACGCCATTTGCCGTTGGGGCGCTTCTGGATGTTCGCCAAGTGGCTTCTCCTTCGCGTCGGTTGTCAGTAGTGGCCGCCGTCCTCGATGTCGCTGCTGAGGGTGCGAGCGTCCCGCTCGTCGCCCATGAGGCGGAGGCACTGCTCGTGGATCGCCCGAGAGCTGTCGGGATGGGCCTTGATGTGGTCGGCGATGGCGACGACTGAGTGGTGGAGGCGGTCGCGCGCGTCTCGGGCCTCGTAGAACGCCTCGACGGCTTCTTGGACGAGCCGTCGACTGTCGATGTCGAGCCCCTCCAGGGGCGGGGACATGAGCTCTTCGAGGGGGAGTTCGAAGACGCGGGAGAAGGCGAGGGCCTCGTCGAGGTTGATGCGCCGACGAGGGGTGCCGTTCTCGATGCGCCAGACCGCTGTCTGGTTCATCTTGATGCCGGCTCTGGTCACCCGCTCGGCCAGCTCGGGCGCGCAACGAGGTGGTCCAGGACGAACAGACGACGCTGAAGACGCGGCTGCTGCGCGACGTCCGTCCCGTGTTCGAGCAGGAGGGCCGCAAGGAGGCGCTGCGCAGCCAGGACCTGCTCGCGGCCCTCGTCCAGGACGCCGAGGCGCCGTGGGCCGAGTACGGGACGAAGGGCCTGAACGCCTACCACCTGGCCAACCTGCTGCGCGACTTCGGCATCAGCCCGGCCAACCACCGTTTCGAGAACGGCAGGCAGGCTAAGGCGTACGCCCGCAATCAGTTCCTCGACGTGTGGGCCCGCTACTGCCCCGACCCTGCCCAGTCGGCGCCCGCAGCCGGGGAGGTCGCGCTCATACGGCCAACCCACGGCAAGCCGCCCGCCCCTCCCACCGGGACGCTGCCTGCCGCCCCGCCCGGTGGGCCTGCCGGCCCCAAGCCCACTCGCTGACACCAGCTCCGTGGCAATCCGTCGCATCCGTCCCCGCGCAGGTCAGCGCGGGGACGGAGTTCCTTGCCGATACGGATCACTCCGTACCTGCGACCGCCTCCGTACCTACCCTGACCAGCTACGGGACGGATGCGACGGACGTGACGAAGCCCCCCACACGATTACCGGGAGCACCACCATGCCCGAAACGAGCCCCGACAACGCCCCCACCCGCCGCCGCAAGGGATTCTTCGGCCTGACCTGCCGATCAGCAGCAAGCTGGAGCGAACGAGCCTCTAACGAGGCTTCGTCCGCGCTTGCCCCCGCCCCAGGGGTGGCGGAGGAGAAGGCCGAGCGCCAGGGGGCGCCCGAGCCGGAAGGGGGCATAGCCGAGACCAGCTGCCCGCCCGCAGCCGACTCCGTCATCCCGCGCACTCAGCCGCCGGGCTATGTCCAACCGCCCGCCGAGCAGCCATCCTGGCCGGACCCCGACGCCCCCGCCCTGCCCGCGCTGATGAACCGCAAGCGCACCGTGGAGAAGCGCGACCAGGAGAAGACCATCCGCTTCACGCGGACCGCAGTCAGCGTGATCAGCGCCGCCGCTCACCAGCGCGGTCAGAAGTTCGCCGGATTCGTGGGGGACGCCGCCCTCGCCGTCGCCCTCGGCAAGGCAGGGCTGGTCGGCAGCCCGGAGGACGAGCCTCTCCGCCCCCTGATCGAGGCCGTCGAGGCACACACCGTCGCGCTGAACCGCATCGGCGGCAACCTCAACCAGATCACCGCAGCCATCCACCGAGGAACAGTGCCCGAGCGCGCCGAGACGGTGCTGGACCGCGTCGACCAAGCGGCCCAGATCAGCTACCGACTGATCGACCAGCTCCTGGCGGAGGGCACCACGCATGGTTCCTGACGTCTCCACCGGTTCCGACACCCGCGGACTGATCGTCTACCTCTTTGGCCCCGGCCGCCGCGACGAACACACCGACCCGCACATCGTCGCCGCCTGGGACATGGCCGGCGCCCCCGACCCCGGCCGCGACCCGGCAGCCACCTACTCCCAGCTCGCCAAGCGCCTCGACCACCACGTCGACCTGCGCACCCGCGAGCTGGGCGGCAAGAAACCACCTCAGCATGTCTGGCACTGTCCGGTCCGCACTGCGCCCGGCGACCGCTACCTCACCGACACCGAGTGGGCCGAGGTCGCCCGCCGCATCGTTCACGCCGCCGGCATCGCCCCCGAAGGCGACGAGAAGGCATGCCGATGGATCGCCGTGCGCCACGCCGACGACCACATCCACATCATGGCCACCACCGTCCGCGCCGACGGACGCCGCCCGCGCACCCACCGCGACGGACAGCGGGCCCAAGCGGAGTGCCGGAAGATTGAGGCCGAGTTCGGCCTGCGCTGCCTGAAGTCCGGTGACCTCACCGCTCCTCGCACTCCCACCGGCGCCGAACACGCCAAGGCGGAGCGCCAGGGCCAGACGGTCACGGCACGGCAGTGGCTGCGCGAGCAGGCGTACGCGGTCGCCGCAGCCGTACGCAACGAAGCCGACTACTTCACCGTGCTGCAGTCCCTCGGCATCAAGGTCAAAACGCGTCTCGGCCCCGAGACCGGCGACGTGATCGGCTACAGCCTCGCCGCACCCGGCGACACCAACGCAGCCGGCGAACCCATCTGGTACGGCGGCTCGAAGCTCGCCCCCGACCTCTCCATCAACCGCCTACGCGAACGCCTCCCCGACCAGGAGGTGCCCGACCATCACCGGCATGGGGCGGACCCCGCCGAGCCATGGCGACACACCACCACCGCCATCCAGACGGCGCACACCGTCCTCGACTCTGGTGATGATGCCGCCGCCCAGGGCTACCTGGCCGCCTTCGGCGACGCCCTGTACAACATCGCCAGCGCCATGACCAGCCCACACCGGGCGGAACTGCGGGCAGCGGCCATGGCGTTCAACCGCGCCCGCCGCTCCGCCACCCGCGCCGACCACCAAGCCGCCACCGCCCTGCGCAAGGCCGCCAAGGAACTCGCCTACGCCTCCAGCGAGCCGGGCGGGCTCGCCATCGCCCTGCTCTTCGCCACCGTGCATCTGGCCCGCGCCGCCGCCAAGTGGCACGAGCAGCGCGGACACGAACAGCAGGCCGCTGCGGCCGAAGAAGCCTTCCGCCACCTCCAGGCGGGCTACCAGCAGGCCGCCCCACCCGTCTTGGCGGACCTGGCCCGCCGTGCACCGCGAGCCTCAACCGCCCACCGCTACGAGCAGGACGTTCGCGTGGCCCTCCCCGCCCACGCCGACCGGATCCTCGCGGACCCCGCTTGGGCCGCCCTGACCACATCCCTCGCCCACGCCGAGACCGTCGGCCACAACCCCCGGCGTCTCCTGACCGAGGTGGGCGCCCAGCGGGAGCTCGACAGTGCCGAGCGCCCCGCCGAGGTCCTCAACTGGCGCATCACCGCTCAGCCGAACCGGCGAATACAAGCGGCGCTCAGGCGGAGTGCGGTCAGCGGCACGTCGTCCATGTCCGCCACGCCAAACCCGCAAGCCACACCAGTGGCCGATCGATCCCAGCCAGACTCCCTACGAAGGGGCCGGTAATGCGGAGACCGCCGCACCCCGTGCGACATGTTCCCCGAAGGAACAGCCGACGTGTTCCGGCGGGGAAATGCCCGACTCGCTGTCAGGACCACGGGTCGTCGCAGTCTTCGACATCAGCAATGCCGGGGTGCAGCATGGTGCGCAGGCAACGGTGAAGGCCGGTGACCCTGGCGGTCTCGACCGCGCGCATCCACGGCAACGGTGCCATCAACCGAGCAGTCTCGTCGGTAGCGAGGGTGACCAGCATGGCGCGCCGTTCGTCCGGGATCGGCAAGTCGGTGAGGCACATCCACCCCAGCGCGGCGCTCACGCGTACCTCGGGCGGTCGTGCCGGGTCGGACCAGCGGGCCCGCATCCACACCACCGTCCCCTGGTCCTGGTGCGCCCGGGCCAGCTGCGCGATCGCCAGGACCAAGCCCGCGCGTGCGGCCGGGTTGTGCTCGGAGAGCAGGCGGGAGTGGAACGCGGTGAGGATGTCCTGCGCACGGTCGGAGGCGGCCGCCAGCGCGTATGCGGTGGCGGTGCGCACTGCGGGGTCGGGGTCGTCGAGCAGGGGCAGGAGAAGATCGGTGTCCGCCGCGATCGCCTCGCGGGCGGCCTGCACCGACCAGTTCTGCAGGTAGCCGGTGACCTCGAAGAACCATTCGTCATCGTCGTGGAACCGCAGCATGTCGGCACGTGTGCACACGCCCTGGTGCCACATGCGCGCCACCTCGCCCACCACGGTCAGGGCCTCGGTATGGTGGCGGTCCTCCGGATCGGTACCCATTCGAATCAGGAAAGGCACCGCCGGCGCGGCCGCGGCCCTCATATCGTTGGCGCACAGGCCGATCAGCGTGCCGAGCGCACTAACAACGGCGGCGGCGTCGCCCGAGCGCAACCGCTCCATGGCCTCGCGGACCCTGGCCCCCTCTGGGAAGCGGTCCCATGGCACCTCCTCAAGCAGAAACCCGTCCTTGGCGCCCGGACGGATGCCCGCCACCACCGCGCGAACGTCAAGGGGCCCACCCACCTGGTCGAGCGGATCCCCGTCCACGAACGCCCGAACCACCGCCCGGTACGCCGGGTCGCTTTCCCACGAATTCACCCAGCAACCTTTGCGACGGCTCCTACGGCCCGACGGAACGATGCTGGAGGAAGGAGTCGAATCACGCAGCTGATCATGCCAGTCGCCACATACAACACACCGCGGCCGGCCAGCCTGGATGTCCCGTTGATGGCGCTTCCGCGGGGTGCGCTCGGAGTGGGAAACGATCACGCCCAGCGTGGGAACAGACTTCGCTCAGCGCTTACATGAGCGTTGATCCCCACAGCGCATCAGGCGTCAGGCGGCGCGGGCTCTGAGGAGCTGCGAGGCCCACGTTGCGACCTCGGTCAGGTGCTTGGGCTGCAGCCCGAGGTGTGGGTCGGGCTGAACGAGGAGGGTCGGCGTTCCCTTGGCGGTGCGCTCCGTGGCCCAGGCGTGATCGAGGCTGGTGAAGTCGTCGTCGATCCAGATGGCGGGAGCGTCTGCCAGCCAGGCGTCGACGTGGTCGCGCTTCCAGAGGTAGCCGTTGGGGTGGCTGGTGGTGATCTGCGGGCGCGGCAGGTCGACGTGCGGCAGGTCCGGGAGGCCGAGGAGCGGTCCGATGAGGGTGGTGGCGTCCTGCCGCCAGCTGGTGCACCAGACGGGGGTGACCAGGTCGGTACGGATCACGTCCATGAGCAGACGGCCGTGGTCGGGGTGGAGCCAGACAGTGACCGGGTTGTCGGCGCTCCGGCCGGTGGGGACGACGTTGTGGCAGGCGTGGGTGGCCGGGGTCGAGCCGTCCGCGTTGGGGAAGGGTATGAAGACGCCGTCGATGTCGAGGAGCAGGTAGGGCGGGCGCATCAGTTCCTCCGGGGAAGCCGGGGCGAATGGCTGGTCAGAGCTTGCGAGCGCGGATCAGCAAGGTGGTGGGCCAGTGGCCCATGCGGGGGTCGTGGAACTCCTGGGCCGAGGTGAGCCAGAAGCCGGCCTGGCTGAGATGCCTCTCCCAGCGGTCGGGGTCGAACTCCCAGCGGGCAATGGGTAGCCGGGTGCGGTCGGGGAGGGTGACGAAGTCGCGGCGGGGTCGGTCGTCGCCCGAGAGGCTTCGGCCGCCACGCTGCGGGTGGGGGACGGAGAAGGCGAGCACCCGGCCGGGTGTGAGGCGTTGGGCGATGGCCGGCAGCAGGAGCTCAGGGGCGACGAGCCCTACTGCGCCGAAGACGGAGTAGATCGCGTCGAACTGCTCGTCGGAGGCGTGCAGGTAGTGCAGGGCTTGGCCTGCGACGAAGGTGAGGTTGTTCAGCCGTCCGTAGTGGGAGCGGGCGCGGCGGACCTGGAGGCCGACCAGGTCGACGCCGGTGACGTGGGAGCCGTGGCGGGTGGCGAGGTGGGCGGCGTTGTGGCCGGGGCCGCAGCCGAGTTCAAGCAGTCGCTTGCCGCGCAGGTCGGGGCCGAGGATCTCGGCGCCGGGACCTTGGCCGGGTCTCGTGGTCCATTCCATCCGGGCCGGTACGGAGAGAGGTTCGGCGAGTCCGGCGGCGGTGCGTTGGAGGGCGTGGGCGTGCCATGGGGATGCCTGAGTGAGCACGTCAGATCTCCAGGAGGTGGAGGACGTCGGTGATGTGGCGGCGGACGGCCTTGATGTAGGCGGGGTCGGTGGCCGGGTCGTTGATCCACCGGATGGACTGCTCCATGAACCACTCGACGGCCCACATGCGGTGCCAGCCCAGGGCCCAGTTCTCGGCGGTGAGCCCGCCGCGCGGGGCGAGGGCGTCGGGGGTGCCGCCGGCGGTGACGTACTGCTCCAGGAAGACGCGCAGGCGCACGGGGTGCGGGGGCTCGAGGGTGCCGTGCCAGCTGGCGAGGTCGAGCAGTCCGGGGCCGGTGAAGGCGCGGGCGAAGTCGAGCAGCCGCCACCCATGCTTGCCGATGTGGAGGCTGGTGGGGTGGAACTCGGAGTGCACCCAACCGAACGGCGCCAGCGTCGCTCCGGCCGAGCTGGCCTCGGCAGCCTGGGCGATACGGTCGAGCGCGTCCTCGACGTCCTCGGCGTCCTGCCACCGGTCGACCTTGCGTAGCTGTCCGAGATGCTCCAGCGCCCGGGCCGGCAGCGTGCGCAGCCGCTCCTGGTCGAGGACGGGCAAGGGCGGAGCCGTACGGGCTCCGTGCAGGACCACGGCCGCGGCAACGCCGTCGAGGTCGTCGGCCTCGCGGACGGTCGGTCCGAAATCCTCCATGAGCATGCCGAGCCAGCCGTCCAGGACGGCGGAGGCGTGGACCTGGGGGACGGGAACGCCGAGGGTATGGGCCAGGCGGAGGGCCTGGTCCTCGCAGTCGAACGGTTTCTTGGCGTACTTGAAGATGGCCGTGACACCGTCGGGGAAGGTCACGCGCTCGACGCCGGACATGGACCACACGCGCACCTCGTCCCGTACGGCGGTGGCCTGACCGGCCATGGTGAGCAGGTTGTCGAGGAGTTCGGCGCTGGGGTTCGTGGTCACGTGGGCGCTCCGGGGAGGGGTGGTGGCGTCCGGGCCGGGCGAGGGATGTCGGCCCGCCCCGGAGCCTGATCGGGTTGTGGGTTACGCGGCGGGGTTCACGCGGTGGGCGTAGACCTGCTCGATCCAGCCCGCCTTGAACGCGGCGAGGTCGTCACGGAAGTTGGCCATCGAGGCACCATAGGGCGCGACCACGCCGCCGGACTGGTCTGGCACGGACTGGCAGCCATGCACGAGCCGGCCACCGAGGGCGGCGTGGGCCTTGATGGACTCGATCCGGCGGTGCTCGTTGAACCAGCCACCGTGGTAGACCTCGTCGAGCATCCCGCCCATCTCGTCGTCCAGGTCGAAGACGACGGAGGTGGCGGCGGGGAAGAACCAGCACGGGCCGACGTTGGAGATGTGCCCATCCAGCTCGACCTTGTTGAGCGCCATGAGCGTGGCGGCCTCGCGGAGCATCCGCAGGTGGTCGGCAGTGATCTGCGGCAGGCCGAGGCCGGCCAGGTGCTCGTCGCGGAAGAGGTAGGCGTACACCTCGTAGGCGGTGGCCAGGACGCGGGCCGCGTTGGAGGTGGACTCGCCGTGGTGCTTGATGAAGTCGAGCGCGAGCTGCTCGACCGCGCTCTCGGTCGTCTCGTCCACGTCCAGGAGCTGGGCCTTGACCAGCTCCCAGTCGGCGACGAGCCACGTGTTCGACTCGAAGCGGAAGAAGTACTCCGCCGGGTCGAGGGTGATGCGCCGGCCGTCGACCTGGATGCCGGGCAGGCGGCTCCAGCGCGGGTCGAACGCCTCGGGCAGCTCGACCGTGATGGCCGTGGTGTCGATGGTGGTCACCGTGTCTCCGTCTCTGTTCGTCCGGACGCGGGCACAGGAATGCCCGAGCCCGGTGTGGGCGTACGGAACTTCGGGGTGCCGCCCGGACCAAGGGGGAGCCTGGATCACGATCGCGCCGTTCCGGGCGGCTGCTGATAAGTGAACCCGTGGTCACGCTCAGTGGGTACGGTGGAAGGCAGTTGAAGCGGTATACGCGGTTTACAGCTCCAGGGCGGAGGCGATTGTGGCGGCGCAGAGAGACACCAACTCCCGTCTGCGCGACGTCATCGACGCGGTCGACTGCACCTACGAGGCCCTCGCCCGAGACGTGCGGCGCATCGCCGCCGAGAACGGCGAGATCCTCCAGACCAACAAGTCGGCCATCTCGCACTGGGTGAACGGCACCCGCACCCCTTCGGGCCGGGTAGGTCAGTACCTCGCTGAGGCGCTGTCCCGCCGAGCGGCACGCACGGTCACCCAGACCGAGATTGGCCTCCAGGCCAGTGATGACGAAGCGCCGGCGGGATCCGATCCCGTCCTCGCGGTCACGGACCTGGGCCGGGCCGACGTCGAACGCCGCCGCTTCCTCGCCATCGCGGCCTTCACCACCGCCGGCGTCGCCATGCCACTCAGCCACGACGACGAGGCCACCGCCCGCATGCTCCGCGCCCGCACCGGCACGTCCCTGGTCGGCGGAGAGGACGTGGACGTCGTACGCCAGATCACCGCGGCCTTCAGCGCCGCCGACGAGCGCCTCGGCGGAGGGCACGGCCTGACCACCGTCACCGCGTACCTCGCCGACACAGCCGCCCCCATGCTGCGCGGACGCTTCCCCAGCGAAGCCTTACGTCGGGCCGCCTTCGGCGCCGTCGCCGAACTTGCCTACCTCGCAGGGTGGAAGCACCACGACCTCGGCCAGGAAGGTGCCGCCCAGCGCTACTACCAGGTCGGCTATCAGCTCGCCTGCGAAGCCGATCCTCACGGCCACGCCGCCTGGATGATGCGCGCCCTCGCCCATCAGGCCCTGAGCCTCAAGCAGCCTCACCACTGCGTCGACCTCGTCGAAGGTGCCCTGCGGCGCGGCCTCGGCCACGTCGACGGCCAGACCGAGGCCCTCCTCCACATCACCCATGCCCGCGCCTACGCCGCCACCGACGAGAACCCGTCGGCCGCACGCGCCCTGCTCGCCGCCGAGGATGCCCTCCTACGGGACGACGGCCCCCAGCCCAGCTACTCCCGTGTGAGCGGCCCCGCCGCCGGCACCGTGGCCAGCCACACCGCCCGCACCCTGACCGACCTCGCCGACCACATCGGCACCGAGCAGCAGCACCGGGACGCCCTCACCCGCTGGGACCCCGAAAAGTACAAGCGCGTCCACGCCCTCACCCACGCCGACCTCGGCGACAGCCTCGCCGCCCAGGCCCGCGCCGACGAAGCCGTCGCCGCCTGGACCCAGGCCCTGGTGCTCACGGAAGGCATGACCTCCGACCGCACCCGCAAGGCGATCACCTCGATCCGCTCCACGCTCGCGGTCTACCAGCGCCGCCGCGTTCCCGGCGCCGCCGATCTCGCCCGCCGCGCCCGCGAGGCCCTCGCCTAACATGCCAACAACCTGCCCGACGAAGGGAACACCGTGGCCCAGCAGACCGACGATCAGCCGAAGGCCCTCAAGCCCGCGCTCGAATCCATGACCCTGCTGGTCGCTGCGGTCATCATCCACGACAAGGCCACCAACCGCGTCGTCCTCCTCCAGCGCAGCGAGAACGCCAAGTTCGCCCAGGGCATGTGGGACCTCCCCGTCGGCAAGAGCGAACCGGGTGAGCCCATCACCGAGACCGCGGTTCGCGAGCTCTACGAGGAGACCGGCGTGACGGTGAAGCCCGAGTCCCTCAAGGTCGCCCACATCATCCACGGCGCCTGGGGCGTCGAAGCCCCCAACGGCTTCCTCACGGTCGTCTTTGCCGCCCACGAATGGACCGGCGAACCCGAAAACCGCGAACCTCGCAAGCACTCACAGGTCCGCTGGGTCGATGCGGACGCCATCCCCGAGGCGTTTGTGGAAACCACTGCCAGCGCCCTCCACCAGTACCTGAATGACGGCTCGGAGGTCTCGCTGGACGGCTGGTCGGCAGCGTGAGCATCACACTGCTTCACCTCATACCCAAGGATCCGCACTTTTCGCCTGCGTCGGCCGCGAGCGAGGCTGCGCAGGCCCAGCTACAGCAACTGGTTCCTGAGGCGCTGGGCGGTTATAACGTCTGGGACATCCCCGGCGCAGCCTTCATTGACCCCGGGGAGAACTGGTGCGGTGTTCGGTGCCCCGTGTGCGGCTCTGACATCGAAGACTGGTGGGGCAACGCGATGGACACGGCAGCCCTTCCAGACGGCTATTTCGACTCACTTGCCGTGACGGTGCCCTGTTGCTCTGCCCAGACGGACTTGAACGCCCTCGACTACGTCGAGGCTGCGGGTTTCGCCAGATACAGCCTCGTGACCACGGATCCAGAATGCGAGCTACCGCTGCCGCCAGCCACCGTCAGAGTACTGGGGGACCTTCTTGGCACGGACCTACGACAGGTCATCGCCAGGTACTGACGTCAAGCGCCGGCTTCGCTACGCAGGACCACTCGGGAACAAAAGCTCGTACGGCAGGTAATCGTCGTCCGGTACGCGCGGCACGTAGTCGGGGGCCGTGCGTGCAGCCACGGCCAGCAGCCGAGCGGCAGCCTCTTCCTCGGAGATGGGAGCAAGCCCGAGGGCGTGCAGGAGGCGGTCGCGCTCGGCGTCGAAGTCCGGGTGGTCAGCCCGAAGGTCCGACCCGAGTTCGCTGATCACGAAGCCCTTCGCCATGTCGCGCCAGAAAGGCAGTACGGCTATGAGCATGATGGCCTCGACGAGGTCGGCGCCGATCAACGTGGCCTGGCCCTCGGAATCGGCATATAGGACAGGCCGCTCCTCGGCCCCGGCTTCGCCGCAGAGGAAGTACGTGCCGCCGGCGCCGCATCCGGCTACTGGGTGCAGCGGCCTGCCAGATGGGAGTACAAGATCCTCGATGGGATCCCTGCGATCTATGTCGAAGTCACCTGGCCAGGCCAGCGCGGCAGCCAGCGACGAGTCTTGCTCGAGGCGGCGAAGCAGAGCGTCTGATGCGGTCATGGGCGGAAGGTAACAGCCCCCTCGGACAGTGCGTCTGGTTGCCATGCTGCGTGACGCCGAAGGCACGCTGTCATTGGCGTATGGCACAGTGCGGCCATGAGCTACGACCTGGCAGTCTGGGAAGGCGACAAACCCGCTGACAATGCGATAGCGCGAGAGGTCTTCACCCAGTTGTACGACCGCTACATCGATACGGACGAAGAGTTTCCACCGTCACCACGTATCGCCGAGTACGTAGCCGCGCTCCTGGCGCGATGGGTGGATCTCACGGAGGACGAGGAAGACACCTCTCCCTGGTCGACCGGGCCATTGATCGGTGAGGCGGCGGGCCCGTTGATCTACTTCCCGATGCGCTACAGCATGGCCGAGGAGGCTTCGGCCTACGCTGCGGACCTTGCGGCATCGATGGGACTTGTCTGCTTCGACCCGCAGGCAGGGGGGCTGAGGCCATATCCGTCCCAAGAAGCTCAAGCGTGCGTAAGGGTGGAGAGATGAGAGATTCCCTGCGGGAGGGAGCATCGTCACCGATCCGGGGCGTATACCCCTTCAACATGCCAGGCGAATCAGTTGTATTGTACGACGGCCCCATAGGTGGTGTTGAGGAGGAAGACGCTGCTGGTCGCGTAGAGCTGAGTTGCTCGCCCAAGCTGAGCCTCGACTGGAGCCTGACAGGTGAGTCGGATTTCTCCTTTGAGCTTCGCGACGAGGTGTCGCTGCAGTTGCTGCGGCCCTATGGTGTGGCTGCCCTACGTGTCAGCTTCCGTGGACAACGCGATGGATGGACTAACGGGGCAGAACTTGGCGATCCTGCCGTACCGTTGAAGCGAGTCGTTGCGCACTGGTTCAATTTGCCGAAGTTCCAGGGGCAGTATCACCTGACCGAGAGGACAGGTGAGGGCGAGCGGCTTTGGTCAGGTGGGCGCTGGCTGCATGAGATCGGTGACTGGAAGATCGTCATCGACGTGAGGCCCGATCATAAAGACATCTGGGTGGATCTCCATAAGGTTCATGCGTACGTAATGACGCACGTCATGGAACTAAGCCGGGTCGACGGCAGTACGTTCACTGCTGCTGAGGCAGAGCACATCCTTAGGGCTCTCCATGTCGGGCTGTCGTTTGGTCTCGGCCGATGGGTGGCACCGCTCCTCCCGGTTGGAATAGATGCACATGGTGAGGTTGCGTGGGAGGAATGGCGATCCCTCCTCTGCGACCCTGCGCGCAAGATCAGTTCGGGATGGTGGGTACCATTCGATTCCGAGGCTTTCGCCAGTCTCCTCGACGTGCTGATCCCTGCATTCGCTGACCCTGACAGAGCGGAGCCGCTCCGTTTGCAGATCAACTATGCGGTCACCGCCACAAACGACACGGGGTTCGTCGAGCAGAGGGTCATGATTGGGGCCGCTGGCCTTGAGCATGTGATGTGGGAGCGACTCGTCCTCAGTGGTCGTCTCACTCGGAACCAGTACAAGGCGCGCCCAGCGCATTCGCTGCTACGCGAGGTCCTGCAAGACGCGGGGATTCCGACGTCAATCGATCCGAAACAGCTGCCTGCGCTCACAAGATTGGTCAGCATGAGGAGGCAAGAGTCCGGGGCAGACATGGATGGGCCTGATGTCGTGACGTGGGTTCGGAACAGGTTGGTGCACCCTGCGGGGTCCCAAGACGTCGTTTATCGCGTACCGGGAGTTGTGATGGAGACCTGGCTACTCACGCGCCATTATCTTTCTCTGCTGATCCTGGAGTCTTTGGGGTACCGAGGGTCATATCGCAACCTGGCCAAGAGGGGTGGGTGGGTTGGCGAGGCCGAGAGTGTGCCCTGGGCATGACGCGAGGCCCGCTCTGGCGCGCCTGGCATGAGGTGGGTAGTAGGCACGTTGGACAAGGGGCAACAGAGCAACAATCCTCGACGCGTCTCGCAGCGCTCCTCAACGTCAAGGACGTGTCCAGCCGTTGGCGAAATCGCAGTGGAGGTCGGTCCAGCGGCGCTGCTCCTCGGGTGTGTAGGAGGGGTGGTCGCGGAGGTGGGCCAGGGCCCGGACCCACCGGTCCCAGAGGCCGTCGGGCTCCGTGAAGCGGGCGGCGTGGTGGGTGCCGAGGTGGGCGTCGAGGTGGAGGAGGGCGCCGAGGGCGGCGGGCTGGTCGTAGCGGAGGTCGGTGCGGGGGAGGTAGTAGGCGAGGTAGGCGGTGAGGATCTCGGCGTCTGCGTGGGTGCCGAAGCGGGCCAGGGCGAAGCAGTAGCCGCGCCCGGAGAAGCAGAAGTCGCTGGCCAGGAGCAGGTCGCCGATGCGTTCGCGGAACGTGGCTCGTCGGCCTACGCCGATCAGCCAGGCACCGGTGAGACGTGAGCGCCACTCGTAGCCGAGGAGGGCCTCCAACTCGGCGTCGGTGATCGTGGCCGCGTCGTCGATGAGGTGACGGGCGAAGCGTTCGGCGTGTGGCCACCCGGGCCGCAGGACGCGACCGCTTTTCAGGTCGCGGTAGCGCGGGTGATCCGAGTCCTTCCTCGTCACGTAGCGCTCGATCACGTAGCCGTAGCCGCTCTCCTCGGGATGCTGGAACGGCATCGGTCACCTCTCGGGGTACAGGTCGGTACGGTCGATCCAGGTGGGGGCGACGAAGATGTTGTCGCCGACGGGGGCTTCGGAGGCTTCCAGTAGGGACCAGGTGCAGGACTCTTCGACCAGGTGCTCCCAGGGCGCGGTCCAGTCGAGTTCCCAGTCCAGGCCGGTGCCGGAGATGCCGTACGTGCGGCCGGCGTCCACCCGCCAGAATTGGGAGTAGAGGATCACCTGGGCGTGGTCGGCCAGGTCGTTGATGATCTCGGTGAAGTGGGCCGAGGGCCAGCCGGGGGCGTCGTCCGCTGCGGTGGCTCGTAGGCGCGCGGTGAGCGGTGGGACGACAGGGGTGCGTGCGCCGAGTTCGGTCAGGGCCCAGCGGATGCCGCCCGGCTCGGTCCAGTCGGGCGGGGTCGCACGTTCCAGGCATGCGCGGTAGGCGGGGCGCAGGGGCTCGACCGCACCGTCGATATCCAGGCTTGCCAAGGCCATGGCCGCCCATTCGCGGACGGTCGGGTTGTCGCTTTTCAGCAGCCCGATTAGGGCTGGACCGCAGTGGGGATCGCCCACCTCCTCGAAGACTTCGATGGCGGTCAGCTGTCCGAAGCCGCCGAGGGAGGGCAGTCCGTCGATGACGGCGGGGATGGCGTCGGAGCCGATGTCGATCAGTTCTGCGCGTGCGTCGTACGACGGGCCGGTCGAGTCATCGAGCTGCTGGATGAGTCTCTCGATGTGGGTGGTCATGAGTGGTCCCGGCGCCAGAAAGTGGGGAGCCACCAGCAGAGCACCGAGCGGTCGTCGGGCCACGGGGCCCGAGCGTCGGCGTCCCAGTCCTCGAAGGAGTCGCGTGTCAGGTCGATGGGGCGCCAGGCGGGGTCGAGCGGCTCGTCCTCGGCTGGCGGGCGGACGTGCCGCCGGCCGTGCTGGTCGCAGGCGCCGAAGTCCTGGAAGTTGCGCTGGGCCTCGATCAGGGAGACCTTGTTCGCGCCGCCGGGCATGGCCGGCCAGCGGAACTGGACCCCGTCGTCCTCCCAGAAGCAGACGGGGCAGATCTCGTACGAGCCGGGCATGGCGTCGAGCACGCGGTGCCCACAGCAAGGGCAGGGGTAGCGGTTGCTCACCTGCGCAGTCTCGTTGCAGGTCCGGCCGGTGCGCCATGGATTTCTCGGCCTCCGCACGACCGGCCAGTCCGCAGCCAGTCCGCAGGACACCCGTAAACGGCCGTCGGGAGCCAACGCATGCCAACGAGGAAATACCAGGTCAGAGCCCTGGAGGAGGCTCCGCCGCAGGTCAGGATCTGGCTTCAGGCATTCCGCTTCAACGTCTAGGTGCAAATCCACCACGTCGGCTTTGTTTAATGCGCAGGTCAGAGGGGCTCGGCTCATCGGAGTCGAGCCCCTCGCTCATTCCCGTGCCGGGAAGGCGCTGGGTTTCTGACGGGCTCTCACTCATTTGACTCGCCTCGGGCGGAAGGGCAACGACGATCACGGGGCCATCGAGATCGTGCCCCAGCACGGCAACGCCGTGCTCGTCTCGGCCGAGGACTACGCGGCACTGCGTGAGGGCTCGTATCTGCTGCGGTCGCCGGATCTCTCAGCGGAGACCAACCCCGGCTGGGTCTTGGACCAGGAGCCTGGTTCGTCATCTGGTGGCGGTCTGGGCGGGCGGAAGCGGGTGCACGGGGGAGGACACGGCGCTCCGCCCGCCGCGGTGGGCTGCCAGGCTGCCGGCAGTGATCCCGTCAGCAGTGTTCCCGGGCAGCCTTGAGATCCGCTGGAGTGTTCCTGACCGTGTACTCGGCATCCGCTGAAGAGCCCGGCTCCTGGCTGTCCGCTGCTTCTCCAACGTCTCTCGAGGAAGGCCACCTAGCCTCGTCGGACCCGGACTGCCCGGGCTGTCGTGGGCGAGGCGAAAGGAAGCCGTCGTGTGGCCTTGGCGTACGTGGCTGCGGCTGGTGGGACGGGATCTGGTGACGGGACTGTCCGCACTGGGGCAGGCGTTCGGCGCCTTCACGGCCCCCGAGTGCCATGGCTTCGGGCCGGTGGACGGGGCGGCGGCCCTCGACGCCGGGCGCGCTCCCGGGCCGGGGCATCCCGAGCAAGTGGTCGACGTCCCCCTGTCGGCACGGTCCGATGCGGAGCAAGCGGTCTGGCGGCAGCTCGAAGACGTATGGGAGTGAGCCGCGCCGACGCTCAGGACGAGGCGATCACCACGGCGGAGGCGACGTCGGCGTCATGAGTGAGGGACAGATGCCATGAGCGGATGCCCTGCCTGGCCGCCGCCGCGGAGACGCTCCCGCGAACTCGCAGAGTGGGGCGGCCGGAGGGATCCGTACGGATTTCGGCGTCGTGCCAGCGGAGCCCGCCCGGTGCGCCCAGCGACTTCGCCACGGCTTCCTTGGCGGCGAAGCGCGCGGCCAGGGAGGCCGGACCACGTCGGGCACCTGAGGGAAGGGTCAGTTCGGCCGGGGTGAAGAGCCGGTCGGCCAGGCCGGGGTTGCGGTCCAGCGCGAGGGCGAACCGCCCGATCGCCGCCACGTCGATACCGACCGCCACGACCTGCGGCGGCGTCACCGACACCGGCGCGGAGAGCGAGGGTGAGGACGAGGGTGGGGAGAGGCGCGAAGGGGCGAGCAGGTGCGGCAAAGGCCGCGTCAGCCGTCGGCCGACGGCGGCCAGAAGGCCGCTGAGCCCTGCGCGTTGGGCGTCGCCGTTCTGCACGTGTCGAGATCGCATGCGGGAGAGCCTCGCAGGTGCGGCTCGACGCATGCTCGAAGAGTTCCCGAGAGGCGGGCGCCCGTCCTCTTCGGGCAGCCGGATCGCCCCTTCCTGCTGCCGGTGCGCCTTTCGGCAGGCCGCTGCCGGCGCCTTGTCGGGCAACCCGGGCGGCGAATCCGTACGTGAGTCGGATGGTGGATCCGTACGACACGCCCGTCGCCAGGATCACGCTGTGCGCGGCGACCGCCGAGCGTGCGCGAGTCGGATGGTGGATCCGTGCGCGAGCCCGACGGCGAACCCGTGCGCGAGCCCGACGGCGAATACGTCCGCGAGCCCGACGGCGAATACGTGTGCGAGCCGCGCGGCATCGGGTGTGGTGGGTGCGGCATTGCCCACCGCACCCGTTTGACCGATGCCCTGGTCGGCGCCGTTTTACGCGGCCGCCCCGCACCGCGTTCCTAGGCGGCCGACACCGGACTCCCTCCCGATTTGCCCGGTTCTTCAGGCCCGCCCGGCCCCCCTGGTCCTCCCGGTCCTCCCGGCCCGCGGGACTCCAGCCGGATGTCCTTCAGCATCAGTGCCAGCACCAGCCCGGCCAGGAGCACGGGTACGGCGGAGAGGAAGACGGTCGACAGGGCGTTGCTGTAGACCTCGGCCACCGTCGTCGCGGTCCCGGGGTCGAGGGCCGCCGACTGTGTCGGATCCAAGGTGCCGGCCACTACTCGGTCCGCCGTGTCCGGGGGCAGCAGCTCTGCCGCCTCGGTGGCCAGCCGGGCGTTGAGCAGTGAGCCGAAGACCGTGGCGCCGAAGGCCGTACCGAGGTTCCGGGAGAGGCCGACGGTGGAGGTGCTGACGCCGATGTACCGGCGGGGTGCGGTGCTCTGTGCGACCAGCGTGGTCACCTGGGACGAGAGCCCCACGCCGATGCCCATGACGGCGAGCAGGGCAGCCACGGTGGTGGCACCGGTGTCCTGTGAGGTCGTCGACATCAGGGCGGCGGCGACGGCGGCCAGTGCGGTGCTGGCCACCGGGAACCACTTGTACCGTCCGGTCTTGCCGATCACCTGACCGGCCACCACGGTCGCCACGGCCATGCCGATCATGGCGGGGAGGAAGAGCAGCCCGGTCCGGGTGGCACTGACGCCCTGCGCCGCCTGGAAGAGCAGCGGTACGAAGTTGACGCACCCGAAAAAGGCGAAGCTGACGGCGAACGCCACGACCACGCAGATGGTGAACGTCCGGTCCCTGAACAGCCCGAGCGGCACGACCGGTTCGGCCGCGGAACGCTCGTGCCGCACCCATACGGCCCCCAGCAGCAGGGCCCCGGCGCCGAGGGCGATGACAGCGGGGTGGCCCCAGCCGTTGCGGCCGGCCAGGTCGGCGGCGAGGACCACGCAGGCGATGAGTCCGGCCAGCAGTGCCGTACCGGCGTAGTCGAGGCGGGGCCGGGACTTGCCACGGGCGTCGGCCGGGAGCAGGGCGCGGATGCCCGCCAGGGCGAGGAGTCCGAGCGGCAGGTTGATGTAGAAGATCCAGCGCCAGCCGAGCTGGTCGGTCAGGACACCGCCGGCCAGCGGGCCCGCCAGGTTGGCGATGACCATGACACCGGCGAACCATCCCTGGTACTTGGCGCGCTGCCGGGGCGGCATCAGATCACCGAGCACGGAGAACGCGCTCACCTGCAGTCCGCCGCCGCCGAGTCCCTGGAGCGCGCGGAAGGCGATGAGCTGGCCCATCGATCCGGCGGTGCCGCAGGCCACGGAACCCACCAAGAAGATCACCACGGCGGACAGATAGACCGCGCGGCGCCCGAAGAGATCGCCGAGCTTGCCGTAGACGGGCATGGCCACGCTGAACGTGAGCATGTACGCGGTGAAGGTCCAGCTGTACAGGTCCAGGGCGCCCAGGTCTGCCGTGAGCTCGGGGCCCGCTGTCGCGACGATCGACTGGTCGAGCATCGACATCGCGCTCGTCAGCAGCAGGGCGGCGAGGAGTAGGGGGAAGCGAGGCGGCAGCGGGGCGGTGGTGGCGGCTTCCCGCGGAGCGCCGGGGCCGGGTCCGGGCATTCTGACTCTCCTTGCAAGGAGGCATATAGAGGTTACGCGCAAGTACATGCTATTCGCATATATAGATCTTGTGTAGCCTACGGTCGCGCTCACGAGAATCGCGCAGGTGTCGGCATGGTTCTGGTCCAGACCGCCAGTCCCCGTCGAGCGCCGCTCAAGCAGAAGTCAAGTAATCGACCGCACGCTCACGACGTGCACCAGGCTGCGAATGGTGCAGAAAAAAACGGGAGGGTCAGTGCTGAAGATCGGTCTACTTGGGACCCTGCAAGTCGTCCATCACGGCGTTCACGTCACGCCGTCCGCACCGAAGGTCCGACAGGTTCTCGCATTGCTGGCCCTGCGGGCCAACACCACGGTCGGGCTGCATCAACTGGTGGAGGAACTCTGGGAGGAGCATCCCCCGTCCAGCGCGGCCACGACACTCCAGACGTACATCTACCAGCTGCGCAAGCTGCCCGGACTGTGCGACACACAGCACCCAGACCCTTGTGGCCGAACCCACGCACTGCTGACGACCCCCGGCGGCTACCGGCTGTCGGTCCCTGAGAACTGCCTGGACACCCAGGAGTTCGCCGAGCTCGCCCGGTGTGGCCGGGAGGCCCTGGAAAGAGGCGAGGTGGCGGAAGCAGCGGGACTGCTCCAGCGGGCCCTCGCCGTGTGGCGAGGGCCCGTTCTCAGTGATCTCGCCCATGGCCCGGTCGTCGGCATCGACCGGCTCCGTCTGGAGGAACAGGGCTACGAGGTGCTGGAGGAGCGCATCAACGCGGACCTGCTCCTCGGCCGCCATCACCGGCTGATCAGCGAACTGACCGCGCTGGCCGCCGGCGACCCCACCCGGGAGGGGCTGCATGCCAAGCTGATGCTGGCGCTGTACCGGGCGGGCCGCAGACCGGAGGCCCTGGAGGTCTTCCAGCGCATCCGCCGTGTGCTCACCCGGGAACTCGGTCTGGAGCCCTGCTCCGAACTCCAGCGGCTCCACCAGCAGATGCTGGCCGGAGACCGGGGACTGGATCTGCCGGGCGGACGGACAACCGTGCGAGGCCCCTCGGGCGGTGAGCCACCGGTGATGCTTCCCTCCGACGTCCCCCTGATCGGACGAGACGCCGAACTCGCCCGCGCTGCCAAGGCGTTGACGGAGAAGACCGGCGAGGAAGGGCCGCGGTGCGTCGCGGTGGCGGGACCGCCCGGCGCGGGCACCACCGCCTTCGTGGTGAGTCTCGCCCACAGCCTGAGTGACGCCTTCCCGGACGGGCGGCTGTATGTGTCACTCGGGGATCCGGCCGAGCGCCGGGGCATCGAGGATGTGCTGGCCGACTTGCTCGAGGCGATCGGCCACCGGCGCGAGGAGCTGCCGGCCGACCCGGCGGACCGCTCCCGGATGTTCCGGGCCTGGGCCGCGGACCGCAGGGTACTGCTGGTCGTCGACGATGTGGCGTCGGCCCACCATGTCGCGCCCCTGATGCCGATGGGCACCCGGTCGGCCGTACTCCTGGCCGGCTACCGGCGCCTGTACGGTTCCCTGTTGAGAACGCGCGTGGACCTCCAGCGCCTCGGCTCCCACGCGTCGCTCGACCTCTTCCTCACCGCGCTCGGCCGCGCACGTACCCTGGGCGACAACTCCGGGATGCATATGCTGCAGCAGCTCTGCGGTGATCTGCCGGGCCCGATGCTGGAGGCCGTGGGGGTGCTCATGCTGCGCCCGCACTGGCGGGTACGGCAGCTCATCGACTGGATGGGCCGCGACCGTCGGGGCGGCGTGGTCCTGCAGCGGCCGCACCCCTTCCACCATGTGCTGCGGCGCTGCGGGGGACTCGACCGCCGGCTCCGTGACGCGCTGGTCAGGCTCGCCTGGGAGGCCGACGGCACGCTGACCGTCGAGCGGGCGGCCCTGGCCCTGGAGCTGGATCCGGACGAGGCCGAGGACATGCTGGAGGAACTGGTCGAGTTCTTCCTCCTGGAGGTGGACGTCGCCACCGATCCGTCGACCGGGCGGTGCTTCCAGTACCGGGTGCCCGCCTTACTGCGCAACGCGCTGCGCGGGACACGGGAGCGGACTTTCGCTTGAACGGTCCGAAGTGCGCCACATGGTGAAGGGGAGCCCGTGCGGGCTCCCCTTCGCCATGTGGCCGGATCACACCATGTGGCCGGATCACACCGGATGACCGGTGTCCGACCGGATCACAGCTGCAGGCTCACCCCGTGTTCCCGCAGCCAGGTGTTGACCTGCAACGCCATCTCGACGTTCATCCGGTGCAGCCAGTCCTGCGCCGCCGCCTCGCCCGCGGGCGTGATGACATGGCGCGCCTTCTGCGGATCCAGCAGCGGCAGGACCGGAGCGGCCGGGTCGGCCAGCATCTCGGCGAACTCCTGGTGCAGCGCTTTGGTGTAAGTGGCGTCCTGGCTCACCGGGAAGGGTGCCTTGGGCCGTTCGAGAACCTGCTCGGGCAGCAGGTCGGCCGCTGCGGCGCGCAGCAGGCTCTTCTCCCGGCCGTCGAACGTCTTCATCTCCCAGGGGATGTTGTACGCGTACTGCACCAGCCGGTGGTCGCAGAAGGGTACCCGCACCTCCAGCCCGGAGATCATGCTGAGCCGGTCGTTGCGGTCCAGCAGCCTGGGCAGCCAGTGCGTCAGATGGAGGTGACAGATCTCGCGGGCCCGGCGCTGCTCGGGATCCTCGCCGGGCAGTCGGGGGATCTCCGCCATCGCCTGAACGTAGCGCTCCGCGTAGTAACCGTCCATGTCGAGGCGGGACTTGAAGGCCGCGGAGAGCAGCCCCTGGCCCAGCCCCTCGCGGGTGCCCGGATGCCACTGCTCGAACCCGACCCAGGGGAACTGCTCCTGGTCCGCCAGGTCGGGTATGTGCACCCAGCTGTAACCACCGAAGATCTCGTCGGCGCTCTCGCCGGTCAACGCGACCGTGGAGTGCCCGCGTACCCCCGCGAACGCCTGGTAGGTCGAGGTGTCCATGTCGCCGAACGGGGCCGGGACGTCCTGGGCGCGCAGTACGGTGCGCCGGGCCGCCGTGTCGATCAGGTCCGCGGTGGTGAGCTCGATCTCCAGGTGGTCCGCACCGATGTGCTCGGCGACGGCTCGTGCGTACGGTGCGTCCGGCGCGCTGCGCACCAGGTCGGGCTGGAAGTTGTCGCTGTAGCCGCGGTAGGTGACGGTCGTGGTGCGTACCCGGCCGCCGCCCTCGCGGGCCAGGGCGCGGGCGGCGAGCGCGGCGACGGTGCTGGAGTCGAGGCCGCCGGAGAGCAGCACGCTCAACGGTACGTCGGAGACCAGCTCGCGGGCCACGCTGCTCTCCAGCAGCCCGCGCACCTTGCGGATCGTCTCGTCGAGGCCGTCCTCGTGCGGGCGGGCCTGAAGCTGCCAGTACCTGCGCAGCACCAGGCCGCCCGGACCGTAGGTCAGGGTGTGGCCGGGCGGCAGCTCGCGGATGTCGCGGTACACGCTCTCGCCGGGAGCGCGGGCCATGGAGAAGAGCACCCGCAGCCCGTCGAGGTCGACGACCGGGCGGACGGCCGGGTGGGCGAGCAGGGCCTTGGGCTCTGATCCGAAGACCAGGCCGTCCTGGACCCGCGCGTACGACAGCGGCTTGATGCCGAAGCGGTCGCGGGCGAGGAACAGCGTACGGCGGCGTACGTCCCACACCGCGAAGGCGAACATGCCCTCCAGCCGTTCCACGCAGTCCTCGCCCCACTCCAGATAGGCGTGGAGCACCACTTCGGTGTCGCTGCGGGTGCGAAAACGGTGGCCGAGGGCGGTCAGCTCCTCGCGCAGTTCCCGGAAGTTGTAGACCTCGCCGTTGTAGGCGAGGACCGCGGGCGGCTCCTGGTCGTCGGCCGGGCCGTCCGCCGGGGCGGTCATGGGCTGGCGGCCGCCCTCGATGTCGATGACCGCCAGCCTGGTCTGCATCAGCGTTGCCTGCCGGTCCGCCCACACGCCCTGGTCGTCCGGGCCGCGGCAGGCCATCGCCCGCACCATGCCTGAGGCGACTGCGGGGTCCTCCCGGGCCGGACCGCTCTCGTGGCGGGCCCAGCCTGCGATGCCGCACATGACGGGTCTCCTTCCGTGGCCTGTCGGTTCCGTGATGCGCAACGATCTCCTGGGACGCTCGAAGCCTCATGGAGACGTGCTGGACCGCGGGCGGTGTACGGAGCCGGGATCACGCCCGCGCGCCCTCGCGGCGGTAGGCGGGGATGAGGATCGCGCCGACCGTGAGGTGGAGCAGTACCAGGGTGATCCGGTTGCCCGCGGTCAGGCCCTGCGCGAACAGGGGCGCGAACAGCGAGAGGACGAGTACGGCCACGGCGACCCCCGTCCACACGGCCCGGCCGCGGCTGCTCCTGCGCTCCAGGAGGGCCAGCAGGCCCCAGCCCAGCAGGGAGACGACCGCCACCGAGATCGGCACGGCGGGGAAGACGAGTTCGGTGGTGGTGGTCGAGCCGGGGCCGTCGGGGGTGCGCACGTCGATGTCGAGCACCGAGTGGGCGATGACCCAGATCAGCGAGCCGGCGACGACGGCGCCCACGACGGCGAGGACTCGGGTGCGGGCCGTGCTCGCGGTGCGGGTGGCGGTGCGGTTCTCGGGCATGTCCGGCCTCCTGGGGTCCTGAAGGGGATGGCCATCCGACGCGGTCGCGACGGCGACGGCCATTTTAATGTTCAAGAGCATATGCATGACGTTCGCATATAATGGTCGCACGGCAAGGAATGCTGAGTCCACAGGAATGCTGGAACCACACGATGTCGAGTAACCTCGCAGTGTGAACGGTGCAGACACCAAGCAGGGCAACAGCCGTCAGGAGAGCGGTTCTGAGGGGCCCCGCGAGGCTCCTGTGGAGGCGGACGTGCTGAGCGCCGTCGAACTGGCGATGATCCGGATCCGGCGCCGGCAGGCCAGACGCAGCCTGGCCCGGCCCGTCGTGAAGGGCATGGCAGAGCCCGTGGACCTCAACACACTCAGTGTCATCGACGCGGTCGACGAGGGACTGAGCGAGCAGGGCGGCGACGTCACCGTGGGGTTCGTCGCGGACCGGCTCAGCATCGACCCGTCACGGGCCAGCAGGATCGTCGCCGACGCGGTCAAGGCCGGCTTCGTGCGCAGGGTCGCCTCACAGGAGGACGGCCGGCGCAGCTGCCTGGAGCTGACCCGGGCGGGCCGTGACGCCGTCGCCGCCGCGCACCGTACCCGACAGGCCTTCTACAGCACCGTGCTCCAGGACTGGGGCGGCGACGAGCAGCGGGAGTTTGCCCGGCTGCTCACCAAGTTCGTGAGTTCGCTGGACAACTCCGCGGCGGCCGGCTGAACCGGGCCGGCCCCGCCGTGGGCGGCACCCTTCTCACCGTCCTATCGGACTTCGAGTGACCTTCGAGCCCGCCCGGCCAGTCTGATCGCGCCAGAACCCCGCATACCGACGGCGCGTCAGAGCCCCGCTGCCGCGGGAGGTCCGCGCCTGTCCCGAAGGAGGCGCGACGGTGAGTGCGACAGACCGGACAGACGGGCGGCGAGCCCCGCACGCAAGCGGCGACCGACGGCCGCCCACGGACACGGTCCGCCAAGCCGCCGCGGCCACGGCGCCGGTGGGGCCCCCGCCCGCCGTCGGCTGGGCCTACGCCATGGTGATCGTGGCGACACTCGCCGCGATCGCGAGCAACGTCTTCGAAATCGCCCATCAGATCGAGACCGGCGTCGCCGGTGCGGCCACCACCGGCGATCTGGCCCTGACCATCGCCTTCTGCGCGCTGTTCGGCTTCTTCGCCGAGATGCTACGGGCGGGCCGCCAGTGGGGGCGGGTGCTGCTCACCGTGTTCACCGCCCTGGGTCTGGTGTTCACCGGTCTCGGTCTCGCCCAGCTCGGCGGACGGCCCCTGGTCGGGCCGCTGCAGGCGAGCCTCGCCGTCGCCAGCCTGGTGCCCTCGGTCATCGGCCTGGTCCTGCTGTACGTCCCCTCCGTCAACCGGTGGATGGGGCAGGTGCGCGGGCGCAACCGCACCATCTCGCAGCGGATGCGCAAGGCGGTGCTCACCGCCCATGTGGCCATCTCCGTCGGCTGGCTGGGGCTGGTGACGGGCATGTTCGCCATGTCGGTCTCCGGGGCCACCACGAGCGATGCCGAGCAGCAGGCCGCGGTGTACCGCATCATGTCCATGCTCGATGAGATCTTCCTCGGAATGACCAGCATGTTCGCGCTGATCACCGGGATCATCGTGGGCGCCGGCACCAAGTGGGGGCTGCTGCAGCGCAGGTGGGTGGCCGTCAAGTTCTTCACCACGATGGGGGTGATGGTGCTCGGCTTCTCCGTGATCCACCAGCTGATCCTGCGCGCCAACGAACTGGTCGACCAGGGGGCCCCGGTGCGCGGTGGCGAACTGGACACGGTCGGCTGGTCCATGACCGCGGCGGCGGCGGTCGCCCTGCTCTCGCTGGTCTTCATGACGGCCGTGTCCACCTACAAGCCGTGGGGCCCCACGCGCCGGGGGCGCCGGCAATCCCCGCGGGCCGCGGCCCGCTGACCGCCGCCCCCGTCCCTCATCCGTTGCCCGGTCCACCCGTAGTCCGTCGCCCGGCCCCCGTACGCCTTGAAAGGATCACCATGACGCCGATTCAGGACACTCAGGTCCTGCGTCACAGCCGACTCCTGGGAGTCGGTGTGTACCGCCCCGAGCGCTCCGTGCCCAACACCGAGATCGCCGAGCGGACCGGACTCGACCCGGACTGGATCGAGCGCCGCTCGGGCATACGCTCGCGTCGTTACGCCTCCGTCGACGAGACCCTGCCCATGATGGCGACCGCCGCCGCCGAGAAGGCGCTCGCCGCGGCCGGTGTCGGGGCCGAGCAGATCGGTACGGTCATTCTGGCCACCATCACCTCCATGGAGCAGATGCCCGCTGTGGCGGTGGAGGTCGCGCACCGGCTGGGCGCCGGACAGGCGGCCGCCTTCGACATCTCGGCGGCCTGCGCCGGCTTCTGCCACGCCGTCGCGCTCGCCAGTGACCTGGTCCGCATGGGGCGCTCCGACCATGTGCTGGTCATCGGGGCCGAGCGGATGACCGACATCCTCGACCACTCCGACCGCGACACCGCGTTCCTGTTCGCCGACGGCGCCGGTGCGGTGGTCGTCGGCCCGTCCGACGAACCGGGGATCGGGCCGGTGGTCTGGCGGGCCGACGGCTCGCGCAACGCCGCACTGAAGATGACCGCACCCTGGCACGACGGGACCGGGGAGCGCTCCGACGACAGGCCCGCCATCACCATGTCGGGCTGGAAGGTCTACCGCTGGGCCACCAACGAACTGGTGCCCGCCACCCAGCGGATGCTGGAGCTGGCCGGTGTGACCGTGGACCAGTTGGACGCCTTCATTCCGCACCAGGCCAACATGCTCATCACCGACTTCGTCGTGGAGCAGCTGGGCCTCACCGAGCGCACGGCTGTCGCCCGTGACATCGTCACCAGCGGCAACAGCTCGGCCGCGTCCATACCGCTGGCCATGGAGGAACTCCTGGCCTCAGGGCAGGCCCCCAGCGGCGGCCTCGCGCTCCTGGCCGGCTTCGGCGCGGGACTGGTCTACGCGGGCCAGGTGGTGCGCCTGCCCTGACCTCCGTCGGCAAGGACCGCGCCAGCGCGAAGCGGGCATCCGCTCCCGAAGGGGGCGGGTGCCCGCTTGCGGTTGCGGTCCGGGAGTGCCGGGCCCACGTCACCGGCCGGGCGGACCGAGCTCTCGCGGACAAGCGCGAGGCGCCGGCTCCGGAGCGTGCCTTCCGCGGATGTGCCGACGCCGACGTCGACGCCGCCCGTCACCGGCGCAGCGGCTTCCCGGCGGGATCGCGCGGCGCGTGAGCCTGCCCGGCCGAGGCGCTGACAGGTGGAGCGGCATGCCGACGGCGGCGGTGCGGACTCCTCCCGCCGCCTGCCCCCGGCGGCGCGTCGGCATGCGGAAGTGCCGTGGGGAGTGAGCACCCCCACGGCACATGGCACATGGAACACGGAACACGGAACACACACAGCGCAAGGCACATGCCCCGGTGAGCCGCCGGACGGTCAGTACGCGGCGGTCACCTCGAACAGCGCGAACGGGCTGGTGCGTTCCCCGTCCTGGTACGGACGCAGCGGCGAGGTCGTGCCGCGGTGGGAGGAGCCCGCCTCCCAGTCGTGGAACGCGGCCATGCTCTCCCACTCGCTGAGCACCGCGTACGCACTGGGATCCGTGACGTCGCGCAGCAACTCGTTGCCCAGCAGTCCCGGCGTACCGGCCAGATCCTTGCTGATCCGGTGGTACGCCTCTGCCACCGCGGGCACGTCCGCCTCGGCGGCCCGCAGGTACAGCAGGATCCGCACCCGGCCGGCCGCGGCCGGCCCGGCCCCGTTCATCCGGCCACCTCCACCAGGTGCATCATCGCCAGCGAGCCGCCGGTCCGGTACGGGTGCAGCTTCTCGCGGTGGCGGACGTGCTCCGGGCTGCTCTCGAAGGAGAGGAAGGACTCGCGGTCCGTCCAGTCGCTCACCACGTAGTACACGGACTCCTCCTGCGCGCTGCGCGCCAGGGTGTGGCCCAGGTTCGCGGGCTGCGCCGTGACCTCCTTGCTGCCTTCGGCCCAGACCTTCTCGAACTCCGCCTGAAGGCCCGGCTTGACCTGGACGGTCAGCAGCACCCGGAATGAGCCGACCTGCTCCGCCATCTCAGACACCCCCGTCGACGTGCAGCGTCTCGCCGTTGACGTACGTGGACAGCTCGCTCGCGAGGAACAGCACGGCGCCGGCGATCTCGTCCGGCCGCCCGAAGCGGCCCAGCGCCATCATGCGCAGGTACCGCTCGTTGTACGCGGCGCGCTGCTCCTCGGTCAGCTCGTCCGGCTCCGAGGTGTCGATGACGCCCGGTGCCACGACGTTGAACCGGATGCCCCGGCCGCCGAGTTCCTTGCACAGCGAGCGGGTGAGCCCGACGAGACCGGCCTTGGAGGCGGTGTAGTGGCCGCGCAGCGGGATGCCCGCCATGGCGCCGCGGGAGCCGATGTTGATCACCGAGGAGCCCTCGCGCAGCAGCGGCAAGGCCTTGCTGATCACCATGAACGGGCCGGTGAGGTTGGTGGTGACGACCCGCTCCCACTCCTCGAACGGCAGCTCGGCGAACGGGACCTGGCTGATCACGCCCGCGTTGTTGACCAGTACGTCCAGCGTCTCGAACCGGCTGCGGCACTCCGACAGCAGCAGTTCGACCCCCTCGGCGGTGCCGACATCGGCCCGTACCAGCACATGGTCGCCACCGATCTCCTTCAGCTCACGGGCCAGGCTGTCCACCGCCTCGCCCTCCTGCCGGTAGCAGGTGACCACCGTGGCGCCGGCCTTGGCCAGTGCCAGGACGACGGCCCGCCCGATGCCCCGGCTGCCGCCGGTGACCAGCGCGTTCTTGCCCACCAGCCGAAGTTCCATACCAACCTCCGTCATTGTGCGGCCTGCGCCGCGTCGGATCGGTCCGTTCACCGGCCGGCCGGGACGGGACGGCACTCCAGGACCGCCCAGCGCCCGGCCACCGGCTCGTTCACCAGCTCGAAGCCCGCGGTCGCCAGCAGCGCACGCCACTGGTCCTCGCCGCGCTCGCGCCCGCCGAACCGGATGAGCATGTCCAGGTCGAGGAGCTTGCCGCGGTCCCACTGGTTGGCGGGGCCCACCAGGAACTCGCAGATCAGCAGACGCCCGTCGGGACGGTCCTGGAGCGCGGCGCGGATCCGGCCGAGGATCGCCGCCGCCCGCTCGTCGTCCCAGTCGTGCAGCACGGCCTTGAGCACGTACGCGTCCCGGCCCGCGGGCAGCTCCTCGAAGAAGTCGCCCGGGACCACCTCGACGCGGTCCGCGACCCCCGCCTCCTCGAAGATCTTGTGCGCCTCCTCGACCACGGCCGGGCGGTCGATGAGCGTGCCGCGCACCTGCGGATGGTCCCCCAGCAGCTCCGCGAGGAACCAGCCGCGCCCGCCGCCGACGTCGGCGATCCGCTCGAAGCGGCCGAAGTCGAAGCTGTCGAGCAGCATCCGCGCGGTGGCCCGGCTCATGCCCGTCATCGCGCGGTCGAACAGCGCACCCGCCTGCGGGACCTGCTCCAGATGCGCGAAGAAGCCGTGGCCGTAGGCGGCCTCGAACGCGGGCTCACCGGTCCGCACGGTGTGCATCAGCCGGCCGTACGAGCGCCACAGCATCTCGTCGCCGTTGTAGAGGACCATGTCCCGCTGGCTGCCGGGCACGTCGGAGCGCAGGGCCTGGCTCATGTCGGTGAGCGTGTACCGCCCGTCCTGCTGCTCGGCGAACACGCCGAAAGCGGCGGCGACCCGCAGTACGCGGCCCAGGGAGTCCGCGTGGGTGCTGGTCCGCGCGGCCAGCTCCGCCACCGTGAGCGGGCCGTCGGCCAGCTCGTCGGCGACGCCGAGTTCGGCGACCACGTGCAGCACACGGGATATCCGTTTGCCGTCCGTCAGCAGCAGAAGCCGTACATGGGGCGGCAGGGCGGCGGTCATCGCCGGGCCGACCACACCGGTCATGGTGTCCACACCTACTCCTAGGCCGAAGGGGTTGGATGACGGGGCGTCAGGTGACGGGCGTCAGATGAGTACGGCGGCGGCGCTCACGTTGGCCAGCAGCGCCGCGACGGCGAGCGCGCCCCGCACGCGGTTCCAGCGGATCCAGCGCTCGCGTGGGTCGCGGCGGTCGAAGTCGGCCGGCAGGTTCTGCGGGTCGAGGGTCGACAGCCAGCGATTGATCGGCACGTTCTTGGTGAGTGACACCGTCATGGCGGCGAGCAGCAGCAGCGCGCCCGCCGCGACGAGCGACCGCACAACGAGCCCGGGCGCGGTGATCGCCAGGGCCACGTCGCACAGCAGGCAGCTGAGCAGCGAGACCGGCATGAACGGGTCGAAGCGGGTGACCAGGCCCTTGTGCACCGGGACGTACATCCCGGTGGGCAGGGTCGTGAACAGCGGCGCCGCGAGGACCGAGATGGCCAGGCCGCCGGCCGCGAGTCCGCCGGCGAGCAGAGCCACAGGCATCAGTACCCGGACGAAGTCGACCACGAGTCACCTCCCGACCTGACCACCGCTCGGTGCGGTGGGCCGCTGCCTCGACTGTCGGAGCAGCGGGTCGAAGCGGACTCGAAGACCACTCGACGATCACCGGCGGCCGGGGTCCTGCCGCGCGCGGCCACGCCGTCGAGCCCTCCTCCACAGCGAATCGAGCAGCCGGCGGCACGGTGGCGGACACACACCGTCAGGACTGGGAGTCGTGATGCTTGAGGAAGTGCTGGCCGGGGTCGTGCTCACCGGGGCGGGGACCGTCACGGGTATTTTCGTGGCGGTACTCGTCAGTGTGGCCCCCGCAATGTCGGCCATGGGACGCGTGGACTATCTCCAGGCGCATGCCCTGCTGGGCAAGGGCTACCACCCGCTGATGCCGATTCTGGTCAACGTCGTGACGCTCAGCGGCTTCGCTCTCGGCTTTCTCGCCGAGGCGCCCGGCCAGGTGCTGTTCCCCGTGGCGTCCGTGCTGCTCATCGGCGTGCAGGCGGTATCGCACCTCGGGAACGTCCCGATCAACCGCTCGCTGAGCCGGCTCGCCGCCGACGGCCCGTGGCAGGACCCGAGGCCGCTGTGGCGCGCCTGGCACCGGCTGCGCACGGCGCTGGCCGCGCTCGCCCTGCTCGTCGACACCGTCGCGGTGCTCGCCACCCGCTGAAGCCCCGCAAGAGGAGGAGAACCGCCATGCCACTGGACGCGATCACGTACCGTGTCCGTCCCGGCCACGAGGACGAACTCACCGAGGTCTTCGCGCCGCACAACTTCACCCGGGTCGACTCGCCCGTCATCAAGGACGGCTCGGGGGAAACCATCGGAATGCTGCTCGGAACCGGCCTCTTCGTCCAGGGAGACACCCTGGTCAGGGTGATCCACCACGACGGTGCGGGCGCCGCCCAGATCGCCCGGCACATGTCTGTGCAGAAGGGCGTCCACGAGGCCGAGCGGGCGATCCTGCCCTACCTCGTCGAGCCGCGTGACACCGAGACCCCGGAAGGCTTCAGGGATCACTTCCACCGCAGCCTGATGACCGTACTGGAACAGCACAGCCCCGACGAGCGGCCCGCGGCCGGCACCGTGGCCGTGCGGTATCCGCTGCGCCCGGGAGCGGGGGACGAACTGGCCGCTGCCCGCGCGACCGCGAACCGCAGGGCGTCCCTGCCCCTGTCCGAGGACCACCCGACGATCGTCCGCACGGCGCTGTTCCTGCACGAGGACACCCTGGTCCGCGTCGTGCAGTACGACGGCCACCCCTACGACGTCGTCAGCTTCCTGACGGACCGTTGCTTCGGCCAGGACGCCGACCGGTGGCTGGAGCCGTATCTGCGCAACTCCGAGCGGCCCTCCCACCCGGACGCCTATCTGGCGCTCGTCCACGAGCAGGCCATGCTGTCGATCGCGCACATGTCGGTGCTGGGCGTGGACTGACCCGCCGGGCGGCGAGATCCGCGCCGCCGAACGGCGAAACCGCCGCCGTGCCCAGGGCACGGCGGCGGTTTCCGGTTGCGGCTGTCGCGCCCGTCGTCACACCTCGGGGTGGTCGAACCACTCGCCCAGCTTGGTGCCCATGAGCGGGCTGCCGCGCAGCTTCAGCTTCCCGGTGAGGAACGCCTTGGCCCCGGGCAGCTTGCCGACACCCATGGCCAGCATGTCGGGGAGCTTGATCCCGATGGTGATGTCGGGGGCCTCGTGCAGGCCCTTGTCGGTCCGGCAGGTGCCGGACTCGACGTGCACATAGTGCAGCTTCTGGCCCTCACCGGAGGCGATGTCGAACTGGAAGACGCCCTTTTGCCCCTTCGCCTTCTCCGGGTTGAACTCGGAGACGAGCAGGTCGAATATCAGCGTCAGCGCGGCGTCCAGACCGCCCTCGCGCCCGGCCACGGCGGCTTCGAGCTCCTTGGCGGGCACCGACTCGACCAGCTCGATCAGCTCGGCGACCTGTTCCTGCTGCAGACTCATCGTTTCCTCCCGTTTCCTCAGGCTTCGGCCGTGGCGGCCGGTGACAGTTCATGGAGTGGTTCGAGCAGCTGCATCTCGCCGTCCGCCCGCATGGGCCACAGCCGCTGCAGATACGCCTGCTGCTCGGGGCTGCGCTCGAATGCCCGGAAGGACGGCTCGTCGGTCCAGTCGGTCAGCACCGTGTAGTGACCGCTCTCCCCGCTCAGCCGCAGCAGCTGCTGACCGTGGTTGTCCGGGAACCGCCGGACGGTGCGCGCATGGGTGCGCCACAACTGCTCGAACTCCGCCTCGCGCCCCGGCACGATCCGGATCCTCAGCAGCACCCGCAGTCCGGGCGTCATCGGCCCACCGCCGCGCGTTGTGCGGCGGCCTTCTCCACCAGCTCCTTGATCCGGGCCATCTCCCGGCGGGTGTTGGTGTTCAGCCGCTCGGCCATCTCCGCGTTGCCGAACGGCAGCCCCGGCCGGACCTCGAACTCCTGCCGCCAGCGCATCTCCACACCGCCGTCGGTCTCGGCGTAAGTCCAGTGGAGGTTCATGAACTCGAAGGGGCCCGTCTCGATCCGCCGCGCCCGCACCGTACGGCTGACGGGGTCGGGCGTGCGCTCGGAGACCCAGCTCCAGACGTTGCCGTCGTCGTCGGGGCGGAGCGTGAGCCGGAAGCGGACCGTGTCACCGTCGCGTTCGAGGATCTCCGCGGCGGCGTACTCGGAGAACAGCTCCGGCCAGGACGCGACGTCGTTGGTCATCTCCCACACCAGCTCCATGGGTGCGTCGACGACGATGCTGTTGTCGGTGACTGCCATGTCAGGCCGCCGCGAGGCTGTTGTTGACGTAGTCGATCACGGCCTTCGGGCTGTCCATCGTCTCGATGGCCTCGTCCGGTATCTGCAGCCCGTACTCCCGCTGGATCTGGCTGGCGATCTCGAGCACCGCGAGGGAGTCGTAGCCGATCTCGGTGAAGGCCGTGGCGAGGTCGGTCTCGGCGAGGTCGAGTTCGTCGAGCTCGCCGACGCAGCGGCTGACGATGGCCTTGAGGTCCTCGAAGGTCATGGTGTTGCTCATCTGTTCCTCCTGCAGGGTGCGTCAGGGTCGGTGGCTGAACGGGTGGTGCGGTCGACGACATGTGTTCTGGGCCCCGTGGACGGCGGCCGGCCGGCGACGCGCGGTGCGGGTGCGGGTGTCACACGGACTTGAGGACCACGGCCGCGTTGAAACCTCCGTATCCACGGGCCAGGACCAGCGCGGTCCGCAGCCGGGCCTCCCGTGGCTGCCCGGTGACCAGGTCGAGGCCGTGTGCCGCGGACGGCCGGGAATGGACCGTCGGCGGGATCACCTGGTCACGCAGGGCCAGGACGGCGGCCGCGGTGTCGAGCGCCGCGCCACCGGCGTAGAGGCGGCCCGTCATGGTCTTGGGGACCGTGACCGGGACCCCTCCCGGGCCGAAGACCGCGCTGAGGGCCTCGGCCTCCTGCCGGTCGAGTTCCGGCACGCCGTAGCCGTCGGCGAAGACGACGTCGACGTCCGGGGCCGCCATCCGGGCGTCCGCCAGGGCGAGTTCGGCCGCGCGACGCAGTCCGGGCGGGCGGCCTGAGCCGGGCCGTGGATCGAAGGCGGCCGCATAGCCCGCGAGTTCGGCGTAGATCCGCCGCGCCCCCCGGGCCCGCGCGTCGTCCCTGCTCTCCAGGAGGAGAATCGCGCCCCCCTCGCCGGGTACGTAGCCGCTCGCCTCCTCGTCGAAGGGCACATACGCGCGGTCGGGCCGCGACTCCTCGCTGACCCGGCCGTTCGCCATCTGGCAGACCAGTCCGTACGGGGACAGCGAGGCGTCCGTGCCGCCGGAGACCACCAGCCGGGTGCCCTTGGCCAGGACCCGGCGGGACTGGCCCAGCGCGTCCAGAGCGCCGGCCTGCTCGGAGCAGACCACACCGCAGGGCCCCCGCATGCCGTGCCGGATGGACAGCTGGCCGGTCGTCGCCGCGTAGAACCACGCGATGGACATGTACGCGCCCACGGCCTGCGGGCCCTCCGTGTACAGCTTCTGCAATTCACGCTGGCCGAACTCGACACCGCCCGAGGAGTTGGCGGTGATGACGGCCATGTCCAGGTCGGCGAGCGAGCCCGGGTCCACCGCCGCGTCCGCCAGCGCCTCGTTGGTCGCGGCGAAGGCGTACTGCGTCATGGCGTCGGTCTCGCTGACCAGCCGCTGCGGCGCGTGGTCCGCCGGGTCGAACCCGACGGCCTCGCCGGCGACCTGCACCGGATAGCGGTCCGGGTCGAACCGGGAGATCCGGCCGAGCCCCGACTTTCCGTCCAGGGTCGCCTGCCACCACGCCTCGCGGTCCAGGCCGTTGGGGGCGACCACGCCCACCCCGGTGATGACCGGCGCGCTCATGCGATCCTCCTCGGCGACGTGAGCACCACGGCGCTCTGGAACCCGCCGAACCCGCTGCCCACGCTGAGGACGACGTCCAGCTCCGCCTCGCGCGCGATGCCCGGCACATAGTCCAGATCGCACTCGGGGTCCGGTTCCTCGTAGTTGGCGGTCGGCGGGATGGTGCCCCGGTCGATGGCCAGCGCGCTGGCCGCGATCTCGATCGAGCCGATCGAGCCGAGCGAGTGCCCGACCATCGACTTGATCGAGCTGACCGGGATGTCGTACGCGTGCTCGCCCAGGCTGCGCTTGTACGCGGCGGTCTCGTGGCGGTCGTTCTGCTTGGTGCCGGAGCCGTGCGCGTTGGCGTAGTCGATCTCGTCGGGGTTGATCCTGGCCTCGTCGAGCGCCGCGGTGATCGCCTCGCCCATCTCGCGGCCGTCGGGACGCAGACCCGTCATGTGGTAGCCGTTGGCGCGCGCCGCGTAGCCGGCCACCTCGCAGTAGATCCGGGCGCCGCGGCGGCGGGCGTGCTCCAGCTCCTCGATCACGAACACGGCGGAGCCCTCGCCCAGGACCAGGCCGTTGCGCCGCCGGTCGAACGGGCGGCAGGCGTGTTCCGGGTCGTCGTTGCTGGTGGACGAGGCGCGCAGGGTGTCGAAGCAGGACACCGTGATCGGGTAGATCGGCGCGTCCGTGGCCCCCGCCACCATCACGTCGGCGGAGCCCTCACGGATCAGGTCGACGGCGTACCCGACGGCGTCGATGCCCGCGCAGCAGCCGGAGCTGACCACGGTCGCCGGCCCCTCGGCCCCCGAGGCCCAGGCCACCTCGGTCGCCAGCGAACTCGACATCACATACGAGTACAGGTGAGGCACCATGTACGACGGGTCGACGAGCCACTCACGGCCGTTGTCGCTGACCGTGCGGTACTCCTGCTCCATGGAGATGGCGTTGCCGACCCCGTTGCCGACGCTCACGCCGATCCGGTGCGGGTCCTCGGCGTCCGTGTCCAGGCCGCTGTCGGCCATCGCCTCGCGGGCCGCGACCAGCGCGAACTGGCCCGCCCGGTCGGTGCGCCGGATCTCCTGGAAGGACAGTCCGGCCTGCTCGGGGTCGAAGTCGCACTCCGCTCCGATGCGGCTGCGAAACGGCGTCGGGTCGAACAGGGTGATACGGCGGGTGGCCGTACGGCCCTTGACGATCATCTCCCAGAACGCCTCCCGGCCGGGCCGGCCCGGGGCGACGACACCGATGCCGGTGATCACCGCGCGTCGGGTCATCGCACGTCCCCCACTTCCGGCAGGGTGCCCTCGCCGGGCAGCGGCTCGCAGTCGACGTGGCCGAGTTCCGGACGCGGGGCGAGCGGACTGAGGAAGAAGGCGACGAAGGCCTGCTCGTCGTAGGGGTTCTCGATGCGGTGCCGCACGCCGATCGGGACCATGAAGGACTCGCCCGGCTCCAGCGTCAGCTCCCTCCCCTCGATGCGGAGCAGGATCCGGCCGCGGATGGTGTGGAAGAACTCCTCGGAGTGCGGATGGTAGTGCTCGGAGACGAACTCGCCCGGCTCCAGCGTGCCTACGCCCATGAACCCCGAGGTGGCTCCACAGGTCTTGGGGCTGAGCAGGACACGCAGATCGCCGCCCCGCTTGCGGTTGGGCGGCACGTCGTCGATGGTGACCTTCGTCAGGTCCGTGGTCTGCATGGGTGCTCCACATATGGGGAGTGGGGACGGACGTCCCGGGAGCCGGGACGGGATGCGGCGGTGTGAATTCAGGGCGTCCAGCTGTAGAAGGACTCGGCCATGGAGTCCTTGGGCTCGCGCCATGACGGGTCGTAGGGCGTCATGTACTGCTGGAGGCGGGTGTTGATGTCCTGGTAGAGCGGGTGGCTGCGGGCCTTGTAGAGGTTGTCGTTGATGCCCTCCTCGGCCTCCACGAGGTGGAAGTACAGGCCGTGGAAGCGGAACAGCGTGCGCCGCTGGACGCCGATCATGTGCGGCAGGTCGGTCGCGTCGGACTCGGCGAACAGAGCGGCCACGTTGTCCGCGTCGTCGTGCTGCATCCGCGCGACGATGAGAGTGCGATGAGCCATGGGACTCCTTCGGTCAGCTGCCCGGAGCGGCCGGGCGGGTGGAGACCAGGCTGTACGGGGCGACTTGAGGCGGAGTCCAGACGAACTCGACGTCAGATTTGAGTCGTTCTGAGGACGAGGAGCACTGCCGTGACGGCGGCGACCACGGCGAAACCTCCCAGGTAGACCCACAGAGGCAGGACACCCACGAGATGCGACAACTGGCCACCCGTGCCGCCGCCGAGTGCCGCGCCCAGGTAGAAGAGGCCCATCATCCGGCTGTTGTGCCCCTTCGGCGTCGACTCCGCGGTGGTGCTCAGCCCGACGGGGCCGTACACCAGCTCACCGCACGTCATGCACAGGAACGCGGCGAGCAGCCACAGCGCGGACACGCGTGCGGCCCCGTCGCCCGTGAACCAGGCGCCCACCGAGAGGACGGCGAAGCCCCCCGCCGCGCAGAACAGGCCCACGGCGAACTTCCGTACCACGACGACCCTGCTGCCGACCCGCAGCCACAGCCAGGCGAACAGCGGCGCGAGCAGCAGCAGGAACAGCGGGTGGGCGGACTGGAACCAGCTGGCGGGAACCGTGAAGCCCGCGATCTCCCGGTCGGTGTGCTCACGCGCGAACAGGCTGAAGACCGAGCCGAGTTGGCTGTACATCGCCCAGAACAGCACGGACGGCACGAAGATCCGCCTGAAGGCCCGGACCCGGGCCCGCTCCGCCTCCGCCACGTCCCGGCCCCGCGTCAGCCGCCGGAAGTACCAGACGGGCGCGACGAGCGCGGCAAGCCCGCAGACCGCGAGCACGGGCCGCAACGGCAGCCCACCCGCCGCCGCGACCCCACAGACGAGCAGCACCGCGCCGGCCAGGGCCACCCAGGCGCCGCGCACCAGCCGGCGCAGTGCGGCCGGCGGCAGCGGACGGCTGGGCCCCGTCCGGGCCCCGCGCAGCGACGGGGCGCCGTGCAGATACTGCAGCACGCCGAAGGCCATGCCGACCGCCGCGGCGCCGAACCCCAGATGCCAGTTGACGCGCTCGCCCAGCAACCCGGTGACCAGCGGGCCGAGCAGGGCACTGACCTGGACGCTCATGTAGAACAGTGAGAAGGCCGCCTGCCGCTGCGGGCTGCTGGCACCCGGGTTCATCTGGTCGAACATCACGGGCAGGTTGGGCTTGAGCAGCCCGGTGCCGCAGGCGACCAGAAGCAGCCCGAGATAGAAGGTGGTGTGTGCGGGTACGGCCATGCAGACGTGGCCGGCCATGATGACCAGAGCCCCGCTCAGCATCGCCCGGTGGGTGCCCAGCACCCGGTCGCCGAGCCAGCCACCGGGCATGGCGGCCAGGAACGACACCGAGATGTAGAGGCCGAACAGTGCCCCTGCCGTGCCGTCGGAGAGCCCGAGGCCGCCTTGGGCGGCGGGTGCTGTCGCGTAGAGGAACAGCAGTGCCTGCATGCCGTAGAAGCTGAACCGCTCCCACATGTCCGTCATGAACAGGGTGCTGAACCAGCGCTCGCGGAACAGCGCCCGCACCGGCCGGGCGGAACCGGCCTGAGGCGCCGCGGCGGCGGAGGCGGGCGCCATGCTGTCCGAGGTCATCGCGTCGTCCTCCTCACAGCGCTATCCCGCCGTCTATCTGCACCACTTGTCCCGTGACGTAGTCGGCGTCGTCGGACAGCAGGAACGCGACCAGGGCGGCGACCGACTCCGCGGTGCCGAAGCGGCCCATCGCGACCTTCCCCACGGCGGCGTCGCGGGCCTTGGCCGTCATGCCGTCCAGCATGTCGGTCTCGATGAACCCGGGCGCCACGGCGTTGACCCGCACCCCGTAAGGCGCGACCTCCTTCGCGAGCGCCCGCGTGAGGCCGTTCAGCCCGGCCTTGGCCGTCGCGTAGTTGGTCTGCCCCGGGTTGCCGTAGACACCGATGACCGACGACACGTTCACGATCGCACCGGCCCTGCGGGTGATCAGCCCGCGCAACACCGAGCGGCTGACGTGGAACGCGCCGTCCAGACTGGTGCCGACCACGGCGGACCAGTCCTGCGCCGACATCAGCGCCATCGGGCGGTCCCGGAGCACACCGGCGCAGTTGACGACGGCGTACGGCGCGCCCAGCTTCTCCTGAGCCGCGCCGACGAACGCGCGCACGGCCTCGGCGTCGGTGACATCACAGACGGCGTGGTGGACCGCGGCCCCGGCCTCGGCGACCAGGCGGGCCGTCTCCAGGGCCGCCTCGTCGGCGGACCGCGAGCAGAATCCGATGTCGTAGCTCTCCCGCGCCAACCGGACCGCGATCGCACGGCCGATGCCCCGCGACCCGCCCGTGACCAGCGCACAACGCCTCTCCTGCATCATGTGGCCCTCTCTGTCGCTCACTTGGGCCGGGCGGCTGCCACGGCCCAGGCGAGCATGGTCGAGCCGCCTCGAGGGAGGCTCGACGAACGCGGGCCACGCTGACCGCATGGTGGAGAACCTCTTCGAACAGAACGTGCTGTGGGCCGTGCTGGCCGCTGTCTTCTGGGGCTTCGCGGCCCGCGGCGCGCGGCTCCTCGCGCTGCGCGCCGCGCCGCGCTCGATCCGGCGCAGGGCCCGGCTCGGTCTGGTCCTGCTGGGCGTATGCCTGCTGGTGCTCGCGCTGCGGGTCGCCCTCGCCCTCGCCCTCGCCGGCGCCGCGGGGTGGCGGGCCGCCGCTGACTTCGTGCTGTTCGCGGCAGTGCCGCCGGCCCTGGCCGCCGTCGCGGTGGCGGTGCTCGCGGCCCCCGCGTACTGGCGGCTGGCCCGCCCGAAGCCCCCGGCCCACGCGGACACGGCCGACGCCATACGCACACGGGCGGCGCACCCGGATGTGCCGGACATGGGGGTGACGGACGCGGGCGTGCCGGACATGGGGGTGACGGACGCGGATGAGACCGCGCGCACGCGGGCGGCGCGCACGGGTGTGCCGGACATGAAGGTGACGGACGCGGGTGTGCCGGACATGGAGGTGATGCACACGGGTGTGACGGACGCGGGCGTGGCAAACCCGCATGTGGACGGCGCGGCGCCGGCCGACGGCCGCGTGGGCAGGGACGTGGACGAGACCGCGCGCACGCGGGCGGCGCACAGGGACGTGACGAACATGGAGGTGACGGACGCGGGTGTGCCGGACATGGGGGCGCCGGACGCGGTCCTGGCGGACGTGCGTGTGGGCGGCGTGGCGGCGGCCGACGGCCGGCTGCGCACGGACGCGGATGAGATCGCGCTGCGCCGTGCCGCCGCACAGGCCCGGCTGGTCGTCCCGGTGCGGGCCTGCTTCGTGACCGTGCTCGCCGGTGCGCTGTTCACCCTGCATCCGCCCGCCCCGCCGTACACGGGCGTCCTGGTGCTCCAGACAGCGGTGCTGGCCGTGGCCGCGGGCGCGCTGCTCCTGCTCCAGCAGTCCCGTCAGGCCGCCATGACGGCCCCTGGCTGGCGGCCGCCCGGCCGGGCCAGGCGACTGCTGCGGTCCACCGCCGTGGTGACCTGCGTCGCCATGCTGTCCGTCGGCGGCTGCACCCTCATGGCGCAGCAGAGCCGGGTGCCGGGCCGCATGGACGAGTCCCACCACCTGCACGCGTACGACGCGGGCGGCGGCCCGGCTGCCGGACAGGCGCCCGTGCGCGACCTGACCACCCTCACCGGGCCGCGGGCCGGCGAGCCGGACCGGCGCTTCACGCTCACCGCGACCGAGCGCACCCTGCGCCTCGCCTCGGGCGAGAAGGTGGATGCCCTCGCCTTCAACGGCCGGCTGCCCGGCCCCGAACTCCGGGTGCGCCGGGGCGAACTGGTGGAGGTGGTCCTGGTCAACCGGAACGTCCCGGACGGAGTGACCCTGCACTGGCACGGCGTGGACGTACCCAACGCCGAGGACGGGGTGGCCGGGGTCACCCAGGACGCCGTACGGCCGGGCGGACGTCATGTGTACCGCTTCCGGCCGGACCGCGCGGGCACCTTCTGGTACCACTCGCACCAGCAGTCCAGTGAGGCCGTGGCGCGCGGCTTGTTCGGCGCGCTGATCGTGGAGGAGCCGGACACGCGGCCACCGGGCCTGGACCGGACCGTCGTCGCGCACGCCTGGGCCGTCGACGGAGGGAAAGTGCAGGCCGGGCCCCCTCGGGGAGGCGGAGGCGGCGCGCTCAGCGGCCGCAACGGCCGGCTCGGCGGCCCGCTGCGCACCGCGTTCGGCGACGACACCCGGGCCCGGCGCGAGAAGGTGCCCGCCGGCACCCCGGTCCGGCTGCGACTGGTCAACGCCGACAACTGCCCCCGTACCTACTCGGTCGCCGGAACCGCCTTCAAGGTCGTCGCGATCGACGGCAATGACGTCATCGGCCCCACGGACGTCAGGGACCGGCGGCTGCGCGTCGCGGGCGGCGGCCGCTACGACGTCACCTTCCGCCAGCCGGCCGGGCCCGTACAGCTGACCGTGGTCGGTGACGCCAACGCCGCGGGCGGCTCAGGCGGCTTCGAGGGCTGCGGCGAGGACGGGGCGTACGGGGAGGGAGGGACGCAGACGGCGTCCCTGCTGCTCGATCCCACCGGCGCAGCATCACCCCCGCCCGCCGTCACCGGCCCGCTCTTCGACCCGCTGCGGTACGGCTCCCGCGCGGGCACCCCGTTCGGCCCCGGGACGGCCTACGACCGCGACTTCCATCTCGTGCTCGGCAACAGCTTCGGGTTCTTCGACGGCGACCCGATGGTGCTGTGGACCGTCAACAACGCCGTCTACCCCGACATCCCCGCCCTGCTCGTCCGGGAGGGGGACCGGGTGCGCACCACCTTCGTCAACCGAAGCCTCGACGACCATCCCATGCATCTGCACGGCCACCGCATGCTCGTCCTGTCCCGCGACGGCGAGCGCGCGACCGGCAGCCCGTGGTGGACCGACACGCTGAACGTGGCGCCCGGTGAGCGGTACGAGGTCGCGTTCACGGCCGACAACCCCGGTCTGTGGATGGACCACTGCCACAACCTCGACCACGCCCGCGACGGAATGGTGCTCCACCTGGCCTACGACGGCGTGCGCACCCCCTACGTGGCGGGCAGATCCACCGGCAACCTTCCGGAGTGACCGCGTCCGGGGCCCCGGCGAGCTCCGGTCTCCCGGGGCTCTGCGGTCTCCCGGGGATCCTCCCCGGCCCCGGACGATGCCCGCCCCTGCTCCGCCAGCAGCCGCTCCCGCGCCGCGCGCACGCTCTGCCGGTCCGCCTCGGGGCCCCGAGCGCGGGGCGGCAGCGAGGTGACGACCGCACTGCGACCCGAGCGCACAGCCTCGTGCCCCCGCGCCAGCACGGCCAGGGTCTGCGCCGGGCCCGCCTCGACCAGCAGCCGGTCCTCGTCCCGCAACACCCGCTCCAGCGTCGGCCAGAACATCACCGCGGCAGTCGGTTGTACCGCCCAGAACGCGGGGCTGACCGCTTCCTGAGGGGTGATCGGCCGCGCGGTGTAGGCGGAGTAGAGGGGGACTCGCGGCGGGCACAGGCGCATGGTGCGGATCAGGGCCTCGGTCTTCGACACCACCGGCGCCAGCGCGGGACTGTGGTACGGACTGCGCGTGGCGAGCCGCCTGCACGTCCTGCCGTCCGCCGCGAGCCGGCGTGCCACCGCGCGCAACGGCTCCCGCGGGCCGGAGAGCACCGTGTGCCGCGGCGCGTTCACCGCGCCGACCACCACACCGTCCCGCAGGTATCCGGCCAGTTCCTCCGGGGCCGCCGCCACCGCGAGCATCCCGCCCGCAGGGGTGTCCCGCTGCATCAGGACGCGCTCCCACAGCAGCCGCACCGCGTCCTCCAGCTTGAACACGCCGGCGAGCACGGCGGCCGTGAACTCGCCCATGCTGTGCCCGAGATAGGCGTCCGGTTGGACGCCCCAGCCGGCGAGCAGGCGTCCCAAGCCGTAGTTCACGGCGAACAGCAGGGGAGCGGCGCGCGCGTCGGCGTCCATCGGCACGACCGGCTCGTCGGCCAGCCAGTCGGACCGTACGGCCTCGCCCTCCGCGCCGAGCAGGGCCAGGACTGTGTCGACCGCGTCCGTGAAGACCGGCTCGTGACCGTAGAGCCCGGCTGCCATCCGCGCGTGCTGGGCACCCGTTCCCGGGAACATGACGACGATCGAGCGCCGGTGAAGGTCTGTCATGACCCAAGGCTGGACGGCCCGGGTCGAGTCGGACTCCACCCGGGTGTACAGAGGCCGTTGAGGCTGCCTTGAGCGGGCGCACGCACGCTGGGAGCCATGAGCGTTGCCGAGACAGAGACGCCGACAGCGGCGGCCGGCGAGGACGGGCACCTGCGTGACCGTGCCGCCGAACTCGCCGAACTGCACGAGAGCGTACGCCGCGGCCCGAGCGAGCGGGCGACCGAGGCGCAGCACGCCAAAGGGAAACTGACCGCGCGCGAACGCATCGCACTGCTCTTCGACGACGGTACGTTCACCGAGATCGAAGAGCTGCGACGGCACCGGGCCACCGGCTTCGGCCTGGAGGACCGCCGTCCGCACACGGACGGAGTCGTCACCGGCTGGGGCCAGGTGCACGGCCGCACGGTGTTCGCGTACACCCACGATTTCCGGATCTTCGGCGGTGCCCTGGGGGAGGCCCACGCGGAGAAGATCCACAAGCTGATGGATCTGGCGGAGGCCGCCGGCTGTCCGATCGTCGGCCTGTGCGACGGCGCCGGCGCCCGGATCCAGGAAGGTGTCACCGCGCTCGCCGGCTATGGCGGCATCTTCTCCCGCAACGTCCGCAACTCCGGGGTGATCCCGCAGATCAGTGTGATCCTCGGGCCGTGTGCGGGCGGCGCCGCCTACTCCCCGGCACTGACCGACTTCGTCTTCATGGTCCGGGGCATCGCCCAGATGTTCATCACCGGACCCGACGTGGTGCAGGCGGTGACCGGCGAGGTCATCTCGCACGACGCACTCGGCGGCGCCGACACCCATGCGACGCTCTCCGGGGTGGCTCACTTCGCCTACGACGACGAGGAGTCCTGCCTCGAGGACGTCCGCCACCTGCTCTCCCTGCTGCCGTCCAACAACCGCGAACTGGCCCCGGCCGAGCCCGCCACCGACCCGGCGGACCGCCGCACCGAGGCGTTGCTCGACCTGGTTCCGGCCGACCCCGGCCACGCGTACGACATACGGCCGGTGATCGCGGAGATCGTCGACGACGGCGACTTCTTCGAGATCCAGGAGGCCTGGGCGCGCAACGTCGTCTGCGCCCTGGCCCGCCTGGACGGTCGGGTGACCGGAATCGTCGCCAACCAGCCCGCCTCGTACGCGGGCGTGCTGGACATCCACGCGTCGGAAAAAGCCGCGCGCTTCGTCCAGACCTGCGACTCCTTCAACATCCCGCTCGTCACCCTCGTGGACGTCCCCGGCTTCCTGCCCGGCGTCGACCAGGAGCACGGCGGGATCATCCGCCACGGCGCCAAGCTGCTCTACGCCTACTGCAACGCCACGGTGCCGCGCGTCCAGCTGATCCTGCGCAAGGCGTACGGCGGGGCCTACATCGTCATGGACTCCCGTTCCATCGGCGCCGACATCTCCCTGGCCTGGCCCAGCAACGAGATCGCTGTGATGGGGGCCGAGGGCGCGGCGAACGTCGTCTTCCGCCGCGAGATCGCGAACGCACCCGACCCGGACGCGGCCCGCGCGCGCCTGGTCAAGGAGTACCGCGCGGAGCTGATGCACCCCTACTACGCGGCCGAGCGCGGTCTCGTGGACAGTGTGATCGACCCGGCCGAGACCCGGATCCGGCTCATCGGGGCCCTGGAGATGCTCCGCACCAAGCAGGCCCCTCTCCCCAGCCGCAAGCACGGGAACCAACCGCAGTGAGCGGCACGCCCGACACCGGCGGGCTCCTGCGGATCACCCGCGGGACCCCGGAACCGGAGGAACTGGCGGCCCTGCTGCTGGCCCTGTACGCCCGGTCCGCGGCCGCCCGGCACGCCGCCGCCGGCCCCCAGGAGGCCCTGCCCCCGGCTCCGGGCTGGTCCGCCCGCCGCACCCCGACCCGCCGGGAGCCACGAACCGGCCACCACCAAGTGTGGCCACCGGCCACCGCCTGGGACCCCGGCCGTGACATGGTGCGCCGAACGACAGCCCCATGACCGGGCCCGGGGCGGCGCGCGGTCGCGGACGGTCAGGAAAGGTGCGGCAACCGTGCTGGTGGTCCGTGCACGTGGCCGACATGGTCGACGTCCACCTCGCCCCCGCCACCTGGCCGTGACGGGGGCGAGGCCCCGTCATCGTCTGCCGCGCACAGCGGCCGGGCCGTGGGACCGGAGGTCCCGCACAAGGCTTGTGCGTCCCACTCCGGCGAACTCTCAGCGCCGCACGGCCCCTCGCCTTCGCCGGCCCCCTTGTTGAAGGTTCCGCCGCAAACGTAGTTCTCGTCGGACAGGTCCCGGGAGCCGTCACACTCGGCAATCCCGAGGTGTCGAGCAGAGCCCTTTTCCACGCCCGCCGTCATGCGGCTGCGGTACTCAGCCAAGCGCGATGGCGGTCCACGACACCGGTGGCAGTTCGACGGTGAGCACGCCATCGGCGAGTTTCGCGGTCGTGTTCGCCGCCGGGGTCACGCGGTTCTGCTCCGTGAGTGTGTTCTTCGCGTACACGTCGGGGTCGGCGAGCGTGGCCGCCTCGGTGACCTGCGACGAGCCGAGGCCGCGGACGTCGATCGTGACCTGCGCCGCCTCCGCCAGGTCGCGGTTGACGAGGAAGACCGCGGCCCGGTCCTCGTCCACGGTGGCGACGGCGTCGATCACGGATGCCTCGCCGTGGCGCGCCGTCTCGTACACGGGCGCCTCGATCACGGGCCAAGGAGTTCGTCCGGGACGGACGCCGCGGCGAAGATCCGGCACAGGTGGACGCCGAACGGGCTGACACAGCTGGGCAGCAGCACCGACCAGTAGGAGTTGGTGATGTCGAGCTTGGCCATGAGCAGGAACAACGGCAGGGCGAACATCGGCGCCGGGATGAGAACCGAGGCGAGGACGACGTTGAACACGCTTTGCGTCTTCAGCCCCGGAAGGCCCCACAGGCAGGCGGCGGTGACGGCGGAGTGGATCACCGAGCCGGCCATGGAGCCCGACTGGTCGACCGGCAGGACGAGTTGCCACTGCTCAAGGCGGCGGCCGGTACCGCCAACCTCGCCCACGACCAGCCCGAGGGACGCCGGATCCTCATCCAGTGTCGGCACTTCCACGCCCCCCGGCCGGTGATCGTTCGATCAAGTGGCGGCACAGTAACGGGGCCCACTGACAACGGGCCGCGGACCGGCCCTCGGACCTGCCCGCACCTGGATGGCAGGATGCGAGGACGCGACGGGAGGGGCGGGAAGGGGCGGGGGAGCGATGGGGCGGAGCGAACGGGAGACGGTGGCCCGGGGCGGGCGGCTGTACGAGGCGGCACAGGCGTTGGCCGGCGACCACGCGCGCGCCGTGGAAGCCGTACGGGAGGCCCTGGCGCCGATCCACGACGACCTGGCAAGGCGCGAGCTGGACGTCATCCCGGTGGCCCGGCTCAAGGACGTCACCGAGGGCAGGCTGCGGCTCGGCGAGGTGGAGAAGGGCGGGTTCCGGACGGTCGGGCAGGTCCTCGACGCCGGGCCCTACCGGCTGCGTCAACTGCCCGGCGTCGGACAGCAGACCGCCGACCAGACGGTGGCGGCGGCCCGGCGGATCGCCGACGCCGTACGGGACACCGTCGCCGTACACATCGACGTGGACCGGCCCGACCCGCGGACCACCGCCCTGGTCATGGCGCTCGGCGTCCTGGTGGAGGCGGGTCCCGAGGCACGCCGGGCCGTCGACGCGGCCGGGGTACTGACCCGCCGCCTCGGCCCGCTGCTGGACGAGGCGGCGCCGCTGGCGGGACGGCTGCGCATGCTGTTCGCCGGGCAGGCCAGACGGGAACGCGCGCTCGCGGCCGCCGCCGAGATCCGCGCCCTGACCGAACAGGCCGACCAGGACGGCGTACCCGAACTGCTCGCGCAGGCCTGTGTCGACCTGCTGCGCCGCCCGGAGTCCGAACCGGCCGCCCTGGTCGACTTCGAGCTGCGCTCCGCCGAGTACTACGGCCTGCTCGCCGAGGTCTCCGGCCGCGCCCCCGACCCCGCCGCGGCCGAGGGATTCCTGCCGGACGAGGTGGCCGAGCGGGTCCGGACCCAGACGCTCGACGACACGCACCGCCGGGTCTCCCTGCGCGGCTACCAGGCCTTCGGCACCCGCTTCGCCCTCGCCCAGCGCCGCACGATCCTCGGCGACGAGATGGGGCTCGGCAAGACGATCCAGGCCATCGCGGCCCTCGCGCATCTCGCCGCCGCCGGACAGAGCCACTTCCTGGTCGTCAGCCCGGCCAGCGTGCTGATCAACTGGACCCGGGAGGTCGAGAAGCGCAGCACGCTGCGCGTGGCACCGCTGCACGGCCCCGACCGGCAGGAGGCGTTCGCCGACTGGAAGGACCGCGGCGGGGTCGCGGTCACCACCTTCGACGCACTGCGCGGCTTCCCGGCGCCGGGCGGGGGCGAGCTGGGCATGCTCGTCGTCGACGAGGCGCACTACGTGAAGAACCCCGACACCCTCCGCTCCAGGACCGTCTCCGCATGGGCCGAGCACTGCGACCGGGTGCTGTTCCTGACCGGTACGCCCATGGAGAACCGCGTGGAGGAGTTCCGCAGCCTGGTGCGGATCCTGCGGCCCGACCTGGCCGAGACCGTCGACGACCGCGACTCGGTGGCCGGCTCGAAGGCGTTCCGCAAGGCGGTCGCGCCGGTCTACCTGCGCCGCAACCAGCAGGACGTCCTCACCGAACTCCCCGCCCTCCAGCACACGGACGAGTGGGAGGAGCCCAGCGCGGCGGACGAGGAGGCCTACCGCGAGGCCGTCCGCGCGGGCAACTTCATGGCGATGCGCAGGGCGGCGTACGCCCGTCCCGAGCGGTCGGCGAAGCTGGACCGGCTGCGCGAGATAGCCGGGGAGGCCGCCGAGAACGGGCTGAAGGTCGTGGTGTTCTCCGGTTTCCGGGACGTGCTGGGGGTGGTGCGGGACGCACTGGCGGACGCTTCAGGAGGGGCGGCGGGTGCGCGTCCGGCGCACGGGCGCGTCTTCGGGCCGATCTCCGGCAGCGTGCCGCCCGCCCGTCGGCAGCGGCTCGTCGACGACTTCGCCGCCGCGCCCGGCCACGCGGTCCTTCTCGCGCAGATCGAGGCCGGGGGAGTGGGCCTCAACATGCAGGCCGCCTCCGTAGTGATCCTCTGCGAGCCCCAGCTCAAGCCGACCGTCGAACACCAGGCCGTCGCCCGCGCCCACCGCATGGGCCAGGTCCGCTCGGTCCAGGTGCACCGCCTGCTCTGCACCGGCGGGGTGGACGAGCGGCTCGTGCGACTGCTGGAGAACAAGTCCCGCCTGTTCGACGCGTACGCCCGGCGCAGCGCGGTCGCCGAGTCGACACCGGACGCCGTCGACATCTCCGACCTCGCCCTGGCCCGCCGCATCGTCGAGGAGGAGCAGGCCCGGCTGGGCGAGACCACCGCCGAGCCCGCGGCGGAACAGGCGTGAGCGCGGCCCCGTACGGGGATCACGGCCGCCCGGTCGCCCGCCGGCAGGCCTGCGCGTAAGCCCGTACGAGGGGACGGTGGGCGTCCGCACGGCGCCAGGCCAGCGCGTAACGGCTCGGCGAGAGCCCGCGGACCGGACGGGTCACGACCCCGCCCAGGGTGATCAGCGGGGCGTTGCCCGTCGCGACCAGGCAGATGCCGAGGCCCGCGACCAGGGCCTCGTACGTCTCCTCGGTGCCGGCGATCTCCGCGCCGACACGCGGCGTCCGGCCGCCCCGCTCCTCCAGGGCGAGCCAGTGGTCGCGCAACGGGCCGGCGCTCGACGGCAGCGCGAGGAACGGCTCGTCCACCAGGTCCGTGAAGTCGATCTCGGCGCGGGTGGCGAGCGGGTGGGACTCCGGGAGGGCGACCAGGCGGGGCTCCTCCGCGAGCACCGTCCAGGCGTAGCGGCCGGCGTCGGGCAGGGGTAGCCAGACGAAGGCGACGTCGGCGGTGCCGTCCGCCAGGCCCGCCGTGGGGTCCTCCCAGCTCATCTGGCGCAGCCGCAGGGCGGTGTCCGGGTGTGCGGCGGTGAAGCGGGAGCGGATCGCCGGGAGCAGGCCGCCGCGCCCCGGACTGGTGCTCATCCCGACCACCAGCGTGCCGCGCGCCGCCGCGCGGGCGGCCGCCAGCGCCCCGGACCCCGCCGACCAGGCGTCCAGCACCTGCCGCGCATACGGCAGCAGCGCGGTTCCGGCCTCGGTCAGCCGTACGCCCTGCGGACCGCGCCGGAACAGCTCGACGCCCAACTGCCGCTCCAGCGCCCGTACCTGCTTGCTGAGCGCGGGCTGCGAGACGTACAACCGCTCGGCCGCCCGGGTGAAGTGCAGTTCCTCGGCCACCGCCACGAAGTAGCGCAGGTCGCGCACATGAACGTCCATGGTCATAACCATCGGTTATCAGCGTGGGTCTTGGACGGGCGACCCCGGCCCGCCGCACGCTGGGCAGTGGGCCGATGCGAGGCCGATGCGACGACTAGGAGCTGTCATGAACAAGGTGTGGCTGATCACCGGCGCGACCAGCGGTTTCGGCCGGGCGCTCGCGGAGGCGGCGCTAGCGGAGGGTGACGTGGTGGTCGGCGCGGCCCGCCGGCCCGAGGGCCTGGACGACCTGGTGGCCGCGCACCCCGACCAGGTGGAGGCGCTGCGGCTGGACGTCACGCAGACGGGCGCGGCGGAAGCGGCCGTACACGACGTCGTCGCGCGGCACGGACGGATCGACGTCCTGGTCAACAACGCGGGCCGCACCCACGTCGGCGCCTTCGAGGAGACGACGGAGCGGGAACTGCGCGAGCTGTTCGACGTGCATGTCTTCGGGCCTGCCGCCCTGACCCGGGCTGTGCTGCCGCACATGCGCGAACGCCGCTCCGGGGCGATCGTGCAGATGAGCAGCATGGGCGGGCAGATGTCCTTCGCGGGCTTCTCGGCGTACAGCGGCACGAAGTTCGCCCTGGAGGGCCTGTCCGAGGGGCTCGCCGACGAGGTCGCCGAGTACGGCATCAAGGTGCTGATCGTCGAGCCGGGTTCCTTCCGCACGGCACTGTTCGAGACCGGGCGGGCGGGAACCAGCACGGACAGCGGCCTGTACGCCAAGGTGGCGCGGACCCGCGAGTCCGTCTCCGCGGGTGACGGCACCCAGCCCGGCGACCCGGCGAAGGCGGCGGCCCTGATCCGGGCCGCTCTGGAGGCCGAACGGACCCCCCTGCGGCTGCCCCTGGGCGACGACGGGGTCACGGCCGTACTCGGCCATCTGGACCAGGTGCGCGAGGACATCGGAGCGTGGGAGAAGTCGACGAGGGCGACGGGGTTCGACGACTGACACCGTCCTGCCGTCGCGCGAGAATGTTTGCGCGAGAACGTTCCGCGCGAACGGGGACAGGCCGCGACGCCAGGTCCACGGCCTGTCCTCGCTCAGGAAGCGATTACCAGCAGAGCTTGCTGAGGGTGTGGATGTCGCACGGCATGGGTGCGGCGGGGGCGGCCGAAGCGGCGGGGGCGGCGACAGCCGCGAGTATGGCGGCGATGAAAAGGGCAGCTGCGTAGCGCATGTGAACGTCCTTCCTGGGGGGTCCGCGAGGACACGTCGTCCTGGCGGAATGCCCCCAGGCTTGCGTAAACCCGCACAGCCTGCATGTCGAAGGTTCACGGAAAGTAATCGGTCACCCGGTCGCCGCACCGGTCGGCCGACGGGGCGCGGGGCCGTGAAACCCAGGCCGGGCGGGCGGAGTTCGCCGTGCACGACCCTTGTGCAATTCCTGTGGAGGCCTCAATCTTTCGGCTGACGCACAGGAGTGGCACAGGAAATTGACATGCCCCTGTCCACTTCGGAGTTGCCCCCACCAACGCACCACCGATCGAGGAGGACCCCTCAGATGGCAGTGATGCGTAACTCCCGAAGAGACACCCGGCGAAGACTGTCCGCGCTCAGCGTGGCGGCCACCGCGGCCCTCACCGCGGGCCTCGTCTCCGCTCTCCCCGCCGCGGCCGCACCCGAGGGCCGCATCCAGTACGCGGGCGCCGCCAACGCCGTCGCCGGCAGCTACATCGTGAACCTCAAGGCCGACCAGGCCCGTTCGGGTTCCCAGGCCGGGCGCGCCCTGGTCGAGAAGTACGGCGCCGGCATCGAGCGGACGTACCGGAAGGCCCTCAACGGCTACGCGATCGAGGCCTCCGAGGCCGAGGCCAAGCGCCTCGCCGCCGACCCGGCCGTCGCCTCCGTCGTCCAGAACCGCACGTTCAGCATCGACGCGACCCAGACCAACCCGCCCTCCTGGGGCCTGGACCGCATCGACCAGAAGAACCTGCCGCTGAACAGGTCATACACCTACCCGGACTCGGCCGGGCAGGGCGTGACGGCGTACGTCATCGACACCGGCGTCCGCATCACCCACAGCGACTTCGGCGGCCGTGCCTCCTACGGCTACGACGCCATCGACAACGACAACACCGCCCAGGACGGCCACGGCCACGGCACGCACGTGGCCGGCACGGTCGCCGGGACGTCGTACGGCGTCGCCAAGAAGGCGAAGATCGTCGGCGTCCGGGTGCTGAACAACTCCGGGCAGGGCACCACCGACCAGGTCGTCGCCGGCATCGACTGGGTCGCCCAGAACGCCGTCAAGCCGGCCGTCGCCAACATGTCCCTCGGCGGCGGCGCCGACTCCGCCCTCGACACGGCCGTACGCAACGCCATCGCCTCCGGCATCACCTTCGCGGTGGCTGCGGGCAACGAGTCGACGAACGCCTCCACCAAGTCCCCCGCACGCGTCACCGAGGCCATCACGGTCGGCGCGACCACGAGCTCGGACGCCAAGGCGAGCTACTCCAACTACGGCTCGGTGCTCGACCTGTTCGCCCCGGGCTCGTCCATCACCTCGGCCTGGAACTCCGGCGACTCGGCGACCAACACCATCTCCGGTACGTCGATGGCGAGCCCGCACGTGGCGGGCGCGGCCGCGCTCTACCTGGCCGACAACCCCTCGGCCACCCCGGCCCAGGTCTCCTCGGCCCTGACGTCCGCCGCCACGACCGGCGTCGTCACCAGCCCCGGCACGGGCTCGCCCAACCGGCTCCTGTACGTGGGCGGCGGTACGACGACCCCTCCGGGCCCACGCTTCGAGAACACCGGTGACTACACGATCAGCGACAACGCCACGGTCGAGTCCCCGGTGACGGTCTCCGGCGTCACCGGCAACGCGCCCTCCTCCCTGGCCGTCGAGGTCCACATCGTGCACACGTACATCGGCGACCTCCAGGTCCAGCTGATCGCCCCCGACGGCACCGCGTACACACTGAAGTCGTACGGCACGGGCGGCAGTTCGGACAACATCAACACCACGTACTCGGTGAACGCCTCCGCGGAGGCCGCCAACGGCACGTGGAAGCTGCGCGTCAGCGACAACGCGAACTGGGACACCGGACGGATCGACGCCTGGGCGCTCCAGTTCTAGCCCGCCGTCAGTAGTCCTCCTCGTCCTCGCGGAACGGCTCCGGGTCCGTGACCCAGCCGGCCGCGAGGACGAGCCGTGTGTGCCGGTGCACGGCGAGGAATCCGAAGGGACGGTCGAAGGCGGCCTTGACCGTGGTGGTCACCCAGCGGGGCTTCGGCACCCCCGCCCCGGCCATGCCGAAGGCCGTCACCGCAGCCGCCTCGAAGCCCCGGGCACCGAACCTCGCCACGGCCAACTGCCGGGCCGATCCGACGTACAGGGGAAAGTCGCTGATGCCGGGAAAGCTGCCGGGGCCGCCCTGCTCCCGCGACGCTGCCGTGAGTCCGAACACCTCGTGGTGATCGAGGAGATCATGGTCCGCGCGCACGGCGTAGGCCACGGTCCGGACCTCCAGCGTCGGAGGCTCGGGCGTCGTGGCGCGCTCCTTCACGACGCACAGCCCGGGGCCCACGTCGCCGTAGGGGAGCCGGTGCCCCGGCACGACGGGATGCCGACGCTCCAGGATGCCCACCCCCGCCGCCACCACCTGCCCCGGCGTCATCCCCTCCTCGCCCAGCAGCAGATGAACGTCGATCGCACCGTTGCCGAGCACCGTCAGCCGGGTGACATGGCCCTGCGGGGTGTCCGCAACGCCGATCCGGTCCAGCAACGTGCTCTCGCGCCACAGCCCCAGCAGTTCCCGCCCGGACCACGGCCCGGCCTCCGGCATCCAGCACGACTCCCGGAACGGCCGCAGCCACGCGGTCCGCAACGCCAGAGCGGCGGCCAGCACCATCTCGGTGTCCTCGTCGAGCAGGACGGGCATCGACTCGATCAGCCCACCCGTCCGCTTGGCCGCCCAGGCGTCCAACGCCGCCTTGTCCGCCGCCGCGTCCCCCGTCAGCACCCCGTGTGCCTCCGCGGGCAGCCCCGCCTCCCAGCGCTCCCGCAGCTCCAGCGTCCGCCTGGTCCACAGCCCGAGCGCCGAGTCCAGCCCGCGCATCGCCCCCATCGCCCCGAGCAACTCCCGCGCCGCGCCCGCCGCCTCGTCCGCCGGCAATCCCACCCCGTCGGCCAGCTCCGCCCGCGCCGCGCCCCCGGCCCCGTCCGCCAGAAACGCGAGCAGCGGCCACACGCCCGCCGCCGAGAGGACCGTGCCGCCCGCACCGCCTCCCGAGTCCCGCACCGCCCCCGCCCACCGGACGGTCAACGCGTTGACCGTCCGGATCGTCGTATTCGTAACCCGCATGACATCCCCCCTCGTCCCCCGCTTACCATTCGCCAAGTCGTACGCCCGTTCCCACTCCTCGGCACCGCCGTCCGAACCAGGAGCACGGTACTCGTGTCCATACCTCCGCCTCCCGGCCCGGAGCAGCCCCAAGGGCCGTACGGGCAGGGCCAGTACCCGCCGCCGTCGGCGTACCCGCACCCGTACCAGCCCTATGGCCCCTACGGTCCCTACGGCCGTCCCGTCCCTGTCAACGGCCTGGCGATCAGCTCCCTCGTGCTCGGCATCCTCTGCTTCGTGCCGGCCGTCGGACTGGTGCTGGGGCTGATCGCGCTGGCGCAGATCAAGAAGCGGGGCGAGCACGGCAAGGGGATGGCGGTGGCCGGTTCCGTGCTGTCCTCGGTCGGGCTCGCGCTGTGGGCGCTGGTGCTGTCCACGGGGTCCGTCTCGGACTTCTGGGACGGCTTCAGGGGCGCCGCGAACGGCGAGGGCACCGCCTACGCGCTCGCCAAGGGCGACTGCTTCGACACGCCGACCGGCGACCTGGAGGGCGACGCCTACGACGTAGACGAGGTGCCCTGCGCCGGCGAGCACGACGCCGAGGTGTTCGCCGTGGTCACGCTCCCGGGCGGCGCCTTCCCGGGCGACGGCGAGATCGAGCGGACCGCGGACGACAAGTGCTACGCGCTCCAGGACGGCTACGCCATGGACACCTGGGCCGTACCGGACGACGTGGACGTCTACTACCTCGTCCCGTCCCGGCAGAGCTGGCGCGTCGGCGACCGGGAGATCACCTGCATGTTCGGCAGCACGGCCGACGACGTCAGGCTGACCGGCTCGCTGCGCTCCGACCCCACGACGCTCGACGCCGACCAGACCGCGCTCCTCACCGCGACCAACGCCATCGACACGGTCCTGTACGAGGAACCGGAGGAATACCCCGAGGAGGACCTGGCGGCCAACCAGGCCTGGGCGAAGGACGTCCACACCGTGCTCGGCGAGCAGATCGAGGCGCTGCGCGGGCACGACTGGCCGGCCGATGCCAAGGAGCCGGTGGCGGATCTGGTCGAGGAGATGGAGGCCGCCCGCAAGGAGTGGTCGCGGGCGGCCGCGACGAAGGACGCGGACACGTACTACACGCACTACGAGAACGGGTACGAGTACGTCGACGGCCCCACCACCGTCACCGCGCGCAAGGCTCTGGGCCTGGACACCACGGTGCCGACCTACGAGGACGATTTCGGCAGCGGCGACGACAGCGGGAGCGGGGACGGCCTGGCCGTGTGAGCCAGGTGTGAACGCGGCTATAGCGGGGAGAAAGTGCCTGCGTAAAGCCCTCTGCGGACACAAGTCATCACATCGAGTGATTCTCTGGCCTTTGCTTGCACGGGACAACCCACGGTTGCCACGCTGTTGCTGTCTGTACAAGCTGATGGGAGCGGCCAGTGACTTTCGGTGAGCAGCCGGCGTATCTGCGCGTCGCGGGTGATCTCCGCAAGAAGATCGTCGACGGTTCGCTGCCACCGCACACCCGCCTCCCGTCCCAGGCCCGCATCCGCGAGGAGTACGGCGTCTCGGACACCGTCGCCCTCGAGGCCCGCAAGGTGTTGATGGCCGAGGGGCTGGTCGAAGGCCGCTCCGGCTCCGGGACGTACGTCCGTGAGCGCCCGGTGCCCCGCCGTATCTCCCGCTCCGGCTTCCGCCCGCCGAGCGGGGCCACCCCCTTCCGCCAGGAGCAGGCCGACGGCGAGACGCGCGGCACCTGGGAGTCCAGCAGCAGGCAGGTCGAGGCGAGCGTCGCCGTCGCCGAGCGGCTCGGCATCCGGCCCGGCGACCGCGTCATGTGCACCAAGTACCTCTTCCGGGACGCCGGTGAGGCGATGATGCTCTCCACCTCCTGGGAGCCGCTCGCCGTCACCGGCCGTACGCCCGTGATGCTGCCCGAGGAGGGCCCGCTCGGCGGCATGGGTGTCGTCGAGCGCATGGCGGCCATCGACATCGTCGTGGACAACGTCACCGAGGAGGTGGGCGCCCGCCCCGGCCTCGCGGAGGAGCTGCTGACGCTGGGCGGCGTCCCCGGTCATGTGGTCGTGGTCATCCAGCGCACCTACTACGCCTCCGGGCGTCCGGTGGAGACGGCGGACGTCGTGATCCCGGCGGACCGCTACCGGGTCGCGTACCACCTCCCGGTGAAGTAGCGCACTTGTTCGTGAAGTAGCGCACACCTTCACCGCAGTTACCTCCGGCAGGGCCTCAACTCCCGCCCCTTCGCCCGCCGTTTGAATCTAGCCGTTTTCGCAGGTCGTCGCGGGCGTGTGTGCCATGCCCGTGACCGGATGCATCGACGTCCGCGCACGGCGCGTTCGATGCCGTGCGCCCCCTCCGACTTGGCTGGTTGCGTACCTCTTTGTGAAAAGCCGTATTCGCAGCGTAAAGGTTAGGCGTAGGCTCGGGCATATGCGGATTGCGGTTTCCTTAGCGGGCGGGGCACGGCACAGGCCGCGAGCGGTATCCGGGCGGCTGTGGGCGGGAAGGAGCGGTGGGGCTCGATGAACGACAGCACGATCACTCTTCCTTGGCTCGTGATTCGACAGGACGACAACGGCAATCGCTACCGCGTCGGCCGGTACGCGACCCGCGCCGAGGCCCAGAAGATCGCAGACAGCCTCGACAGCCGCGGACACAAGCAGCTGTACTGGGTCGAACGGCTCGCTCAGAACGGCGACTAGCCCCGCCACGACCCTGTAGGGGCGGGGGGAACTGCGCGACCAGCCGCGACGCGCCGCAGCCGAAGTCGGCGCCCCGAGCGGAGCGCCTAGGCTCTGGCGCATGACGGAACGGATCGTGGTCGGGGCCGCGTTGGTGCGGCGGGGCCGCCTGCTCGCGGCGCGTCGTAGCGCTCCCGAGGAACTGGCCGGGCGCTGGGAGCTGCCCGGAGGCAAGGTCGAGCCCGGTGAGGCGCCCGAGGTGGCGCTCGTGCGGGAGCTGCGGGAGGAACTCGGCGTGGACGCCGAGGTGATCGAGCGCCTGCCGGGGGAGTGGCCCCTGAAGCCCCCTTACGTCCTACAGGTGTGGACGACCCGGCTCCTCCCCGGCTCCGGGGACCCCGAGCCCCTCCAGGACCACGACGCCCTGCGCTGGCTCGGTGCCGGGGAACTCTGGGACGTCGACTGGCTGGACCCGGACGTGCCGGCGGTCCGGGAGGTGGCGGGGCGGCTTCGTTCCTGAGGAAATTTCCCGGATTCCTACCCGTTCGCATACCTTGCGCGCGGTACCGCCCCCCGAATATCGGGTATGTGGTCACTAACCCTGAGAAACCGGACATGAGCGAACCCGCTGGCCTGGGAAGTGATCGGCGTGATCGACACCGGCGGCGACTGCGCCGACTGGACCTTTCCCGCGGAGGCGGGCGCGGTGCGCGCGGCCCGTGCCGCCGTGCGCGGGCGGCTGCGCGACTGGGGGCTCGACAGCCTCGCCGACCTCACGGCGCTGCTGGTCAGCGAGCTGGTGACCAACTCCCTGCGACACGCCACGGGCCCCATCGGGGTACGTCTGGTACGCCCCGCCGACCTCGACGGCGTCCTTCTGGTCGAGGTCTCCGACCCGCTCCCGGATCCGCCCCGCGAACGCGCTCCCCAGCTCGAGGACGAGAGCGGCCGCGGACTCCAGCTCGTGGCGCACTCCTCGCGTCGTTGGGGCACCCGGCCGGGCCGGAACACGGGTAAGACGGTGTGGTTCGAACTCGCGGTCCCAGGGTGACCGCGGCGGTGTGGGCGGTGTACGCCCACCCCCACCCTGTCGAGCGACTGGTTCAGGCCAGTGGCAGTTGTCGAACCGCGTGATTCGACTGCGTGTCCGCTGGTTAGAAGACTGGAAGTGTTTCCGGTGCCGGGACCGAAAACCATCGGGAACGTGCTGTGATCGTGAACACCGTGTTGTGCGGGGCCGTAGTGCTGGATACTGCGGGCAGCCGCCCCCGGTGACCGGTGCCGGGCGCGGTGAGCTGGAGGGGACGGTTCGCGTGAGCGAGATACCAGCGAAGGCCACGGAGTCCGAGGACCCGTCGGACGGCGCGGCGAGGGCGAGGGCCGCGGGCCGGCGGGCCCACGACCCACAGGCCTCCGACGACACACGGGCCTCCCACGGCGCCTCCCGGGGCACACGCGCCTCTCACGACACGCAGGACTCGCGAGCCGTCGCACAGGACGCGCAGGACGCACAGGACGCACAGGAATCCCTCGCTCCCCGCCACTCCGGCTTCGCCTCCGACGAGCCCCGCCCCGGCGACCCCGTCTGGCAGAGCAGTCCACCCGGCTCGATCTACGACTACATCAAGGTCGCGTCCTTCTCCATCGGCCCCGACGGCCTGGTGGACCAGTGGAGCCTGCGCGCCGAGCAGTTGTTCGGCATCCCGGCCCAGCGGGCCGTCGGCATGGACCCCATCGAGGCGTTCATCGACCCCGACCTGCGCGAGCAGGGGCAGCGCAAGATGGCCGAGATCCTGGACGGGCGGGAGTGGACCGGTGTGGTCCCCTTCCGGGCGCCGGACGATGTGGACGGGCGGCGCGGTCAGGACGGTCTCGCCGAGGTGTACGTCATGCCGACGCGGACCGAGGAGGGCGAGAAGGCCGCCGTCTGCATCGTCGTCGACGTCCGCACGCTCCGTCGGATGGAGACCGACCTCGCCGCCTCGCAGTCGATATTCGGTCAATCTCCGTTCGGCTTCCTGCTGATCGACCTCGACCTGCGGGTGCGCCGCGTCAACCACCGGTTCGCCTCCCTCTTCGGCGGCTCCCCGGACGACCATCGCGGCCGGGGCGTTCACGACTATCTGCCGCGCCCCGAGGCCGACCGCGTCGCGGCGACCCTGCGCCGTGTCCTGGACAGCGGTGACTCCATCACCGACATGCACGTCACCGGCTTCCTGCCCGGCTCCGACGAGCGCCGCCACTGGTCTGTCAACCTCTACCGGGTGCACAGCGGCAGCGGTCGCCCGATCGGCATCGCCTGGCTCGGAATCGACATCACCGCGCGCCGCGCCGCCGCCCGCGAGGCCGCCGCCGCCCGGCGCAATCTCGCCCTGCTGAACGAGGCCGGTGCCCGTATAGGCAACTCCCTCGACCTGGAGACCACGGCCCGCGAACTCCTCGACGTCGTGGTCCCCGGCTTCTGCGACCTGGCCACGGTCGACCTCTACCAGGGCCTGCTGGCCGGCGACGAGACCCCGCCCGGCCTCGCCGACGGCAGCGCGGAACTGCGCCGGGTCGCCTTCTCCAGCGCCGTGTCCGACGCGCCCTTCGTCGGTGGCGGCGTGCCCGTCGCGGTCGGCGCCGTCCACCACTACCCGTTCAACTCGCCCTGCGCGGACGCCCTGCGTACCGCCCGGCCGCAGTTCGTGCCCGGCGAGGAGGGCGGCCTCGTGCAGTCCACGCTCGCGGTGCCGATGGTCGCGCACGACACCGTCGTAGGACTGGCGCAGTTCGCCCGGACGAAGGGCAGCGAGCCCTTCGGCGACCGGGACCGCGACCTCGCGGTGGAGCTGGCGGCGCGGGCGGCGGTGTGCATCGACAACGCCCGCCTGTACCGGCGTGAGCACGAGCGGGCGCTCATACTGCAACGGTCCCTGCTGCCGCCCGGGGACCCGGTCGCGTCCGGCCTCGACATCGCGTGCCGCTATCTGCCGGGCAACTCCTCCGCCGACCGGCCCAGCGAGGTGGGCGGCGACTGGTTCGACGTCATCGAACTCCCCGGCCACCGTACGGCGTTGGTCGTCGGGGACGTCATGGGCCGGGGCCTGCGGGCGGCAGTCGCGATGGGCGAACTCCGTTCGGCCGTACGAACGCTGGCGTTGCTGGACCTCGAACCGGCCGAGGTCCTCTCGGCGCTGGACGAGATCGCGCGCGGCCTCGGCGCCCCCGGAGGTGTCCAGCAGGCCACCCGCGCGGCCCGCCGGCCGCGGGAGGCGGACCTGTCCGAGGTGTACCTCGCGACCTGCGTGTACGCGGTCTACGACTCCGTCACGCGCCGCTGTACCTTCGCCAACGCCGGTCACCTCCCGCCGGTCCTCGTCGAACCAGGCGAGGCGGCTCTGATGCTGGACGTGCCGCCCGGGATGCCACTGGGGGTGGGCGGGGAACCGTTCGAGGAGGTGGAGGTCGAGCTGCCGGAGGGTGCGCTGCTGGCGCTCTACACGGACGGTCTGGTCGAGTCCCGCGACCATCCCCTGGACGAGGGCCTCCAGGCCTTCGTGGGCGCGCTCACCGACCCCACGCGGCCGTTGGAGGACGTCTGCGATCACGTCCTCAACACCCTCGACAGTCATCACGGCGAGGACGACATCGCGTTGCTGATGGCACGTGTCCAGGGGCTCCCCGCGGAGTCGGTCGGCGACTGGACGCTGCCGCGCGAGCCGCGCAGTGTGGGGCGGGCCCGGGAGTACGCCCGCGGGCAGTTGCTGTCCTGGGATCTGGAACCGCTGGTCGACACCACTGAGCTGTTGGTCAGCGAACTGGTCACGAACGCGCTGCGGTACGGGGAGGGCGAGATCCGGCTGCGGTTGCTGCTGGACCGCACGCTGGTGTGCGAGGTCTGGGACTCGGGGTTGGTCCAGCCGCGTCGGCGTCGTGCCCGGGACACGGACGAGGGTGGTCGAGGGCTGCAACTGGTCGGGCTGCTCAGCGCGGCGTGGGGCTCGCGGCGGACGCCGCGCGGCAAGACGGTGTGGTTCGAACTCCCGCTGCCGGACGGCGAGAACGGGTTGACGGACCCGGCGGAGGCGTTGCTGAGCCTCTTCTGACGCCCGGCCTCGGCTCCGCCTTCGGCCGGATCGTTTCCCACCCGCACCGCCAGTGCGGCTCTCGTCGCCGGGTGCGGGTGGGGGCCCGTCCGTGGGCGTCGCCCGACAGAGGTCGTCGGGGCCCGCTCCGCGATGCCACCGGTCCGTCGGCCGGCTTGCGTCGTCCGGTGCGGGTGGCTCCGGTTGGGGTCCGACGGCGGGGGCTCGATCGTTGGTTTCGCCCGGCAGGAGGCCGTGGGGGGAGGCTCCGCCGCCACGGTCCGTCGGCCCGTTGGACGGCTGCTTCTCCCATGGGGCCGTGTGGTTGTCGTGCTCAGGGGTCTGGCGTGCTTCCGCGTCGGTGCCGGGTGTGCGGGCCGCCGTAGCTTGCCGGGGGGCCGGTGGTGGGCTGGATGCCGCCCAGGAGGGCTCCGGTGAGGCCGTGGGTGGTGTCGGTGGGGGTGGTCGTGGGGTGGCCGTGGAGGCGGATGTTCTGTTCGGCGACGTCCTGGGCCTGTTGGGCGAGGGCGTCGGCGGACAGGAGGTCGGCGAGGGGGGCCGGGGAAGCGAGCAGGCGGCGGGCCTCGGCGAGGTGGGTGCGGGGCTCGCTGCCCACCGCGGCCCGGTGGGTCGCGACCACGTCGTCCGCGCCGGCCACCGCGGCGCGGGCGCACAGCAGCGCGGCGGCCGGCAGCACCCCGGCCCGCCCCGCGGCGACGGGCGAGACCGCCCGTACGATCCGGCGCAGCAGGTCCAGGGGGTCGTACGGCCGTCCCGAGGTCAGCTCCTCGCGTACGCCCGCCAGGGCGAGGTCGGCGTGGGTGAGGCGGGCGCGTAGCTCGCCGGGGGGTATGGACGAGTACGACGGGTCTCCGACGCCGGGAGGTGAACCCCGTGCGCCGGCGATCTCCGCCTCGCCGCCGGTCAGCGCGGCCGACACCATCGTCGAGGCCTTGGCGAGGACGTCGGCGAGACGTTCCACGCCGTCGATGAAGACGGCGGCCTGGCTGATCGCGCCCTCGGCGGCACGCAACCGGGCCGCCGCCCGCGTATGGTCGCCCGAGTCGGCGGACTGGCGGGCCTGGTTGAGGCGGGTGGTGGCGAAGACGAGCCGGTCCTTGGCCTGCTCGACATGGCCCACGACGGTGGTGGTGGCCGAGGGGGCGTACCGCTCGCCGAGCTCCCGCAGCACCGCATCGGCACCTCCGGTACGTCCCGTCAGTTCCCGGAACCGGCCCTCCGCGACGACCAGGGCCTGCCCCAGCCCGCCGCCCAGGCCCTCCTCCAACCCCCGTACCTGATCGAACGCGGCGGCCTGCGCGTCCAGCAGCCGTCCCGCCTCCTCGCACCGACCGACGATGCCGGCGAGCGCATGCTGCCGCGCCGCGCCCTCCTCCGGCACCCCGCCCTCGTACTGCCACCGCATCCGGAAGGCGACCGCCAACTCGCCCCGGGCGTCCCGCAGTGCCCGGACGAAGGGCTCGATGAGCTCGGCGTCCGCGGTCTTCTCCGCGACGAACCCGAGCTCCTCCGCGCTGACCCGCACCCAGTCGTCCGCCTCGACCAGCAGCGCCCGGGCCCGCTCGTCGAGTTCACCGGCGGGTGGCTCGGCGACCTCGACCGGCGCTCCACCGGGTGTCGTACGCCCCCGTGCCCGCCGCCTGCGCCGCAGAAACCCGTAGCCGCCGACCACCGCCGCCGTGACGACCGCCAGCACCGGCAGCACCAGATCGAAGTCCGATGTCCCCTCGCCCTCCCCCTGGGCCGCCGCACCGGCCATAGGCCGATCCGCCCCGCCCGCGACCGCACCCCCGCCCAGCAGCGTCATCGCGGGCAGCACCAGCCACGCCACCCCGACCAGCCCGCCCACCAGCGCGTGCACCACCCGCGCCCGTATGTGCGAGCTGCCCCGCCGCGGCCGGCCCCGTATCAAGGATGACGTCACATTTCGGAGCGTATGAGGTGGAAAGCCCCGCCGCGACCGGGATGAGCCGACCTGGCTCGGCCGGAGGCGGACTCAGCCCGACGAGGTCCGCCGCATGATCTTGTCGCCGAGCCACACCAGCGGGTCGTACTTGCGGTCGACCGCCCGCTCCTTCAGAGGAATCAGCGCGTTGTCCGTGATCTTGATGCCCTCGGGGCAGACCTCCGTGCAGCACTTGGTGATGTTGCAGTAGCCGAGGCCGTGTTCCTCCTGGGCCGTGGCCTTGCGGTCCAGGCCGGTCTCCGCCGCGGCGTCCAGCGGGTGCATGTCCAGTTCGGCGACCCGCATCAGGAAGCGGGGGCCCGCGAAGGCCGTCTTGTTCTCCTCGTGGTCGCGGACGACATGGCAGGTGTCCTGGCACAGGAAGCACTCGATGCACTTGCGGAACTCCTGCGAGCGGTCCACGTCCTCCTGCATCATCCGGTACTCGCCGGGGCCGAGCTCGGCGGGCGGGACGAAGGCGGGGACCTCGCGCGCCTTGGTGTAGTTGAAGCCGACGTCCGTGACGAGATCGCGGACCACCGGGAACGCCCGTAGCGGCGTCACCGTGATCGTCTCCTCCCGGGTGAACACCGACATCCGCGTCATGCACATCAGCCGCGGCCGCCCGTTGATCTCCGCGGAGCACGAACCGCACTTGCCGGCCTTGCAGTTCCAGCGGACGGCCAGATCGGGGGCCTGGGTGGCCTGGAGGCGGTGAATGATGTCGAGGACGACCTCGCCGTCGTTCACCTCGACCTCGAAGTCCTCCAGGCCGCCGCCCCGCACATCGCCCCGCCACACCTTGAAACGGGCCTCGTAGCTGCTCACTGGTGGAGCTCCTCTTCGGGGAGGTACTTGACCAGCTCTTCCTTGTCGAAGAGAGCCAGCAGGTCCTGGCGGACGGGGTCGGTGGTCTCGCGTAGGAGATTGATCTGGCCGCGTTCCGGGTCCGTGGCCGCGAGGCCGCCCGTCGGGTCGGCCAACCGGCACAGCAGGTTGATGTTGCGCCACTTGCGGTCCATCGTCGGATGGTCCTCGCGGGTGTGCCCGCCGCGCGACTCGGTGCGCTCCAGCGCCGCCCGCGCCACGCACTCGCTGACCAGCAGCATGTTGCGCAGGTCGAGCGCGAGGTGCCAGCCGGGGTTGAACTGGCGGTGGCCCTCGACACCGGCCCGGCGGGCCCGTACGCGCAGATCCGCCAGCTTCTCCAGGGCCTGCTCCATCTCGGCCTCGCGTCGGATGATGCCGACCAGGTCGTTCATGGTCTGCTGGAGCTCCTGGTGGAGGGTGTACGGGTTCTCCGGTGGACGCCCGTCGTCCGCGCCTCCGGCCGGACCCTCCGCCGAGAACGGCCGCAGTGCCTCCGCCGCGGCCGTGTCGACCTGCAGGTCGCTGACCTCGGGGCGCTCGAAGGCCTGCGCGGCCGCGTACTCGGCGGCGTGCCAGCCCGCACGGCGGCCGAAGACCAGCAGGTCGGACAGGGAGTTCCCGCCGAGCCGGTTCGAGCCGTGCATGCCGCCCGCGACCTCGCCGGCCGCGTACAGGCCGGGCACGCCGCGCGCCGCCGCCGTGTCCGACTCGACCGCGATGCCGCCCATGACGTAGTGACAGGTCGGCCCGACCTCCATCGCCTCCGCCGTGATGTCCACGTCCGCCAGCTCCTTGAACTGGTGGTACATGGAGGGCAGACGGCGGCGGATCACCTCGGCCGGCATACGCGTCGACACGTCGAGGAAGACCCCGCCGTGCGGAGAGCCGCGGCCCGCCTTCACCTCGGCGTTGATGGCCCGCGCCACCTCGTCACGCGGCAACAGCTCCGGAGGACGCCGGTTGTTGTCCGGGTCCTCGTACCAGCGGTCGCCCTCCTCCTCCGACTGGGCGTACTTCTCCTTGAAGACGTCGGGGATGTAGTCGAACATGAACCGCTTGCCCTCGGAGTTGCGCAGCACCCCTCCGTCGCCACGCACCGACTCCGTGACCAGGATCCCCTTCACCGACGGCGGCCAGACCATGCCCGTCGGATGGAACTGCACGAACTCCATGTTGAGCAGCGGCGCGCCCGCCAGCAGCGCCAGCGCGTGGCCGTCACCCGTGTACTCCCACGAGTTCGACGTCACCTTGAAGGACTTGCCGATGCCGCCGGTCGCGATCACCACGGCGGGGGCGTCCAGGACGAAGAAGCGGCCGGTCTCGCGCTCGTAGGCGAAGACCCCCGAGACCCGGCTGCCCGCGGCGGAGCCGCTATCGGACTCAGCCTTCAGGATCCGGGTGACCGTGCACTCCTGGTAGATCTTCAGCCGGGACTCGTAGTCCCCGGTCTCCTTCTTGTCCTCCTGCTGCAAGGAAACGATCTTCTGTTGCAGCGTCCGGATCAGTTCCAGTCCGGTGCGGTCGCCGACGTGCGCGAGGCGCGGGTACTCGTGGCCGCCGAAGTTGCGCTGGGAGATACGGCCGTCCTTCGTCCGGTCGAAGAGCGCCCCCCAGGTCTCCAGCTCCCACACCCGGTCCGGGGCCTCCCGCGCGTGCAGCTCGGCCATCCGCCACTGGTTGAGGAACTTGCCGCCGCGCATGGTGTCGCGGAAGTGGACCTGCCAGTTGTCGTGCTCGTTGGCGTTGGCCATGGCCGCCGCGATGCCGCCCTCGGCCATCACCGTGTGCGCCTTGCCGAACAGCGACTTGCAGATCACGGCCGTACGGGCGCCCCGCTCGCGTGCCTCGATCGCCGCACGCAGGCCCGCGCCTCCGGCGCCGACCACGACGACGTCCCACTCCTGCCGTTCGACCACGGACATCTGTTCAGTCCCCACCCAATCTAGAAGAAGCGCGGATCGTCGAAGACCCCGGACGCGACGAGATAGACGTAGAAGTCGGCGAGCGCCACGCTCACCAGTGACGCCCACGCCAGCTGCATGTGCCGGGCGTTGAGCTTCCCGACCCACTGCCACATGCGGTAGCGCACGGGGTGTTTGGAGAAGTGCTTGAGCTTGCCGCCGACGATGTGCCGGCAGGAGTGACAGGAGACGGTGTACGCCCAGATCAGCACGATGTTGACGAGGAACACGAGGGTGCCGAGGCCCATATGGCCCCACTCGTAGTTCTCGTCGCGGAAGGCGAGCACCGTGTCGTACGTCAGGATCCCGGCGACCAGCAGCGCGGCGTAGAAGAAGTACCGGTGGATGTTCTGCAGGATCAGCGGGAAGCGGGTCTCACCGGAGTACTTCTTGTGCGGCTCCGCCACCGCGCAGGCCGGGGGCGACATCCAGAAGCCGCGGTAGTAGGCCTTGCGGTAGTAGTAGCAGGTCAGGCGAAAGCCGAGCGGGAAGATCAGGATGATGATCGCGGGGGAGATGCCCCACCAGCTCCCGAACAGGTCCCAGTTCGGCCCGGCGCGCATCGGCTCGCAGTTCTCCGCCAGACAGGGCGAGTAGAACGGGGAGACGTACGGCGCCGCGTAGTAGTCCGCGTTGGCGAAGGCCCGCCAGGTCGAGTACACGATGAACGCCAGCAGACCGGCCGCGGTGGCGGCCGGGGCCAGCCACCAGCGGTCGGTCCGCAGATGCGGGGCGGAGATCGCGGCGCGCGTATCGGTGTGTACGCCGCCGCTGTTCAGATGGGGTTCCGTACCAGTGGCCAATGCATGACTCCGGTCGGGTCAGGGGGACTGCGGGTTCTAGGGTGCGCGGCGGTCCCGGGCGCCGAGACCCTCGTCATCCGTGTCGATCCACAGAGAGTCGTCGTACGGCGTGTCGGGGATGGTGACGAGCTCCGGTTTGCGCTGGGTGGCGGCGGGGGCCGCGGCGGCGTCCCGCAGCAGCGCGACGCTCTCGCGGAGATGGTTGGCGTCGGTGCGGACGCGGCGCATCTCGATTCCGCCGGTGCCCAGCTGCTTCTCCAGCCGGCCCACGGACCGGGCCAGCTCGTCGAGGCAGCGCTGGACAGCTGTCAGGTCGTCTTGCACGGACATGACGTGACCTCACTTCCGTGGGCCCTACGGCCCTGGGTGGCAACGTTCATGCGCCTGCGAGTGTTGCGCGTCACACCTATCGCTGTGAAGGGATGTGCAGCGATTGGCGGATTGCACGCCTCCATTGCACGCTCGCAAGCGCTCTGTGCACGCCGGGGAGCCGAATGGTTGCGAGGTGTGCGTAGTGCGGAGCACGTTGCTCCGCACGGGTGGCCTTGTACGCCCCTGCCGCCGTGTCGCCTCCGCCTGGCGAACCCTTTCCTCTTCAGTGGGGTGCCTTAGATCTGATCAGCTCCAAAATAACGCCAAATGTGATCAGAACGCACTTATTGTCACCGGCGGGAGCCGCTCCCCGGAGGTACCTGAGATGTCCCACGTCGGCATCGGACCCAGCGCCGGACCCAGGCCTGGCCGCAGCGCGGTCCTGCGCTCGGCCACCTTCCTCGTCGCGGGTGCGCTGGCGCTGCCCGCGCTCGCCGGTTGCAGCGACCCGGATCCGGCCGGAAAGCCGCTGGCCGGGCAGGACATCGCCCCGGCCGCCCGGGCCCAGCTCCGCGACGGCGGCACGCTGCGGTGGGCCGTGGACGCCGTACCGGAGACGCTGAACACCTTCCAGTCGGACGCGGACGCGGCCACGACCCGGATCGCGCAGGCCACGCTGCCCTCGATGTTCCGGCTCGACGAGAACGGGCGGCCGCAGCGCAACCCGGAGTACCTGGAGTCCGCGAAGATCGTCGAGACCGAGCCCAAGCAGGTCGTGCTGTACAAGCTCAACCAGCAGGCCGTCTGGAGCGACGGCCGGGAGATCGGCGCCGCCGACTTCGCCGCCCAGTGGCGGGCCCTGTCCGGCAAGGACAGCGCCTACTGGACCGCCCGCAACGCCGGCTACGACCGCATCGAGAAGATCGAGCGCGGCGACAACGACCTGGAGGTGCGGGTCACCTTCGGGCGCCCGTACGCGGACTGGCGCTCCCTCTTCTCGCCGCTGTACCCGAAGGAGGTCATGGGCACGCCGGACTCGTTCAACGACGGGGCGCGGAGCAAGCTCAAGGTCACCGCCGGGCCGTTCACCGTGCAGAAGATCGACCGCAAGGGCGGCGACGTCACGCTCACCCGCAACCCCCGCTGGTGGGGGGAGCCGGCCAAGCTGAACGAGATCGTGCTGCGCGCCGTGCCTCGTGACCAGCGGGCCGCCGCGCTGGCCGCCGGCGATCTCGACCTCGCCGAGATCGACTCCGCCGCGGCCCGGCGTATCGCGCTCGCCGCGCCGCCGCGGGCCGCGACCGCCAGCCCCTCCGGCACGCCGCTGATGGGCCCCGACCGGCGCAACCTCACCGCCAAGCAGCGGCAGGACCGGGCGAAGTTCCGGGGCTTCGAGGTACGGAAGTCCCTGGAGCCGGCGTACACCCAGCTGGCCCTCAACGGCGGCGACAGCGTGCTCGCCGACGAGCGGATCCGGCGGGCTGTGGCCCGGGCCATCGACCGGGAGGAACTGGCGAAGCTGGTCCTGTCCCCGCTGGGCCTGCCCGCCAAGCCGGTCGGCAGCCATCTCGCCCTGTCCGGGCAGGCCGCGTACGCCGACAACAGTGGCGCGATCGGCGACCAGGACACGGCGGAGGCGCGGGCGCTGCTCGCGGATGCGGGGTGGGTGCCGGGCGGGCCGGTCAAGGAGAAGAAGAAGGGGGAGGAGGCGGCGGGGAGCAAGGGGGAGAAGGCCGACAAGGCCGACAAGGCCGAGAAGACTGCGGGGAGTGAGGGGAAGAGGGCCGACAAGGCCGAGAAGGCTGACGAGGCCCGGAAGGACTCCGAGTCGAAGTCCAAGTCCAAGTCCGAATCCGAGCCCAAGTCCAAGTCCAAGTCCGATGACGAGGGGACGTACATCGTCGGGGAGGACAACAAGGCGCCCCGGCACGAGGGCCACAAGCACGAGGGCCACAAGGGGGAGGACGCCGATCACGACGGTGCGCGGCACCTCGCCCAGGACGGCAAGCAGTACGGCACCAATCAGGTGCAGCAGGGCGGGGCGCCCGGGGCGTACGCGCCGCAGGGCACTCCCGCGCCGGCGGGTGCGGCGTCTCGGCCGCTGGCCAAGGACGGCAAGGCGTTGACGTTGCGGTTCGTGGTGCCGGAGGGGGAGGGGTCGCAGACGCTGCGGACGGTGGCGGACCGGATCGGCGTGATGCTGGAGCGGGTCGGGATCCGTACCGAGATCATGAAGGTGTCGGACGAGAGTTACTTCAAGGACCACATCGCGTCCGGTCAGTACGATCTCGCGCTGTATTCCTGGCCCGCCTCCGCCTACCCCGCCACCGACGCACGGCCGATCTACGCCAAGCCCGTCCCGGCCGCCGACGGGTCCCTGAACGTCGAGCAGAACTACACGCGTATCGGGACCGATCAGGTGGACCAGCTGTTCGACCAGGCGGTCGCCACGTTGGACGAGTCCGAGTCGCGGTCGCTGATCCGGAAGGCCGACTCCCGGATCTGGGCGGCGGCGGGTTCCATCCCTCTCTTCCAGCGCCCGCAGCTGATGGCCACGCGGTCGAACGTGGCCAACGCCGGGGCCTTCGGGTTCGGCACGCCGGTGTACGAGGACATGGGCTTCCTGAAGAAGAGCCCGAAGCCCGCAGCGAGCGCGTCGACCAACTGACGTCCTTCACCCCCACCGCCCCAGACCCCGCTCCTCAAACGCCGGAGGGGCTGAGTACTCCCGAACCCCCACCCACCCGCAGGGAGCTACCCCGGAGGGGCTGGATCTTTCAGCCCGTCCGGCGTTTGAGGACGAGGCCCGCAGGGCCGATGGCGGGGGTCTGGGGGCGGCAGCCCCCAGGGATGGGACGGGTAGGGGCGGCGGGGGCGAAGAAAAGGGGTTTCACCTGCGGGTTCGTAGCCCGGCGAGCCCCAGTGGGGACGGACACGTACCATGGGGTGAGGCCGTGGCGTGTCAAGCCCGGCAGGGCCCGCGTAACACAGACGTACGCGAGAGCCGTCCTCACCACTCCGGGAGTACGCCGCAATATGGCCACGCGCCACGACATCCGCAACGTCGCCATCGTCGCCCACGTCGACCACGGCAAGACCACCATCGTCGACGGCATGCTGAAGCAGGCCGGTGCCTTCGCCGCCCACCAGCTCGAAGGCGTCGACGACCGCATGATGGACTCGAACGACCTGGAGCGTGAGAAGGGCATCACGATCCTGGCCAAGAACACGGCGGTGAAGTACCACCCGAAGGACGGGGGGGACGTCATCACCATCAACATCATCGACACCCCCGGCCACGCCGACTTCGGTGGCGAGGTGGAGCGCGGCCTGTCGATGGTCGACGGTGTCGTTCTGCTCGTCGACGCCTCCGAGGGGCCGCTGCCGCAGACCCGCTTCGTGCTGCGCAAGGCTCTGCAGCAGCGCCTGCCCGTCATCCTGTGCATCAACAAGACGGACCGTCCGGACTCCCGGATCGACGAGGTCGTCAACGAGACGTACGACCTCTTCCTCGACCTGGACGCGGACGAGGAGCAGATCGAGTTCCCGATCGTCTACGCCTGTGGCCGTGACGGCATCGCCTCGCTGACCAAGCCGGAGAACGGCACGGTCCCGGCCGACTCCACCAGCCTGGAGCCGTTCTTCTCCACGATCCTGCAGCACATTCCGGCCCCGACCTACGACGAGGAGGCCCCGCTCCAGGCGCACGTCACCAACCTGGACGCGGACAACTTCCTCGGCCGTATCGCGCTGCTCCGTGTCGAGCAGGGCGAGCTGCGCAAGGGCCAGACGGTCGCGTGGATCAAGCGTGACGGGTCCGTCAGCAACGTCCGCATCACCGAGCTGATGATGACCGAGGCGCTCACCCGCAAGCCCGCCGAGAAGGCCGGCCCGGGTGACATCTGTGCTGTCGCCGGTATCCCGGACATCATGATCGGCGAGACCCTCGCCGACACCGAGAACCCGATCCCGCTGCCGCTGATCACGGTCGACGAGCCCGCGATCTCCATGACCATCGGCACGAACACCTCGCCGCTGGTCGGCCGTGGCGGCACCGGCAAGGGTGCCGACAACAAGGCGGCCGTCAAGGACCGCAAGGTCACCGCCCGCCAGGTCAAGGACCGTCTCGACCGCGAGCTGATCGGTAACGTCTCGCTCCGCGTCATCGACACCGAGCGTCCCGACGCCTGGGAGGTCCAGGGCCGTGGTGAGCTCGCGCTCGCCATCCTGGTCGAGCAGATGCGCCGCGAGGGCTTCGAGCTGACCATCGGCAAGCCCCAGGTCGTCACCAAGGACGTCGACGGCAAGGTCTACGAGCCCGTCGAGCGCATGACCATCGACGTGCCCGAGGAGCACATGGGTGCCGTCACGCAGCTCATGGGTGTCCGCAAGGGCCGTATGGACAACATGTCCAACCACGGGTCCGGCTGGGTCCGTATGGAGTTCGTCGTGCCCTCGCGTGGCCTCATCGGGTTCCGGACCGAGTTCCTGACCCAGACCCGCGGCACCGGCATCGGCCACTCCATCCACGAGGGCTTCGAGCCCTGGTTCGGCGCCCTGCAGACCCGTAACAACGGATCGCTGGTCGCCGACCGCGCCGGTGCCGTCACCGCGTTCGCGATGACCAACCTGCAGGAGCGCGGCGTGCTGTTCACCGAGCCGGGCACCGAGGTGTACGAGGGCATGATCGTCGGCGAGAACTCGCGCTCCGACGACATGGACGTGAACATCACCAAGGAGAAGAAGCTCACGAACATGCGGTCTTCGTCGGCCGACTCGTTCGAGGCGATCGTCCCGCCGCGCAAGCTGTCCCTGGAGCAGTCCCTCGAGTTCTGCCGCGACGACGAGTGCGTGGAGGTCACCCCGGAGGCCGTGCGTATCCGCAAGGTGAACCTGGACGCCCGCGAGCGCGCCCGCGCCGCGAGCCGCGCCAAGCACGGCTGAGGACGCGCCGAGCACGGCTGAACCACGCCCAGGACGGCACCGGGTACCCCGCCAGCGGGTGCCCGGTGCCGTTTTGCGCGAGAGGGGGCGCGGCGGACCGCGGCGGCGCCCGAAGGAGCGTAGGGAAAACCCTTGAATCTGTTGTGAGAGGCCGTTGTGCGGGCCGGATCCTATTAACCTGCCCGGAGCAACTCGCCTGACGGCCCTTCGACGGTTCCGTGAAGCGTGTTGCGCACGACACAGCCCGGCAGGGCACTCTGCACAGTGAGTGCGCGACAGGCAACCGTTTTTCCGGCGTAGAACGTCCGGTAAACGGACACCTCCCCCCGATAGATGTGTAACAAGTCCGTTTCGCAGCGATCTCTCACCAAACCCTTTGTCCGGGTTTTGGAAGACCTAGCCCCTATCTGTGATCGAACCGAGACCTCGAGAGTGTGGTTCGTCCCCTGGGCGATAGCAGATAGTTAGGCGCGTAGAGCTCGGAAGAACGGGTCACGCGCTGACGGGGCGCCGACTCGAGAGCGTGGGGGCACCTGGCGAACCTGGGCACCGGAGACGGGCCCGGACGTGTCGCGTGCTGCCCCTTTGCAGTGAACCAGCGGATTCATGAGGAGGAACCCATGCGAGGTGCCACAAGCGCCATATGGGTCACGTCGTCCCGGATGGCAGATGTAGGCCCCGCGGGTACGTGGAGTCCTGTTGCGGCGGTCGTGACCGCGGCCAGGCGTCGCGAACTTCCCTGACGGCACGTTCCGTCGGCGGTCGGTTCCGATCGCGAGCCAGGGTTCCTCAGGGGGTTCACCCCCAACCGTTGTTGTTCTCCTCGCGCGCTGCGAAAGATGTACGCCGTGCGAAGGCCGTCGGGCACTGTGCAGTGCAGACGACCTCCAACATCTGTGAAACGGACGAATCATGACGAGTCCAATCGAGCTCGAGGGTGCTGAAACCCCTTCCCTCGTGGACAAGGAGAGCGCGCCCCAGAGCGACGCCAAGGAGTCGAAGAAGCTTGAGGGACGCAGCCCCGGGCAGTTGATGTGGGGCCGCTTCAAGCGCGACCGAACCGGTGTGATCTCCGCCGTCGTCGTCCTGTTCTTCTTCACGATCGCGGCAGCGGCGCCGCTGATCTCCATGGCGTACGGCAAGGACCCGTACACCCTCTACGGGCAGGAGCGGCCGGAACTCCTGGACATGTTCACCATGCCGGCGGGGCCCGCCGGCGGCATGGACGGGGAGTTCTGGTTCGGCATCGAGCCGGGCCTCGGCCGCGACGTCTTCACGCAGCTGCTCTACGGCATGCGGACGTCGATGTTCACGGCGCTGGCCGCGACGGTGCTGATGACCGTGGTGGGTGTGCTGATCGGCCTCGCCGGCGGCTACTTCGGCGGGAAGACCGACTACTGGCTCGGCCGCGTCACCGACTTCTTCATGGCCCTGCCCAACCAGCTCTTCTTCGTCGCGGCGATGCCCGTCATCACCACGGTCTTCGTCGCGCCGGACGAGGAGACGCCCACCTACGTGCGTACCTGCGCGATCATCATCGTCCTCTCCTTCCTGGGCTGGATGAGCATGGCGCGACTCATCCGGGCCGCCACCCTGTCGCTGCGTGACCGGGAGTTCATCGAGGCGGCACGGATCTCCGGGGCCTCGCCCTGGCGGATCATCCGCAAGGAGCTGCTGCCCAACATCGTCACCCCGGTGCTGGTGCAGGCCACGCTCACGCTGCCGAGCACCATCCTGAGCATCGCCTTCCTCTCCTTCGTGGGAGTGGGCTACGTCGAACCCACCCCGGACTGGGGGCGGATGTTCGCCATCGGCGCCAACATCGTCGAGCAGGACCCGTACTACATGCTCTTCCCCGGCGTGGCCATGGTGGTCTTCGTCGTGGCCTTCAACCTCCTCGGTGACTCGGTCCGGGACGCCTTCGATCCCAAGACCGGCCGCTGAGAGCCCCCCCACTCACGGGCAGGCCACACCCCTTGCCCATGTCGGCCTCGGTCCCCACGGCCCGGCTCCGGCCAGCTACCAGCACTGCTCACTACTCACAGGCAGGTGGATTCAACTCCATGAGCATCTTCCGTAACCGCACCACGACAGCCGCGCTTGTCGCGGTGGCAGCCGGCGCCCTGACCCTCACCGCCTGCGGCGGCGGCAGCGACAACGCGGCTCAGGACAACAGCAAGAAGAAGGAGGACGCCAAGGCGCAGTCCAAGCCGGTGCAGATCGGCGATGCCAAGGCGTCCACCGGCCCCGCTCCCGAGGTTCCCGGTGCCAAGGCGGGCGGCACCGCGAACGTCTATCAGGAGGCGGACTTCTCGCACCTGGACCCGGGCCAGATCTACGTCTCGGACGGCAAGCTGCTCAGCCGCCTCATCTTCCGCGGTCTGACCCAGTACTCCGAGGACGACCAGGGCAACCTGACCGTCGTGGGCGACCTCGCCACCGACGCCGGCAAGGTCTCCGACGGCGGCAAGACCTGGACGTACACCCTGAAGTCCGGCCTGAAGGACGAGAACGGCAACCCGATCAACTCGGCGGACATCCGTCACACGGTCGAGCGCCTGTACGCGTCGTACATCACCGACGGCCCGACCTACCTCCAGCAGTGGCTGTCCGGTGCCGGCACCACCTACCGCAAGGCCTACGCGGGTCCGGACAAGGGCAAGCACCTGCCGGACAACGTCCTGGAGACGCCGGACGACAAGACGATCGTCTTCCACTTCAAGGACGCGCAGCCCGACCTCCCGCAGATGCTGACCATGCCCGGTTACAGCGTCGTCCCGGAGGAGACGGACACCAAGGAGAAGTACGACAACGCCCCGGTCTCGGTCGGCCCGTACAAGATCGCCGACTTCAAGCCGGGCAAGTCGATGAAGCTCGTCAAGAACACCCAGTGGGACCCGAAGTCCGACTCGGTGCGTCACCAGTACGTCGACGGCTTCAACATCGAGATGAACCACGACGACGAGGACCAGACCAAGACCCTCCTCGCCGACCAGGGCGACGCCAAGAACGCGATGATGTTCACGGGCCAGGTCGCCACCACGCAGCTCCAGGCCGTCGTGAGCAACAAGGCCGCGATGAAGCGCACCATCCAGGGCTACGCGCCCTACGTGTGGCAGCTCAACTTCAACATGGACCGCGTCAAGGACAAGAAGCTCCGCGACGCCATCACCCTGGCACTGCCGGCCACCTCGGTCTTCAAGGCCGACGGTGGCGCGTACGGCGGCGAGGCGGCCAACTCGCTGATGTCGCCCACCACTCCGGGCTACGACGAGAAGTACGACCCGTTCAACCGGGCCAAGAAGCCCAACGGTGACATCGCGGCCGCCAAGAAGCTGATCGACGAAGGCGGCTTCAAGGGCAAGAAGCTCGTCTACGCCTACGGCAACACGCCGGTCCGTCAGCAGCAGGCCGTCCTGATCGCCGACGCGCTGGAGAAGATCGGCCTCGACGTCCAGAAGAAGGAGATCGACTCCGCCACCTGGTACGAGCAGGTCGGCAAGGTCAAGAACGGCTACGACCTGTACATGACCGGTTGGGGTCAGGACTGGCCGTCCGCGTCCACGGTCTTCCCGCCGCTGTACGACGGCACCACGATCCAGGACGGCGCGTCGAACTACTCGCACATCAACGACGAGCACGTCAACTCCGAGATCGCGCGCATCGTGAAGATCACCGACACCGCTGAGGCCACCAAGGCCTGGGACGCGCTGAACAAGTACATCACCGAGAAGGTCAACCCGGCCGCCCCGATCTACTACACCAAGGTCTTCCAGATCTTCGGTTCGAACATCGGCGGCATCCGCTACAGCTCCGACTCGAGCTACGTGGACGTCACCCGGATCTTCCTCAAGAAGTAACCCGGTTCGTCGGGAGACCGGTGGTGGGCGCGTGGCGGAGCGCCCACCACCGGGGCCCGGATCTTCCAGACCTCACCATCGACTGCCGCCGTCCTGAGAGCAGCTGCCTGCCATGCTTCAATTCCTCATTCGCCGGACCTTCGGCGCGGCGCTGATCCTGCTGTTGATCAGCGCGTTCACGTTCTTCATGTTCTTCGCCATCCCGCAGGACCCGGCCCTGCTGGCCTGTGGCAAGAACTGCACTCCGGACGCGTTGGCGATCATCCACAAGAACCTCGGCCTCGACTCGCCGGTCCCGGTGCAGTACTGGAACTTCCTCGTCGGCATCTTCGCCGGCCGGGACTTCGCCGTCGGCCACTGCGCCGCCCCCTGCTTCGGTGTCTCCTTCGCCAACAACCAGAACGTCTGGGACACGATCCTCGACCGCTTCCCGCTGACCCTCTCGCTGACCCTCGGCAGCCTGCTGGTCTTCCTCACGCTCGGCCTCGGTGCCGGCCTGCTGGCGGCCAAGTACCGCGGCACCTGGGTGGACAAGACGTTCAGCTCGGCCTCACTGGTCGTCAGCTCGATGCAGATCTACTTCCTCGGCCCGCTGGTCCTGCTCGCGCTGGTCTACAGCACCGGCTGGCTCGAGAAGCCGAAGTACGTGCCGTTCTCCGAGGACCTCGGCGGCTGGTTCATGGGCCTGCTGATCCCCTGGGTCGTCATGGCGACCATCTTCACCGCCAACTACACCCGTATGAGCCGCTCCTCGATGATCGAGCAACTACAGGAAGAACACGTGAAGGCGGCCCGCGCCAAGGGCATGTCGGCCAACTTCGTGTTCTTCCGCTACGCCTGGCGGGGCTCGCTCATCCCCATCGTCACCATCCTCGGCATCGACCTGTCCTCACTGCTGGCCGGCGGCATGGTGACGGAGTTCACGTTCGGTCTGGCCGGTCTCGGCCGGCTCGCGCTGGAGTCCGTCACCAACAAGGACCTGCCGATGCTGATGGGTGTCATGCTGGTCAGCGCCGCGCTCATCATCGTCTTCAACCTGATCGTGGACGCCTTGTACGCCGTCATCGACCCGCGCGTGCGACTGTCCTAGGAGAACCACCGTGACCACTCAGACCAAGCCCGAACAGGCCGCGGCCACCGCTGCGGAGCGGGCCTTCCTCTCGGTACGTGACCTCAAGGTCCACTTCTCCACCGAGGACGGCGTCGTCAAGGCGGTGGACGGGCTCTCCTTCGACCTGGAGCGCGGCAAGACTCTCGGCATCGTCGGTGAGTCCGGCTCCGGCAAGTCGGTGACCAACCTCGCCGTCCTCGGCCTGCACAACCGCAAGAACACCGCCATCGACGGGTCGATCACGCTGGACGGTCAGGAGCTGACCGACGCCGGCGAGAAGCAGTTGGAGACGCTGCGCGGCAAGAAGATGGCCATGATCTTCCAGGACGCGCTGACCGCGCTGTCGCCGTACTACACGGTCGGCCGGCAGATCGGCGAGCCGTTCATGAAGCACACCGGCGCCTCCAAGCGGGACGCCCGGGTGCGCGCCATCGACCTGTTGGAGAAGGTCGGCATCCCGCACCCGCAGCAGCGGGTCGACGACTACCCGCACCAGTTCTCCGGCGGTATGCGCCAGCGCGCCATGATCGCGATGGCGCTCTCCTGCGACCCGGACCTGCTCATCGCCGACGAGCCCACCACGGCGCTCGACGTGACGGTGCAGGCGCAGATCCTCGACCTGCTCAAGGACCTCCAGCAGGAGTTCGGCTCCGCGATCATCATGATCACGCACGACCTCGGCGTGGTCGCCAACATGGCCGACGACATCCTGGTGATGTACGCGGGCCGGGCGGTCGAGCGGGGCACGGTGCGCGAGGTGCTCAAGACGCCTCAGCACCCGTACACCTGGGGCCTGCTGGGATCGATGCCGAGGCTCACCTCGGATGTCGACGAGCCGCTGGTGCCGATCCCCGGATCGCCGCCCTCGCTGCTCAACCCGCCGTCGGGCTGCGCCTTCCACCCGCGGTGCGCGTTCACCAAGAACGTGTCCGCAGGCCGTTGCTCCAGCGAGCGGCCGCTGCTCGCCCCGGGGCGCGCAGCCGCGTGCCATCTGACGGGGGATCAGCGACAGCAGCTGTTCATCGAGACGATTCAGCCCCGGCTGGGCTGAGCCAAACCGGGACTGGGGCATCACCATGAGCGACAACAGCAAGACCACCACGGCGGTCGCCGACGCGATCCCGCAGAAGCGGGGCGACGACAGCGCGCCGCTCCTTCGGGTCACCGGCCTGAAGAAACACTTCCCGATCAAAGGCGGCTTCCCGATCCGGCGCACCGTCGGCCACGTCAAGGCCGTCGACGGCGTCGACCTCGAGGTCTTCCCGGGCGAGAGCCTCGGGCTCGTCGGCGAGTCCGGCTGCGGCAAGTCGACGACCGGTCGGCTGCTGACCCGGCTGTACGAGCCGACCGAGGGCACCATCGAGTACAAGGGGCGGGACATCAGTCGCGCCAGCCGGTCGAAGATGGCGCCGATCAGGTCCGAGATCCAGATGATCTTCCAGGACCCGTACGCCTCGCTGAACCCGCGGCAGACGGTCGGCAAGATCATCTCGGGTCCGATGGAGATCAACGGGATCAACCCGCCCGGCGGCCGGGAGAAGCGGGTCCGGGAGCTCCTGGAGATCGTCGGTCTCAACCCCGAGCACTACAACCGCTTCCCGCACGAGTTCTCCGGCGGCCAGCGCCAGCGCATCGGTGTCGCGCGGGCCGTCGCCCTGGAGCCGAAGCTGATCATCGCGGACGAGCCGGTCTCGGCCCTCGACGTGTCGATCCAGGCCCAGGTGGTGAACCTGCTGCAGGAGGTGCAGCGGGAGATGAGCATCGCGTTCGTCTTCATCGCCCACGACCTGGCGATCGTGCGGCACTTCTCGCAGCGCATCGCGGTGATGTACCTCGGCAAGGTCGTGGAGATCGCGGACCGCGACTCGCTCTACAACCGGCCCCGTCACCCCTACACGCACGCGCTGCTGTCGGCGGTGCCGGACGCGGACATCGACGCGGCCAAGCGGGAGCGGATCCGGCTCGCGGGCGACGTGCCCTCGCCGATCAGCCCGCCGTCCGGCTGCCGGTTCCGTACGCGCTGCTGGAAGGCGCAGGACAAGTGCGCGACGCAGGAGCCGCCGCTGGTCCGTATCGAGGGCAGCAAGCCGGGGCACCTGACGGCGTGCCACTTCCCGGAGGAGCCGACCATCGCGGACCGGGGCGAGGACGTGGTGCTGGACCAGGGTCTGAAGGCCCTGGAGGACAGCGCCGACGGTGACACGGCGGTCTCGAAGGGCTGACCGGCGCAATCGTCAGGAGACCGGGGGCGGGAGAGCGAAATCTCCCGCCCCCGGTCTCTCACCTTTCCAGCGCGGCCCTCACGCTGTGATCCGCGCCCGCGCCCAGTGACACGCCACCTGCGCCCGCGCGTCCCCGCCGAGCACCTCCGGATCCTCGTTCCGGCAGGCGTCCGCCACTCCCGCGCGCTCCGCCTCCCCACTCGCCAGCACCTGGCAACGGGCGTGGAAACGGCACCCGGCGGGGATCCGGGTCGGGTCCGGAGGTTCGCCGGTCAGCACCACCGGGTCGCCCGGTGCCTCCGGCAGGACCGACAGCAGAGCCCGGGTGTACGGATGCCGGGGTGCCGTGAGCACCTGCTCCACGTCCCCCGTCTCCACGATCCGGCCCAGGTACATCACCGCCACCCGGTCCGCGATGTTCCAGGCCAGCCCCAGGTCGTGCGTCACGACCAGCGCCGACAGACCGAGGTCGGCGCGCAGCCGCAGCAGCAGGGCGAGGATCTCGCCGCGTACGGAGGCGTCCAGGGAGGCCACCGGCTCGTCGGCGACGAGCAGTTCGGGTTCGAGCACCAACGCGCCCGCGATGACCACGCGTTGGCGCTGCCCGCCGGACAGCTCGTGCGGATACCGCAGGAAGAAGCGCTCCGGAGGCCGCAGGCCGGCCCGCGCCAGCGCCTCGGCCACCGCCGTGCGCTCGTCGCCACCGTGCCCGTGGATCCGCAGCCCCTCCGCCACCGCCTCGTACACCGTGTGCCGAGGGTTCAGCGACCCCGTCGGGTCCTGGAGCACCAGCTGGACGCGCCGCCGGTACGCCTTCAGCGCCCGCGACGAGTACCGCAGCGGCTGCCCGTCGAAGACGACCCGGCCCCCGGTCGGCGGCTCCAGGCCGAGCAGAGCACGCGCCAGCGTCGTCTTGCCGCAGCCCGACTCACCGACCAGGGCCACGATCTCCCCGGCGCCGATGTCGAGTTCGACACCGTCCACCGCGCGGGCGGGCGGGGCGCTGTGGCGGCCGGGGTAGGTGATGTGCAGGGCCTGTGCGCTCAGGAGGGTCATGGTCGGTTCCTCGCGGCTCGCGTCGCCGGCACGTGGGGCGGGGGCATCGGTCGGTCCTGTGTCCTTGGGGCCGGCGCGTGCCGGGCTGACTCGCCGACCAGGGTCACGATCTCTCCGGCATCGATGTCGAGTCGGACACCGTCCACCGCGCGGGCGGGCGGGGCGCCGTGGCGGCCGGGGTAGGTGATGTGCAGGGCCTGTGCGCTCAGGAGGGTCATGATCCGCTCCCCGGTTCCCGCGTCGTCGGCACGTGCACACAGGCCGCCCGGCGGTCCTCGTCGGCCGTGCGCAGCTCCTGGTCGTCCACCGCGCAGGAGCCCAGGGCGACCGGGCAGCGCGGGTGGAAGGCGCATCCGGGAGGCACGGCGGACGGGTCGGGTGGATCGCCGGGCAGGCCGCGCGGGGCGAAGCGCGACGCCGGGTCGCCGATTCTCGGGAACGCCTCCGACAGGGCCCTGCCGTAGGGGTGCCGGGCGTCCTCGTAGACCCGGCGGGCCGGGCCCTCCTCGACCACCCGGCCGGCGTACATCACCGCCAGCCGGTCACAGGTGTCGGCGAGCACGGCCAGGTCGTGGCTGATCGCGATCAGGCCCAGTTCCTGCTCCGCGACGAGCTGTTCGATGAGGCGGAGGATCTGCGCCTGGATCATCACGTCCAGGGCGGTGGTCGGCTCGTCGGCGACGATCAGCCGTGGGTCGCAGGCGAGCGCCATGGCGATCATGACGCGCTGACGCTGGCCGCCGGAGAGTTCGTGCGGATACGCAGACGCCCGCGCCGCCGGCAGCCCCACCTGCTCCAGCAGCTCGCCGGCCCGCTTCCGGGCGCCCGCCGGGGTCGCCTTCCGATGCAGCAGGATCGGCTCGGCGATCTGGTCGCCGACGCGGTGCACGGCGTTGAGCGAGTGCATCGCGCCCTGGAAGACGATGGACGCCCCGGCCCAGCGCACCGCGCGCAGCCGGCCCCACTTCATGGTGAGGACGTCCTCGCCGTCCAGCAGGACCTGCCCGCCGATCCGCGTCCCGGCCGGCAGCAGCCGCAGCAGCGCGAGGGCGAGCGTGGACTTTCCGCAGCCCGACTCGCCCGCGATACCGAGCTTCTGCCCGGCCGCGACCGTCAGGTCGACGCCCCGCACGGCGGCGGCCCCGCCGGGGTAGGTGACGGTGAGGTCTCTGACGTCGAGCAGGCTCAAGATGTCACCCCCGGGGCTGGAGCGTGGTTCTTCAGGTCCGCACGGACGGCCGCTCTCAACGCCCCACCCCCAGCCTGGGATTCAGCACCGACTCCACCGCGCGCCCGCACAGCGTGAACGCCAGCGCCACCACCGCGATCGCGATGCCCGGCGGTACCAGGTACCACCAGTTCCCCGAGCTGACCGCCCCCGCCTCCCGGGCGTCCTGGAGCAGCCCGCCCCAGGACAGGACGGTCGGATCGCTGACCCCCAGGAAGGCGAGGGTCGCCTCGGCGAGGACGGAGGACGAGATCATCAGGGTCGTCTGCGCCAGGACCAGCGGCATCACATTGGGCAGTACATGCCGGGACATGACGTGCCAGTGCCCACCGCCCAGCGCCTTCGCGCGTTCGATGTACGGCCGTGACTCCACCGCCAGGGTCTGCGCCCGCACCAGCCGGGCCGTGGTCGGCCAGGAGGTCACACCGATGGCCAGCACGACGGTGCCCAGCGAGCGGGGCAGCACGGTGGCCAGCGCGATGGCGAGGACCAGGGTGGGCATCACCAGGAACCAGTCGGTGATCCGCATCAGCACGGTGGCGTACGCCCCCTTGAAGTGCCCCGCGGTGACCCCGACCGTCGTGCCGATCGCCACCGACAGCGCCGCCGCGAGCAGTCCGACCAGCAGCGACACCCGCGACCCCCACACCAGCAGGCCCAGCAGATCCCGCCCGAACCGGTCCGTCCCCAGCGGGAACTCGGCGCTCGGGCCATCCATCGGCCGCCCCGGCGCCCCGGTCACGCTGGACACGTCGGTGCCGACGGTGAACGGGGCGGTCAGGGCGACCAGCGCGAACAGGGCGAGCCCGACCAGGCCGACGAGTCCCGCCCGATGGGTGCGGTACTGCTGCCAGAATCGCTGGGCGGAGCGGCGTCGCCTCTGCCGGGCCAGCGCGCGCGGGCCGGCCGCCCCGGCCTTGGTATCGGTCGTCGTCCCGGTCGTCATCGGCCCACCCTCGGGTCAAGCAGCGGATAGACCAGGTCGGCCAGGGTGTTCATGACGATCACCGCCGCGGCGAAGAAGAGGAACAGGCCCTGCACCAACGGCAGGTCGGGCACGCTCAGCGCCTGGTAGAACAGCCCGCCGAGCCCCGGCCAGGAGAACACCGTCTCGACCAGGATCACGCCCGCGACCGTCCGGCCCAGATTGACGAAGACCAGCGTCACCGTCGGCAGCAGCGCGTTCGGCACGGCATGCCGGCGGCGGACCAGGTCGTCCCTGAGGCCCTTGGCGCGGGCGGTCGTCAGATAGTCGCCGCCCATCTCGTCCAGCAGCGCCGAGCGGGCCACCAGCAGGGTCTGGCCGTACTCCACCGCGACCAGCGTGACGACGGGCAGGATCAGATGGTGGGCGACGTCGAGGACGTACCCGAAGCCCTCCTCACCGCCCGACTCCATGCCACCGGTCGGGAACAGTCCGGGAATCGGGCCCATCCCCACCGAGAACACGATGATCAGCAGCAGGCCCAGCCAGAAGGACGGGATCGAGTACAGGGTCAGGGCCAGGCCCGTGTTCAGACGGTCCCCGAGCCCGCCGTGCCGCCAGGCCGAGCGGGTGCCCAGCACGATGCCGAGCAGCGTGTACAGGACGAACGCGGTGCCGGTGAGCAGCAGCGTGTTGGGCAGCGCCTCGGCGATCTTGTCGACGACGGGTGCCCGGAACTGGTACGACGTCCCCAGGTCCCCGGTGAGCGCCTTGCCGCAATAGTCGGTGAACTGCTGCCACAGCGGCAGGTCGAGCCCGAACTCCTCGCGGTAGGCGGCGAGTTGCTCCGCCGAGATGGGCCGGCCGCCCGTCATGGTCTTGACCGGGTCGCCGGGGATCAGCCGGAACAGGAAGAACCCGGTGACGAGGACGGCGAGCAGGGAGACGGCGGCGCCGCCCACCTTGCCGGCGCCGTAGCGCAGATAGCCCGTGGCGGTGCGCGCCCGCTGTCCCCGGACAGCGGGCGCGGCGGCCTTGACGGCCGAGGCGGAGGGTGCGTCGGCGGTCATCGGCGGCTACTCGCGGTCCTCGGCGGTCGCCCGGCGCCGCAGCGCGAAGAACACGCCCGCGGCGACGAGGACGGCGGCGCCGGCGACCACCCCGATGACGACGCCTGCCGAGCCGGAGCCGTCGGAGGAGCCGTCGGAGTCCGCCGGGGTCGCCGACCACCAGCTCCAGTAACCGTCCTGACCGTAGATGTTGCCCGCCTTCTCGGGCATCGTCGTGATCGACTTGATGTGGTCCGTGCGGTAGGCCTCGACCGCGTTCGGATACGCCATGACGTTCATGTACCCGAGGTCGTACAGCCGGGACTGCATCTGCTTGACGATGTCCGCCCGTTCGGCCGGGTCGTACTCGGCGAGCTGGCGCGCGTACAGCTCGTCGTACCGCTTGTCGCAGATGAAGTTGTCGGTCGCGCCCGTGTCCTTCGGGGTCGCGGGCAGTGCGGCGCAGGTGTGGATGGACAGCACGAAGTCCGGGTCGGGGTTGACGGACCAGCCGTCGAAGGCGAGGTCGTAGGTGCCCGCGAGCCAGGGGTCGGTGACGTTGTCCAGGCAGTCGAGGGTCACACCGATGCCGAGTTCGCCCCACCACTCCTTCAGGTACTGGCCGATCGCCTTGTCGTTGGGGTCGGTGGCATGGCACAGCACGCGGTAGGTGATCGGCTTGCCGTCCTTGCCGAGGCGCCTGCCGTCGCCGTTCTTCTCGTAGCCGGCCTGGTCGAGGAGCCGGGCGGCCTCGGCGGGGTCGTAGGAGAGTTCCTGCCCGTCCGCCGGTTTCCAGAAGTACGTGGAGAATCGCGGCGGGATATAGCCTTCGCCCCGCACGGCGTGCCCCTGGAACACCCGGTCGATGATGGTCTCGCGGTCGACGGCCCTGAACAGGGCGTGCCGTACCCGCTCGTCCAGCAGGGAGGGGTGGCCGTCGCCGAACTTCTGGCCGTTCGCTGCCCGCGCCCCCGGGTTGGTGGCGAGCGCGTAGAAACGGCGGCCGGGCGCGTCGTTGACGTGGATGTTCTCCTCGCCCTTGAGCGACTCAGCCTGAGCGGGCGTCAGGGACGGCGACCCGGCGACGAAGGAGACCTCGCCCTTGCGCAGGGCGGCGACCGCGGCGTCCTGGTCCTTGTAGTACCGGAAGACCAGCTCGTCGAACTTGGGGGCGCCGCGCCAGAAGTCCTTGTTGGCCTTGAGGCGGACGTAGCTGTCGGGCTTGTAGTCGGTGAGGATGAACGGCCCGTTCCCGACGACGGGGAAGTCCTTGTCGTTGTTGAACTTCGAGAAGTCGCCGACCTTCTCCCAGACGTGCTTCGGCACGATCGGCACGTCCAGGGCCGTCATCGTGGCCTGCGGCTTCTTCAGCTGGATGACCAGCTCGGTGGGGCTCGGGGCGGTCACCTCGCGGAAGTTGCCGACGAAGCTGCCGTTGGCGGTGGCCGCTCCCTCGTCGGTCATCATCTTCTCGAACGTCCACGCGGCGTCCTGCGCGGTGACCCGCTCACCGTCCGACCACTTGGAGTCGGAACGGATCGTGTACGTCCAGGTCAGCTTGTCCGGCGACGACTTCCACCCGGTAGCCAGGGCCGGGACGGCGTGGGCGTCCCCCGGGTCGTAGTTCGTGAGGTACTCGTACATCAGCCGGTGGACGCTCGTGCTGAGCAGCCGCTGCGCCAGGAACGGGCTCAGGGAGTCGACACTCTGGGCTACCGCGACGGTGAGGACCTTGTCGTCGTCCGCCGCCACCGCCTGGTGCGGCGCGAGTCCGGCCGACACCGTCAGGGTGGCGGCTGCGGCGGCGAGGAGACGCCGCGCTCTGCTGTGCTGCTCTCGTGTGCTCATGATCGTGACCTCACGTCATTGCTTGCACAGGGACGGCTGGTTGAGCGGCTTTTGGACTGTCAGCGCTTTTCTGCGCGCGTCGACGGCGCATGAAACCCCATGTGGCCTGCGGAAAACAACGAAGTGATGAGATTGAGACAGCCATTGGTCCACACCGGTGAAGAGCCCCTGGTGGCGCCCTGACGGACGTTCGCGGGCTTACGGACCGGGACGGTTGCGGCCGGATGGGCTAACGGGTCCTCGGATGGGCGCCCTGCGCATGCGGGGCCCTTGGCGGCTGCCGATATTTGCTGCCAGGGCGCGGCGATTCCCGCGGCGCGGTCAGGAGGAGGCACCATGCGGGGAGCCACCCATGCCGGACGGATCGCGGTCGCGGTGGCCGTGGCTCTCGCTGCCACGGCCTGCGGAGGCGGGGGCGACAGCGCCGGCGCAGGCGGCGCCGTGCTCAGCTCCTCCTGGACCGATCCGCAGAACCCGCTGGAGCCCGCCAACACCAACGAGGTGCAGGGCGGCAAGGTCCTCTCCATGATCTTCCGGGGCCTGAAGCAGTACGACCCGAAGACCGGCGCCGCCGAGAACATGCTCGCCGAGAGGATCGAGACCTCCGACTCGCGCAACTACACGATCACCGTCAAGGACGGCTGGACCTTCAGCAACGGCGAGAAGGTCACCGCCAAGTCCTTCGTGGACGCCTGGAACTACGGGGCGAGCCTGAAGAACAACCAGAAGAACGCCTACTTCTTCAGCTACATCGAGGGCTACGACGAGGTCCACCCGGAGCGGGGCGAGCAGCGCGCCGACACCTTGTCCGGACTGAAGGTCGTCAACGACCGGACGTTCACCGTCCGGCTCAGCCAGAAGTTCTCCAGCTTCCCCGACACCCTCGGCTACAACGCCTTCGTCCCACTCCCGCGGGCGTTCTACGACGACCACGCCGCCTGGCTGGCCAAGCCCGTCGGCAACGGCCCCTACACGGTGGAGTCGTACACCAAGGGCTCCGAGATGCGCCTGACGAAGTGGGACACCTACCCGGGCCCGGACGCGGCGCAGAACGGCGGCGTCACCCTCAAGGTCTACACGGACAACAACACCGCCTACACCGACCTGATGGCCGGCCACCTCGACCTGGTCGACGACGTCCCGGCCCAGCAGCTGAAGAACGTCCGCGCCGACCTCGGCGACCGCTACCTCAACACCCCCGCCGGCATCATCCAGACCCTGGCCTTCCCCCACTACGACAAGGAATGGAGCACCGCCGGCTCGGTCAAGGTCCGCAAGGGGCTGTCCCGGGCGATCGACCGCGAGCAGATCACCGACACGATCTTCCACAAGACCCGCACCCCGGCCACCGACTGGACCTCACCCGTCCTCGGCAAGGACGGCGGCTACCAGGCGGGGCTGTGCGGCGAGTGGTGCCGGTACGACGCCGCCGCCGCGAAGAAGCTGATCAAGGAGGGCGGCGGGCTGCCCGGCGGGCAGGTGAAGATCACGTACAACGCGGACACCGGCTCGCACAAGCTGTGGGTCGACGCCGTCTGCAACTCCATCAACAACGCCCTGGACAACGACCGGGCCTGCGTCGGCAACCCCATCGGCACCTTCGCCGACTTCCGCAACAAGTCCACGACCCAGAAGCTGTCCGGGCCCTTCCGGGCGGGCTGGCAGATGGACTACCCGCTCACCCAGAACTTCCTCCAGCCGCTCTACTACACAGGCGCCTCCTCCAACGACGGCAAGTGGTCGAGCGAGGAGTTCGACAGGCTCGTCGACGAGGCGAACGCCGAGACGGACCCCGCGAAGGCCGTGAAGATGTTCCAGAAGGCCGAGGAGGTCGTCCGGGACGACATGGCCGCCATCCCGCTCTGGTACCAGAACGGCAGCGCCGGCTGGTCGCAGCGGCTGTCCAACGTGGCCCTCAACCCGTTCAGCGTCCCCGTCTACCACGAGATCAAGGTCGGCTGAGCCCGCCATGGGCCAGTACGTCGTACGCCGCCTGCTCCAGATGGTGCCGGTGTTCGTCGGAGCCACCCTGCTGATCTTTCTCATGGTCCATGTGATGGGCGACCCGGTCGCGGGCCTGTGCGGCGACCGGCAGTGCGACCCGGCGACGGCGGCCCGACTGCGCCAGGAGTTCGGCCTCGACATGCCCGTGTGGCAGCAGTACCTGACCTACATGGGGAACGTCTTCACCGGCGACTTCGGTACGGCGTTCAACGGCCAGGAAGTCACCGAACTGATGTCGACGGCGTTCCCCGTGACCTTCCGCCTCACCATCGTGGCCATCCTGTTCGAGATCGTCATCGGTATCACGCTGGGCGTCCTCACCGGCCTGCGCCGCGGCCGCCCCGTCGACACCGGTGTCCTGCTGCTCACCCTCGTCGTCATCTCCGTCCCCACCTTCGTCACCGGCCTGCTGCTCCAGCTGCTGCTCGGCGTGGAGTGGGGCCTGATCCGCCCGTCGGTCTCCCCGGCCGCCCCCTTCGGCGAACTGCTCCTGCCGGGCCTCGTCCTGGCCACGGTCTCCCTCGCCTACGTCACCCGGCTGACCCGCACGTCCATCGCGGAGAACCGGCGCTCCGACTACGTCCGCACGGCCATCGCCAAGGGCCTGCCCAGGCACCGGGTGGTCACCCGGCACCTGCTGCGCAACTCCCTCATCCCCGTCGTCACCTTCCTCGGCGCCGACATCGGCTTCCTCATGGGCGGCGCGATCGTCACCGAGCGGATCTTCAACATCCACGGCGTCGGCTTCCAGCTCTACCAGGGCGTCCTGCGCCAGAACATACAGACCGTCGTGGGCTTCGTGACGGTCCTCGTCCTCGTCTTCCTCCTCTGCAACCTGGTCGTCGACCTCCTGTACGCCGTACTCGACCCGAGGATCCGCTATGCCTGAACAGCCGTTCCAGCCCGAGGGCGCGGGAGCCGTCGCCGGCAGCGGCGGCACGGGCGGTGCGATGCAGTGGGCGACGAGCGAGGCGGAAACCCTCGAAAGCCCCCTGGCCCCCCACACGGCCACCCCGGGAACCACGACCCCGGCGGCCCCCTCCCCTCCCCCCGAACGCCCCCGCAGCCTGTGGTCCGACGCCTGGCGAGACCTGCGCCGCAACCCGGTCTTCGTCTTCTCGACCCTGATCATCGTCTTCCTCGTCGTCATCTCCCTCTGGCCCTCGACGATCGCCTCCGGCAGCCCCCTCAAGTGCGACCTCGCCAAGGCCCAGCAGGGCTCCGCGCCCGGCCACCCCTTCGGCTTCGACGGACAGGGCTGCGACGTCTACACCCGCACGGTCTACGGCGCCCGTACGTCCGTCGCAGTCGGTGTCTGCGCCACGCTCGGGGTCGCCGTCCTCGGCTCGGTGCTGGGCGCACTCGCCGGCTTCTTCGGCGGCCTGTGGGACTCGCTCCTGTCCCGCGTCACCGACGTCTTCTTCGCGATCCCGGTGATCCTCGGAGGCCTGGTCCTGCTCTCCGTGGTGACCAGCAACAGCATCTGGCCGGTCATCGGCTTCATCGTGCTGCTCGGCTGGCCCCAGATCTCCCGCATCGCCCGCGGCGCGGTCATCACCGCCCGGCAGAACGACTACGTCCAGGCAGCCCGCGCCCTCGGCGCCTCCAACTCCCGCATCCTGCTGCGCCACATCGCGCCCAACGCCGTGGCCCCGGTGATCGTCGTCGCCACCATCGCCCTGGGCACCTACATCGCCCTGGAGGCGACGCTGTCCTACCTGGGCGTGGGCCTCAAACCCCCCAGCGTCTCCTGGGGCATCGACATCTCCGCGGCCTCCCCGTACATCCGCAACGCCCCCCACGCCCTCCTCTGGCCCTCAGGCGCCCTGGCCATCACGGTCCTCGCCTTCATCATGCTGGGCGACGCGGTCCGCGACGCCCTGGACCCGAAGCTGAGGTGAGCCCCCGGCATGTTGCTCGAAGTACGTGACCTGAAGGTGGAGTTCCAAACCCGGGACGGGCTGGTCGCCAAGGCCGTGAACGGCGTCAGCTACGCCGTCGACGCGGGGGAAACCCTCGCCGTCCTCGGAGAGTCCGGCTCCGGAAAGTCGGTCACCGCACAGGCGGTGATGGGGATCCTCGACATGCCGCCCGGGCGGATCACCGGGGGCGAGATCCTCTTTCAGGGGCGGGACCTGTTGAAGCTCAGGGAAGGGGAGCGGCGCAAAGTCCGGGGCGCCGAGATGGCGATGATCTTCCAGGACGCCCTGTCGTCCCTGAACCCCGTGCTGAGCGTCGGCGACCAGCTCGGCGAGATGTTCGTCGTGCACCGGGGGATGTCGCGGAAGGACGCGCGGGCGAAGGCCGTGGAGCTGATGGACCGGGTGCGGATCCCGGCCGCGAAGGAGCGCGTCAAGCAGTACCCGCACCAGTTCTCCGGCGGTATGCGCCAGCGCATCATGATCGCGATGGCCCTCGCCCTCGAACCGGCCCTCATCATCGCCGACGAGCCCACCACGGCCCTCGACGTCACCGTCCAGGCCCAGGTCATGGACCTGCTCGCCGAGTTGCGGCGCGAGTACCGCATGGGGCTGATCCTCATCACCCACGACCTCGGCGTCGTCGCCGACGTGGCCGACCGGATCGCCGTCATGTACGCGGGCCGCATCGTCGAGTCCGCGCCGGTCCACGACATCTACAAGGCACCCGCCCACCCGTACACCAAGGGCCTGCTGGAGTCGATCCCGCGCCTGGACCAAAAGGGCAGGGAGCTCTACGCCATCAAGGGCCTGCCCCCCAACCTCATGAACATCCCGCAGGGCTGCGCCTTCCACCCCCGCTGCCCCCTGGCCCAGGACCTGTGCCGCACCGACGAACCCCCGCTGTACGAGGTCACCGGCACGGACACGACCCGGCACAGTGCCTGCCACTTCTGGAGGGAGTGCCTGCATGGCTGAGGCGATTCTCGAGGTGAGCGGCCTGGTCAAGCACTACCCGCTCACCCGGGGCATCCTCTTCAAGAAGCAGATCGGCGCCGTCAAGGCCGTCGACGGCGTCGACTTCACCCTGCACCGCGGCGAAACCCTCGGCATCGTCGGCGAGTCCGGCTGCGGCAAGTCCACGGTCGCCAGGATGCTGGTCAACCTGGAACGCCCGACGGCCGGTTCGATCAGGTACAAGGGCGAGGACATCACCAGACTCTCCGGCCGCGCCCTGAAGGCCGTACGCCGCAACATCCAGATGGTCTTCCAGGACCCGTACACCTCCCTCAACCCCCGTATGACGGTGGGCGACATCATCGGCGAGCCGTACGACATCCACCCGGAGGTGGCACCCAAGGGCGACCGCCGCCGCAGGGTGCGCGAACTGCTGGACGTGGTCGGCCTCAACCCCGAGCACATCAACCGCTACCCGCACCAGTTCTCCGGCGGCCAGCGCCAACGCATCGGCATCGCACGGGGGCTGGCCCTGCGCCCCGAGGTCATCGTCGCCGACGAACCCGTCTCCGCCCTGGACGTCTCCGTCCAGGCCCAGGTCATCAACCTGATGGACCGCCTCCAGAACGAGTTCGACCTCTCCTACGTCTTCATCGCCCACGACCTGTCGATCGTCCGGCACATCTCCGACCGCGTCGCCGTGATGTACCTCGGCCGGATCGTGGAGACCGGCAGAGACGCCGAGATCTACGACCACCCCACGCACCCCTACACGCAGGCCCTGCTCTCCGCGGTCCCCGTCCCCGACCCCGAGGCCCGAGACCGCCGCGAGCGCATCATCCTCGCGGGCGACGTCCCGTCCCCGACGAACGTCCCCTCCGGCTGCCGCTTCCGCACCCGCTGCTGGAAGGCGGAGGATCGCTGCGCCCAGGAGGTGCCGCCGCTCGCGGTGCCCTCGCGACTGCGGAAGCCGGGCGGCCCCGAGGCACACGACTCGGCCTGCCATTTCGCGGAGGTGGCCGCGGCGGTGGCGGGGCAGAGCAACGGGCCGGGGTGACATGGCGCACCCCGGCCCGTTTACGGCACCCGCACGGCCGTACGCTGTTCAGCCTTCACCGTCCGTATATCGGTACCGCTTCGGTGAAGTTGCCTGCGTGTTAACGCGGTTCGTGCGCCTTTGCGTGGCTATGCCAGGGACCGCTGCAGGAAGTCCAGTTGGAGCAGCAGCAGGTTCTCGGCGACCGCTTCCTGCGGGGTCATGTGCGTGACGCCGGACAGCGGCAGCACCTCGTGCGGACGGCCCGCGGCGAGCAGGGCCGAGGACAGGCGAAGGGAGTGGGCGACGACGACGTTGTCGTCCGCGAGGCCGTGGACGATCATCATCGGGCGGTGCGGTTCGGCCGGGTCCACCAGTCCCGCGTCGTCGATCAGTGAGTTGCGCCGGTAGACCTCCGGCTGCTCGTCGGGGTGTCCGACGTACCGCTCCTGGTAGTGGGTGTCGTACAGCCGCAGATCGGTGACCGGTGCGCCGACCACCGCCGCGTGGAAGACGTCCGGGCGGCGCAGCGCGGCGAGCCCCGCCAGGTAGCCGCCGAAGGACCAGCCCCGGATGGCCACGCGGGTCAGATCGAGCGGGAACCGCTCGGCAAGCGCGTGGAGCGCGTCGACCTGGTCCTGCACCACGATCGCCGCGATGTCGTCCTTGATGGCCTTCTCCCACGCGGGCGAGCGCCCCGGAGTCCCGCGCCCGTCCGCCACGACCACCGCGAACCCCTGGTCGGCGAACCACTGCGAGGTCAGGTACGCGTTGTGCGCGGCGACCACCCGGGAGGCGTGCGGTCCCCCGTAGGGATCCAGCAAAACCGGGAGCGGAGTGTCCCCGGCGTAGTCCCGAGGCATAAGCACGGCGCACGGGATTCTCCGTGCGCCCCCCTCGGTGAGGGTCACGCGCGGGGTCAAACCGGGATCTTCGGCGTGCGACCGGACCGTCGCCGTCGGCTTCCCGTCGCGCAGCACCCGGACCTGGGCCCCGGGCCGATCCGGCGTATGGGACACCAGCACCGTCACGCCCCCGGCGCGCACCGCCGAATGCACACCGGGCTCCTGTGACACGCGCTCCACGCCGAGCTCGTTCACCCGGTACACATGCACTTCACCGATCTCGGGCTCCGCCGCACCCTCGCCCGCCGACGCCGAGACCAGCACGTCGTCGGCGGAGACGTCGAGGACCGCCCGGACATGCAACTGCGGTCCGGTGAGCGGGCGTTCGCCCACCGTGAGCACCCGCGCCCCGCCCTCGTCCGCGATGCGTACAAGGTGCCCGGAGGGGCTCCAACAGGGCACCCCGGGGAAAAGATCCAGCCATTGTGGATCTTCGTCCGCGTGCACCATCCGCGTCGCCCCGGTCGCCGGGTCCACGGCGAGGAACAGCTGGCTGCGCTGGTCGCGCGCCTGTACGAGCAGCAGCGGCGCACCCGCCGCTGACCAGTGCACTCGCGCCAGATACGGGTACCGCGCCCGGTCCCACGCGACCTCCGTGCGCACCCCGTCAAGACCGATCACGAACAGCCGTACCTCCGCGTTCGCCGTCCCGGCCGCCGGGTACGCCACCTGCTGCGGCTCGCGCTCCGGACGCGCCGGATCGGCGATCCACCACCGGCGCACCGGCGTGTCGTCCGCGCGCGCCACCAGCAACGAGTCCGACTCCGGACCCCACCAGAAGCCCCGCGAGCGCCCCATCTCCTCGGCGGCGATGAACTCGGCCAGTCCGTACGTCACCCCGTCCGACTCCGGCTCGGCGAGCGCACGGTCGCCCTCGCCCTCGGCGCCGACGACCCTCAGCGCGCCCTGCGCGACGTACGCGATGTGCCGTCCGTCGGGGGAGGGGCGCGGGTCGATCACCGGCCCGGGTACCGGGAGTTCACGTGCCGTACCGGCCCGCAGTTCGGCCGTGAAAAGCCGCCCTGACAAGGCAAAAGACGCCAACTCGACGGCCGCGTCGGTGGCCTGGGCGACGATGCCGGCGCCGCCCTCACGGCTGCGCTCGCGCCGCGCCCGCTCCTCGGCCGAGAGGTCCTCGGAGGCACCGCCCAGCAGGGCGCGCGGATCGGCCGCCACGCGCTCCCGGCCGTCCGCCGTGTCGAGCACCCACAGCGAACTCGCCGGATCAGTACCGGAGCTGGAGCGCAGGAACACGACGCGGGAACCGTCGGGCGCCACCGCGAACGCGCGCGGCGCGCCGAGCGTGAACCTCTGGGTGCGGGCGTGCCGGCGGGGGAAGGAGACAGGCTCGGTCGTCATGCCCCGACCATATTGGCCAGTGCGCCCCCTTGTGCGGCTGTGCGCCGATCGATGCGCACGGACGGATAGTTATGATCACAAGCGCATAGTGGGTATGAACCTGCTGGCTGCTGCATGGATTTATCTGCCCCCATAGTCCGACCCCCCGCCCCTGGGATTCTTGGAGGTGAACCGCCGTGGCACTCTCGATTTCGGCGGTGGTGCTGCTGGCGATCATCGTCTTCCTGCTGATCAAGAAATCAGGACTGAAGGCGGGCCATGCGGTCGTGTGCATGCTGCTCGGCTTCTATCTCGCGTCCTCGACCATCGCTCCCACGATCAGTGAGCTGACGACGAACATCGCGGGCATGATCGGCGGCATCAAGTTCTGAGCCGCTCGGCGCGGCGCTGTCAGTGGCGCCTCGTAGGGTGGTGCCCATGACGGAACTGCCCGACCGGCGTCTGCTCCTGGTGCACGCGCATCCGGACGACGAGTCGATCAATAACGGCGCCACCATGGCCAGGTACGCGGCCGAGGGTGCCCGGGTGACCCTGGTCACCTGCACCCTCGGTGAGCACGGCGAGGTCATTCCCCCCGAGCTCCAGCACTTGACCGGCACCGCGCTCGGCGAACACCGCCTGGGTGAGCTCACGGCCGCGATGCGCGAGCTCGGCGTCGAGGACTTCCGTCTCCTCGGCGGCAAGGGCCGCTACGAGGACTCCGGGATGATGGGCATCGCCGACAACGACGACCCGGCCTGTCTGTGGCAGGCGGACGTCGACGAGGCGGCCAGGGAGCTCGTCGAGGTGATCCTGGAGGTACGTCCCCAGGTCCTCGTCACCTATGACCCGGACGGCGGCTACGGCCACCCGGACCACATCCAGGCCCACCGCATCGCGATGCGTGCGGCCGAGCTGGCCGACGACGCCGGCTGGCGGATCCCCAAGATCTACTGGAACCGCGTCCCGCGCACGGTGGCCGACGATGCCTTCGCCCGGCTTCAGGCGGATCTGCCCGGGCTGCCGTTCGGCAAGGCGGCCGTTGTCGCCGACGTCCCGGGCGTCGTCGCCGACGAGCGGGTCACCACCGTGATCGACGGCACCGCGCACGCCACCGCCAAGGCCGCCGCGATGCGGGCGCACGCCACCCAGATCGAGGTGGCCGAGCCGACCACGCCGTACTTCGCGCTCTCCAACGAACTCGCGCAACCCCTCTTCGCCACCGAGTACTACGAGTTGGTGCGCGGAGAGAGAGCGGCGGCGCCGGGAGCCGAGAAGGAGACCGACCTGTTCGCCGGAGTGACCCTCGGGGAGGCGTCATGAGCTCGATGCTCGCCCAGCCGCTGAAGCTGAAGCGTCCTTCTGCCCTGCGCGTCCTCGCCCACCTCGGACTCTTCGTGCTCGGCGCCGTCGTCGGACTGGCCGGAGCCCTGGTGCAGCCCGCGTGGTTCCCGGGCGGCCTGCTGCTCGCGCTCGCCGGCGAGGCGGGCCTGTGCCTGGGCGCCGCCCGGGCGACGGGCAGCCGGGCCGGGGCCGTCGCCCCCGCCGGCGGCTGGATGATCACCGTCATCCTGCTCACCGCCAGCCGCCCCGAAGGCGACTTCGTCTTCGGCACAGGCGCCTCGTCCTATCTCTTCCTGCTCGGCGGCATGGCCGTGGCTGTGATCTGTGCCACCCTCGCCCCGGTGCGGCAACCAGGTGGCGACGGCGTCCGACTTGGCAAGTGACGTACCACTTCTCCACAACGCACACGTGCGAGTCCCGTGTGGGTTTCCCAGGCGGTCGTGGGATACGGGCCAGAAGTGGCCAGTATGGTGGTGCGCGCCGCCGAGCCGCCCGGAGCATTGGGGTCGAAACGGCGGCGGAGCCAACCGGGAGAACCTGCCTTGAGTCGTGAAACTGACACTCCGTCCTCCGGGCCCAACGGGCACGGCGGAGCCGCATACCCCTCGGGCACGCCGCCGTACGGGACCCCCATGGCTTCCGACAGCGGTGCGGACGCGGGCCGTTCGGGCACGCAGCCGGAGGAACGCAAGACCGAGACCACGCTGACGACGCGGATCCGGATCAACATCCCCGGATCGCGGCCCATTCCGCCGGTGGTCGTACGCCAGCCCGTCGCCGACGCCGACGGGCAGGGCTCCGGCTCCGGCGCCCCCGCCGAGACGCCGACGCCGTCCGCCGCCACCTCCATGTCCACGGGCACCGTGGAACCCCCGGCCGAACCCACGGCGCAGGCGGGGGAGAAGACGAGCGACTGGTTCGCGCCGCGCAAGTCCGGCGCGCCCAAGGGCGGTCAGGGAGGCCCGCCCTCCAACGGGGCCGGTCTGCCCGGCGGTTCGGGCGGTGGCGCCGGCACGGGCGCCGGTGGCGCGCGTCCGGGGCCCGGCGCCGGTCGGCCCGGTGGAGTCGTCGGCTCGATGAACGTCCCGGGCGGCTCCCGCCCCGGCGCCACCAACGGCGCGGGTCTCCCCGGCGCGACCGGCGGACCCGTGGCTCCCGGGCACGGCGGCGGCACCGGTTCCTTCGACGTGACCGAGGCACTGGCGGCAGGCCCGCGCGGCAATGGCAACGGAAACGGCGCCCGCCCCGGCGACGAGACGCGCCGCGACGACCTGCCGTACTTCTCGGACAACGGCGGCGGCAGCCAGCACGGCCCGAACGGCCAAGGCGGCCAGAACGGCTACGGCACCCAGGGCGGCCCCGGCGGCTTCGACCCCTCCGCCGATTTCAACGCCCCGAACGACTTCGACGACTTCGGCGCCCCGCGCGGCCTGGACGACTTCGGCGGCCCGAGCGACTTCAACGGCCCGAACGGCCGCGGCGGCCAGGGCGGCCCGCACGGCCCCACGGGCCCGACGACCGGCCCGGTCACCGGCGACGGCCCGGCGGTGCCGCCGGTCGCGGGCGGCGGACAGCGCGGACCCGGAGCCCCGGGTGGCCCCGGTGGCCCGCGTGGTTCGGGTGCGCCCGGGCGTCCGGGCGGTCCGCGCGGTCCGGTCGGCTCCGGCATGTCCGCAGGCCCGGGTGGCCCGGCCGGCCCGGGCGCTTCCGGGATCTCCGCAGGCCCGAGCCGTCCTGGCGGCCCCGGTGGTCCTGGCGGCCCCGGCGGCGGCCTGAGTGGTCCCGCGGGCCCCGGTGCCCCTCCCGGACCCTCCGGCCCCGGTGCCCCGGCCGGCCCCGGCATCTCCGCGGGCCCCGGCGGCCCGGGCCACGGCCCGGGCGGTGGGCTCAGCGACGACACCGCGATCCTCACCCCGCAGAAGCCGGCCCCCGAGCCCGGCACCCCGCACTACGGCGGCGTGGCCGACAACGTCTCCGGTCACACCGTCACCAGCGGCATCCCCGTCGTGCCCGCGGGTGCCCAGAGCGGACCCTTCGGGCCGGGCGGTACCGAGCCCTCCGGGCCGCACACGCCCCCGAAGCTGCCCGAGACCGGCTCGTCGGACACCCAGTCCTCCCGCGCGCCCAAGAAGAAGGGCCGCAGCAAGCTGGCGCTGGTCGGCGGCGGAGTGATCGTCCTCGCGGGCGGTGTGTACGGCGCGGGTCTGCTGATGGCCCACTCCGACGTGCCGAAGGGCACCACGGTCCTCGGCGTCGACATCGGCGGCGGCACCCGCGACGACGCGGTCAAGAAACTGAACGACGCCTTCGACGAGCGCGTGAACAAGCCGCTGAAGCTGTCCGTGGACGGCAAGACGGTGACGCTGGAGCCGGACAAGGCCGGGCTGCAGTTCGACATGCAGCAGACGGTCAGCGCCGCCGCGACCAGCGACTACAACCCGGTCTCGGTCATCGGCTCCCTCTTCGGCAACCACCGGGTCGTCGACCCGGTCATGCCCACCGACGAGGAGAAGCTGCACGCCGCCCTGGAGGACGCCTCCGGCGGCTCCGGCTCGGTGACCGAGGGCACCGTCAAGTTCGACACCGGCAAGGCCGTCGCCGTCTACGGCAAGGCGGGCAAGGGCATCGACGTCGCCAAGTCCACCGACGCGGTCGAGGAGGCCTACCGCGTCCAGGTCGAGACCGGTGCGAGCGACCCGGTGACCGTGCCGACGACGACGAAGCAGCCGACGATCACGAACGCCGAAGTCGACCGGTTCATGAAGGAGTTCGCCGAGCCGGCGATGGCCAACAAGGTCACGATCCAGACGGACGCCGCACACAGCATCCCGTTCGGCTCCCTGTCCCTGCCGAAGATCCTCGGCGTCAAGGCCGTGGACGGCAAGCTCGTGGACACGTACGACCTCAAGGCGCTCAAGGAGGCGTACGGCGCCACCTTCGACGGCGTGCAGATCAACGGCGCCAGCGGCAAGCGCGACGTCCTGCCGCAGGACGTCGCCTCCGCCCTGCGCAAGGCCCTGCGCGCCAAGACGGCGGCGGAGCGCACCGTCACCATCGACACCAACCCGAGCTAGCGGAACCACTCGGACCAGGGGGCACCCGGCACTCGCCGGGTGCCCCCTGGCCGTCGTATGACATCTGTCATCCGGCAGTCGGGACCGCCGACACTGCCGGTCGGGGGGCCCGCGCGGCCACCCTGGACCACATGACAACGACAGTGGTCGGATTCGACCAGGTGACCAAGAGCTACGGGGATGTGCGTGCCGTCGACGGCCTGACGCTCGCGATGCACCCGGGGGAGACCGTGGCCCTGCTGGGCCCGAACGGGGCGGGCAAGTCGACCACCCTCGACCTGCTGCTCGGCCTCAAGCGCCCCGACAGCGGCACGATCGGCCTGTTCGGCACCGAACCGCGCGAGGCGATCGTCGCCGGGCGGGTGGGGGCCATGCTCCAGAGCGGCGGACTGATGGACGAGGTCACGGTGGCCGAGCTGGTGCGGCTGGCCTGCGACCTGCATCCGCGGCCGTACCCCGTCTCCGAGGTGCTCGCCCGGGCCGGCGTCACGCAACTCGCCGACCGCAGGGTCGACAAGCTCTCCGGCGGCCAGGCCCAGCGCGTCCGCTTCGCCCTCGCCACCGCCGGCGACAGCGACCTGATCGTCCTGGACGAGCCGACGACCGGCATGGACGTCACCACCCGGCAGGCCTTCTGGGCCACCATGCGCGAACAGGCCGACCAGGGCCGTACGGTCCTGTTCGCCACGCACTACCTGGAGGAGGCCGACGCCATCGCCGACCGGGTACTCGTCCTGCACCGCGGCCGGCTGCTGGCCGACGGCACGGCCGCCGAGATCAAGGCGAAGGCGGGCGCCCGCAGGATCTCCTTCGACCTGCCCGACGGCCCGATCGACGAGGCCGCACTGCGCGCCCTGCCCTTCCTCACCACGATCGACGTGTCCGGGCGTACGGTCCGGCTCCAGTCCGCCGACGCCGACGCGACCGTCCACTCCCTCTACGGCCTCGGCCTCCACCCCCGCAACATCGAGGTCGCCGGGCTCGGCCTGGAGCAGGCCTTCGTCGCCATCACCACCGCCGAGGAGGCGCGTACCTCATGAAGGGCCTGATCCGGCTGGAGCTCACCCGCGCCCTGCGCAACCGCAAGTTCCTGTTCTTCTCGGTGCTCTACCCGTCGATCCTGTTCCTGCTGATCGCGGGCAGCGCCGACAGCACGACGAAGATCGACGGCACCGGCCTGACGCTGCCGACCTACATGATGGTCTCGATGGCCTCCTTCGGCGCCCTGACGGCCGTCCTGATGGGAAACAGCGAACGCATAGCCAAGGAGCGCGAGAGCGGCTGGGTACGGCAGCTGCGGCTGACGACCCTGCCCGGCCGCGGGTACGTGTTCGCCAAGACCGCCAGCGCCGCCGTGGTCAGCCTCCCGTCCATCGTCGTCATCTTCGTGGTCGCCGCCGTGGTGAAGGACGTACGGCTCGACGCCTGGCAGTGGCTCGCGCTCACCGGCGCGATCTGGGCCGGGAGCCTGGTGTTCGCCGCGCTCGGGGTGGCGATCGGATACTCCGCGACGGGGGACGCGGTGCGCCCGATCACGATGATCGTCTACTTCGGCCTCTCCCTGCTCGGCGGCCTGTGGATGCCCACGACGACCTTCCCGCGGTGGCTCCAGGACATCGCCGCCTGGGTCCCGACGCACGCGTACGCTGCCCTCGGGCAGGCCATCGAGCAGAGCCAGGCCCCGCACGCGAAGGACCTCGTCGTCCTCGCCGTCTCCTTCGCCCTGTTCACGGGCGGCGCGGCCTGGCTGTACCGGAAGGACACACTGAAGGCGTGAGCGGCACAGGCGTCGGCATCGGGCAGCGCCCGGAGAACACCAGGCAGCGGTTGGTCAAGCTCCTGTGGACCGGCATCTGGCTGGTCTACCTGAGCGCCCCGGCGAGCGACCTGCTGCACGGCGGCCACAGCACGGGCGTGCGGATCCTCGGCTGGATCGGCCTCGGCGCCTTCGTCACCTGGTACATGCTGCTGCTCTTCCGCACCGGCCGCGGCGAACGCAACAGCGTCGTCCTCGCCTCGCTCGGCGTCCTCGCGGCCCAGTCCACGGTCCTCGCCCTGACCCTGGGCCGGGAGTGGCTGGTCCTCTTCGTGTACGTCTCCATCGCGTCCGGCGCGGCCCTGCCCCTGCGCATGGCCCGCTGGACGATCCCGGGCGCGTGTGCCCTGATGACCCTGATCGCCCTCGCGACACCGGGCGGCAAGGCGTTCCTGGCCAGTCTGCTGGTCCCGGCCCTGCTGGGCGGCTTCGCCATGACGGGCGTACGCGAACTCGTCCGCACGACGATCGCGCTGCGCGAGGCCCGCGCCACGGTCGCCCAACTCGCCGCGAACGAGGAGAGGCTGCGCCTGGCCCGGGACCTGCACGACCTGCTCGGCCACTCCCTCTCCCTGATCACGCTGAAGAGCGAACTCGCGGGCCGGATGCTGCCCGACCACCCCGACAAGGCGGCCCGCCAGGTCGCCGACATCGAACAGGTAAGCCGCCAGGCCCTGGTGGACGTCCGCGAGGCGGTCACCGGGTACCGTCGCCCGCGCCTCGCCGCCGAACTGGCGGGCGCCAAGGTCGCGTTGACCGCCGCCGGAGTCGTCGCCGCCCTGCCCGCCGCCGAACCGGACCTCACCGGCGTCGCCGAGGACAGCGAGACGGCCCTCGCCTGGGCCCTGCGCGAGGCGATCACCAACGTCGTGCGCCACAGCGGCGCCGGACGCTGCACGGTCGAACTCCTGCGCCGCCAGACCCTCGACGGCCCCGTCCTGGAACTCTCCGTCGAGGACAACGGCTCCGGCGACCAGGGCAGCGGCCCCGGCAACGGTCTGACGGGCCTGACGGAACGCCTGGAGACGGCCGGCGGCACCCTGGACGCCGACGGCACCAGGCACGGCTTCCGTCTGACCGCCCGCGTCCCGGTCACCGTCGGCACGACAGCCGTAGAATCCGCGCCATGAGCCCCACGATCAAGGTCCTGCTCGCCGAGGACCAGTCGATGGTCCGCGAGGCCCTGGCCGCCCTGCTCGGCCTGGAGGACGACATCGAGGTCGTCGCCCAGGTCGCCCGCGGCGACGAGGTCCTGGCCGCCGCCCGCGAGCACGACATCGACGTGGCGCTCCTGGACATCGAGATGCCGGGCGCGACGGGCATTGAGGCCGCGGCCCTGCTGCACCGGGAACTCCCCGCCGTGAAGCTGGTCGTCCTCACCACCTTCGGCCGCCCCGGCTACCTCCGCAGCGCCATGGAATCCGGCGCCGACGCCTTCCTGGTCAAGGACGCCCCCGCGGCCCAACTCGCCGAAGCGGTACGGAAGGTCCTGGCGGGGGAGCGGGTCATCGACCCCACCCTGGCGGCAGCGGCCCTCGCCGAGGGCGCCAACCCCCTGACGGAGCGCGAGCGAGAGATCCTCAGAGCAGCGGAGGACGGCTCCACGAACGCCGAACTGGCAGCGACCCTGCACCTCTCCCAGGGCACGGTCCGCAACTACCTATCGACAGCAATCCAGAAACTGGCGGTACGAAACAGAGCGGAGGCGGTGCGGATCGCCAGAGAGAAAGGGTGGCTCTGACCGCCGGGCAGGGCAGCCAACCCAGGGGCGCGGGGAACTGCGCGATCAACCACGACGCACCCGCACTCGCGCAATCACCGAACCCCCCACGGCGCCTGGGCGGACCTTCAGTTCAACATCGCCCGAGCAGCCCGAGCCTCCCCCCGCACCCGCTCGGCCGCCCCCTCATCCACCCCCCTGATCAACTCCGCGTACTCCTCCAACCCCACGGCCCCATCGACGAAGTCACCCCGCTGAACAAGCAACCGCGCCCGCTCAACCCGCAACCGAGCCGGATGCGAAGGCAACGCCAACGACAACTCCACGGCCCACAGCGCCACATCCGTCCGCTCGGGCCGAGCCGCGGCCCACGCCCGGACGTTGTTCAGAATCCGCAGCACCACGTCCAACGGATCGGCCGGCGCCAACATCGACGGCTCCAGCGCCGCCCCCGTGGCCCCCGCCACCAGCAACTCCGCATCGCCCCCGGTCAGCACCCGCCCCCCGTCGAACGGATCGGCCAGCACCTGCTCCTCGGCCGGCCCGAACCCGACGACGAAGTGCCCCGGCAGAGCGACCCCGTACACCGGCGCCCCCGCCCGCCGCGCCACCTCCATCCACAGCACCGACAACAGGATCGGCAGCCCACGCCGACGCACCAGCACCTGATGCAACAACGACGACTCCAGCCGCTGATAGTCCGCGGCGGCCCCCCGGAACCCGTACCGCTCCCCGAGCAGCTCCCGCAGGGCGACGGCCCACGCCCGAGGCCCACCGGGCCGGAACGGCAGCTGCCCCGCCAGCGAGTCCAGCTCCACCTGCACCGCGTCCATCCCCGCCTCGTCCAGCTCCCCGTCCGCCTCGGCCCCCACCAGCAGACACAGCAGGGACAGATCGGGCCGCTCGGACCGCGCCTCTTCGGCGAATCGCCGACGCAGTTCGGCGGAGCGTTCGGGCGGCGGGGGGTAGGGGGGACGCATAGCCGGCTAGTGCCCTTTCACGACGATCGGTACCGCTGCTCACACTGATCGAATGCGGCTGATCAAGCTGATCGGTAGTGGTGATACGAGTGATGCGCGCCGAACCCCATCCCGGCGTACATCTCCCGCGCCCCCACGTTCTCCGCCTCGACCTGCAACCACGCCGCCGACGCCCCCTCGTCCAGCGCCCGCCGCGCCAGCGCGGTCATCACCCGGGTCGCCAGCCCCTGCCGACGCAGCGCAGGATCGACCTCAACGGCGGCGAACCCGGCCCACCGCCCGTCCACGACACACCGTCCGATGGCGGCGGGCGCACCGCCGCCCGCGCCGGGAACCGTCGCGAACCACACCGACGGCCCGCTGCCCAGCACCTTCAGGGCCACCTCGCTCACCCCCTTGCGCTGATACCGCGCGAGCCAATCCTCGTCCGCCTCCCGGGACAGCACCACCCCGGCACCCTCACCCAGGTCCGCGACCGGCGCCAGCGCCCCGACCCACATCTCGGCGGAGACCTCCCGCACCCACCCCAGCCGCTCCAGCTCCGCGCACAGCAGCTCCTGGGTGCCCTCGGCCCCCGTCGCGGTCTGGACGTACGCCGGGAGCCCCCGGTCGCCGTACCAGCGCCGTACGACATCGAGCGCGTCCGGCAGCGGCATCCCGGGGTCGCCGAGCGGCAGCACCGAGTTGGCCCGCCGGGTGAACCCGGACGCGGCCCGCAGCTCCCACGCGCCGAGCATCTCGCTCTCCACCGGCCGCCACGCACGCGTGGAGACGTGCGCGAGTTCCTCGTACGAGGCGGACGGCCCCCGGCGGCGGGCCGGCGCGCTCGGCACGACCTTCCCCGCCACCAGCGACGATTCCGCGATACGGACGGTCTCGCCACTCTTCCGTGTGATCAGCAGCACACCTTCGTTCCATGATGCGAGAACACCCACCGTGTCGGTGAATTTCTCACCCCCGGCCGCAGGATCGTTCAGGCGGCGTACGGAGACGCGTTTACCCACGTCAGCAGCGGTGATACGGACCTCAAGGCGCCCTGTCGCAGAGATTTCCACAGGTCGGTTCACCCCTCCTGTTCGGATCATGCCCAAGAACGGAGATACTAGGGGCGGGCATCGACGACGCCGCGCTCCCGCGCGCCAGGCGGCGGAGCCTGTGGAGGCCCGCCAGCGCCCTATCGAGGAGGAACGACAGCGTGACCTACGTCATCGCGCAGCCTTGTGTCGACGTCAAGGACAAGGCGTGCATCGAGGAGTGCCCGGTCGACTGCATCTACGAGGGCCAGCGGTCCTTGTACATCCACCCGGACGAATGCGTCGACTGCGGTGCCTGTGAGCCGGTCTGCCCGGTCGAGGCGATCTTCTACGAGGACGACACTCCGGAGGAGTGGAAGGACTACTACAAGGCGAACGTCGAGTTCTTCGACGAGCTCGGCTCCCCCGGCGGCGCCAGCAAGCTGGGCCTGATCGAGCGCGACCACCCCTTCATCGCCGCGCTGCCGCCGCAGGCCGAGTAGTCCCCACCGGCGACCCGCACAGCGTGCCGCCTCGGTCTCGTACGGCCTGATCGCCCTTGATCGCCGTACGGGACCGAGGCGTTGCCGTATCCGGCAGTACCAGAAAGTGAGCGAGATTCCGTGTCCGCAGTCTCCGACCGCCTTCCGACCTTCCCCTGGGACAAGCTGGAGCCGTACAAGAAGACGGCCGCCGCGCACCCGGACGGCATCGTCGACCTCTCCGTCGGCACGCCGGTCGACCCGGTCCCCGAGCTGATCCAGAAGGCTCTGATCGACGCGGCGGACTCCCCGGGCTATCCGACGGTCTGGGGCACCCCGGCGCTGCGGGACGCGATCACGGGCTGGGTGGAGCGCCGCCTGGGTGCCCGCGAGGTGACCCACCGCCACGTGCTCCCCATCGTCGGCTCCAAGGAACTCGTCGCCTGGCTCCCCACTCAGCTGGGCCTCGGCCCCGGCGACCGGGTGGCCTACCCGCGGCTGGCGTACCCGACGTACGAGGTGGGCGCCCGGCTGGCCCGCGCGGACCACGAGGTCTACGACGACCCGACGGAGCTCGACCCGCGAGGCCTGAAGCTGCTCTGGCTGAACTCGCCGTCGAACCCCACGGGCAAGGTCCTCTCCAAGCCGGAGCTCACCCGCATCGTGGCGTGGGCCCGCTCGCACGGCGTCCTGATCTTCTCCGACGAGTGCTACCTGGAGCTGGGCTGGGACGCCGACCCGATCTCGGTCCTGCACCCCGACGTGAACGGCGGCTCGTACGAGGGCATCGTCGCGGTGCATTCGCTGTCGAAGCGCTCGAACCTGGCGGGCTACCGCGCCGCGTTCCTGGCCGGCGACCCGGACGTCCTCGGCCCCCTCCTCCAGATCCGCAAGCACGGCGGCATGATGACGTCCGCGCCGACCCAGGCGGCCGTCGTCGCGGCCCTGGGCGACGACGAACACGTCCGCGTCCAGCGCGACCGCTACGCCGCCCGCCGCGACGCCCTCCGGGGAGCCCTGGAAGGCCACGGCTTCCGCATCGAACACAGCGAGGCCAGCCTCTACCTCTGGGCCACCAAGGGCGAGTCCTGCTGGACCACCGTCTCCGACCTGGCCGACCTCGGCATCCTGGTGGCCCCGGGCGACTTCTACGGCGAGGCGGGCGCCCAGCACGTACGCGTGGCCTTCACAGCGACGGACGAACGGGTACGGGCAGCGGTACAACGCCTGACGTAGCGCCAGGGCACTCCCCGCCGACTGCGGCTGCCGCTCCCGCGCCCGCTGCCGTGCCCGCTGTGGGCAGTCGTTCCGCAGGGCGGAACGGGTGGGCACAGCCTGCAGTGCAGGGCGCCGCGCGATCCATACCCTGGCCCGACCGACGTAGGGCACACAAAAGCCGACGGGGCCCAGGGAACTCCCTGGGCCCCGCCGGCTCAGACCAGGCGTCAGCCGACCGTCAGCTGAGGGGCAGGCCCTGCACCGGCAGCGAACCGGTCGCCGGCACGCCGCCCTGCGTGGCCGTACCGGCCGCCTCACCGAGGACGGACCCGACCGACCCGGCCACACCACCGGCGGTCTGCTGCGCCGCGGGCGTCGCCTTCTTCGCCACCTTGCTGCCGGCCTTCGTCGCGGTCGGCACGGCCTTCTTCGCGGCCTTGCCGCCGGTCTTGGTCACCTTGTCGCCGGCCTTCGTGGCGGTCGGCAGCGCACCGTCGACCGCGGTGTCGACGGCGCCACCCGCGATCCCGGTGGCGTTGGTGGCCGCGCCGTCGACGACGCTCGCGCCGTCCAGGGCGGTCAGCCCGCCGACCTTGGTGGCGTCGGGCAGTTCGGGGGCCGCGCTGGCGGAGCCGGCCGCACCGACCCCGGCAGCCGCTCCCGCAGCGACGATCAGCGCGGCACGGGCGATCCGGCGGGTCAGGGGGAGGGACATGATGCTCCTTCGACGGGTATGTCGGATGAGAACGATGAAGTGTCCGACCGCACCCGGCAGTTGACCGACTGGCTGTTGATCTCCGGGCTCGGACGCAGTGACTACCGCTCGAAGCCCGTGAAGGTTGCGGCGCCGCAACGTAAAGAGTTGGCAATGCGTCGCATTATCGCCTGCGGATAAATACGGGCAAAAAGATCCTCGTCGGAAAGCCCGCCGAATCCTTACAGCCCTTGATTCCCAAGGGCTTTTGCCGATACCGGGGTGACCGCGCGGAAACCTGCCCACCCCATCGCCGGCCGACACCTCGGGTGATCCTCACGAGTGAGCCGCCGAACTCCTGTACGTACGGCCCGCGCGTACGACCTGCAGGTCCTAGTGGGTCGTCACGATCCGGACCGAGCCCAGCCCGCTCTCCGCCCCCGAGGAACCCGACGCCGCCCGCCACTGGCTGTCGGTGTTCCCGGCCGTCCACTCCCGCCCGGCGTACGCGACCCGCTTGATATGCAGATCGGAGGCGTTGGCCACGGCCCAGTGGGCCAACTGCCAGCCGCGCTCGCTGACACCGCGCCCGGCGCCGGAACCGGAGTCGCCGGTCACCGGCAGCAGGACGGTCTGCCCGTCGCGCTGGATCACGGTGGGAGTGGGCGAGGGCGTGGCCTTCCGGTCGCCCACCTCGGCCCCGGCCGACTGGAGCGCGTCCTGCCCGAAGTCCCGTACGAGCGCGGCCCGTACGGCGTCCGGACCCGAGGTCCGCGTGGCACCCGGACGCCCCTCGCAGGTCAGCGTGGCCGCCGAACGCCCGGTGAGGGCCGCGGCCAGCAGCGTCGCGTCCGGCTCGTGCTTGGCGTACGCCTCCGGGAAGCCGCTGCGCTGGACGCGCTGCGCGGCGACCGTGAGCGGCAGCTTCGTGTAGCCGCGGACCTTGACCAGGTGCTCGTAGAAGATGCCCGCCGAGTAGATCGGGTCCAGGATCTCCTTCTCGGTGCCCCAGCCCTGCGAGGGCCGCTGCTGGAACAGGCCCAGCGAGTCACGGTCGCCATGGCCGATGTTGCGCAGTCCCGACTCCTGGAGCGCGGTGGCGAGCGCGATCGTCACGGCCCGCTCGGGCAGTCCGCGGCCGGTGCCGACGGCGGCGATGGTCGCCGCGTTCACCGCCTGCTCCGGCGTGAACTCGTACCGCGCCCCGTCGGCCTTGCCCGATACGACCTCGCAGCCGGGTGTGCCCGTGCCGCCGGTGACGTACTGCACCGCGAGATAGCCCGCGACGGCGAGCAGGATCACGAAGGCCGCCCCGCGACGGAGCAGGCGGCCACGGCGTTTCGGAGAGGGTGACGGCTCTGGCACGCCCTACAAGGTAGCTGAGGTTACTGAGGGGTATCTGCATAGTTGAAAATCGGTGGGAAAAGTGAGGTGACGGCCGGGCGGGTTAGGGTCGGATCCATGGCCGACACCTCCCTTGACCTCACGCTGGACGCCGCGAAGCTCACCGCGCAGCTCGTCGACTTCCCCTCCGTCAGCGGCACCGAGCAGCCCCTCGCGGACGCCGTCGAGACCGCCCTGCGCGCCCTGCCGCATCTGACGGTCGACCGGTACGGCAACAACGTCGTCGCGCGCACCGACCTCGGCCGGCCGGAGCGCGTGATCCTCGCCGGGCACATCGACACGGTGCCGATCGCGGACAACGTCCCGTCGAGGCTGGACGAGGACGGCGTGCTGTGGGGCTGCGGCACCTGCGACATGAAGTCGGGCGTCGCGGTCCAGCTCCGTATCGCCGCGACGGTCCCCGCCCCCAACCGCGACCTGACCTTCGTCTTCTACGACAACGAAGAGGTGACCGCGGACCTCAACGGCCTCAAGCACATCTCCGAGGCCCGCCCCGAGTGGCTGGAGGGCGACTTCGCGGTCCTCCTGGAGCCGTCGGACGGCGAGGTCGAGGGCGGCTGCCAGGGCACGCTCCGGGTGCTCCTCAAGACCAAGGGCGAGCGCGCACACTCCGCGCGCGGCTGGATGGGCTCGAACGCGATCCACGCGGCGTCCCCGATCCTGGCCCGCCTGGCCTCCTACGAACCCCGCTACCCGGTGATCGACGGCCTGGAGTACCGCGAGGGCCTGAACGCGGTCGGCATCAAGGGCGGGGTGGCCGGCAACGTCATCCCCGACGAGTGCGTGGTGACCGTCAACTTCCGCTACGCGCCGGACCGCACCGAGGAGGAGGCCGTCGCGCACGTCCGCGAGGTCTTCGCCGACTGCGGCGTCGAGGAGTTCGTGGTGGACGACCACAGCGGCGGGGCGCTGCCGGGCCTGTCCCACCCGGCGGCCGCGGCGTTCATGGCGGCCGTCGGGGGCACCGCGCGCCCCAAGTACGGCTGGACGGACGTCTCGCGCTTCTCCTCCCTGGGCATCCCGGCGGTCAACTACGGCCCCGGCAACCCGCACTTGGCGCACAAGCGGGACGAACGCGTCGAGACGGCGAAGATCCTCGCGGGGGAGGAGCGGCTGAGGGCCTGGCTCACGGCGTAGCGGCGCTTCAGGTCAGTCATGCTCACGTCCCCCGTCCGTAACCCACGTGGATCTACGCTGAGGTGGAACGACCTGCAACACTCGCAGGCCCCGCAGCGGAGGGAGCGCACATGGCTACCGGCAACCCCGAGGGGAAGAAGCAGCCACCGTCGGAGCAGCGTCTGGGACCGGTTCTCCGAAGGCGGGACCAGGTGACGGCGAGCACGACCGACCAGCGGCTGCTGGACGCGGGCGGGCCCTCCGACTGGGTCCACACCGACCCCTGGCGGGTCCTGCGCATCCAGTCGGAGTTCATCGAGGGCTTCGGCACCCTCGCCGAACTCCCGGCGGCGATCAGCGTCTTCGGCTCCGCCCGCACACCGGCCGACTCTCCCGAGTACGACGCCGGAGTCCGCCTCGGCCGAGGCCTGGTCGAGGCCGGCTTCGCGGTGATCACCGGCGGTGGCCCCGGCGCCATGGAGGCCGCGAACAAGGGCGCCTGCGAGGCGGGCGGCATCTCGGTCGGCCTCGGCATCGAGCTGCCGTTCGAGCAGGGCCTCAACCCGTACGTCGACATCGGCCTGAACTTCCGGTACTTCTTCGTCCGCAAGATGATGTTCGTCAAGTACGCCCAGGGCTTCGTGGTCCTCCCCGGCGGCCTCGGCACCCTCGACGAACTCTTCGAGGCCCTCACCCTCGTCCAGACCCAGAAGGTCACCCGCTTCCCGATCGTCCTCTTCGGCAGCGAGTACTGGGGCGGCCTGGTCGACTGGCTGAAGAACACGCTGATCGCCCAGGGCAAGGCCTCGGAGAAGGACCTGCTCCTGTTCCACGTCACGGACGACGTGGAGGAGGCGGTGGCCCTGGTCTCCAAGGAGGCGGGACGCTAGCGCGGGGCTTGAGCCGGGGTTCGTCCGCGTCATGACGGCTGACGGCGGCTGCGCGGCCACCGCCCGGTGGGGGCTGGTCGCGCAGTTCCCCGCGCCCCAGGGTTCTCAGCCTCTCCGGCGTTCGAGGAGCGGGGTCGACGGGGCGGAGCCCCTGCAAGGATGGGACGGGTAGGGGCGGCGGGGGCGAGGAAACGCCTACGCCAGCCCCCGCCGGGCCACCGCCGGAGCCCGATGCCCCGCGATCGACGCCACCATGTCCAGCACCTGACGGGTCTCCGCCACCTCGTGGACCCGGTACACCTGGGCACCCAGCCACGCCGACACCGCGGTCGTCGCCAACGTGCCCACGACCCGCTCCTTCACGGGCTTGTCCAACGTCTCCCCGACAAAGTCCTTGTTGGACAGCGACACCAACACCGGCCACCCCGTGGACACCATCTCCCCGAGCCGCCGAGTCGCCTCAAGACTGTGCCGCGTGTTCTTCCCGAAGTCATGCCCGGGATCGATCAGGATCGACTCCCGAGGCACTCCCAGTCCCAGCGCCCGCTCCGCCAGACCCACGGTCACCCGAAGGATGTCGGCCATGACGTCGTCGTACGCCACCCGATGCGGCCGAGTCCGAGGCTGCGCACCCCCGGCATGCGTACACACCAGCCCCACCCCGTACCGCGCGGCAACCTCCGCGAGCCCGGGATCCACCCCACCCCACGCGTCGTTCAGCAGATCCGCCCCCGCCTCGCACACGGCCGCCCCCACCTCGGCCCGCCAGGTGTCCACGCTGATCACGACATCCGGGAAGCGCCGCCGCACCTCCGCCACGAACCCGACCGTCCGCCGTGCCTCCTCCTCGGCGGTCACCTCTTCCCCCGGACCGGCCTTCACCCCGCCGATGTCGATGATCGCGGCGCCCTCCGCCACGGCCTGCTCCACGCGCGCGAGGGCCGGCTCGTCCCGGAACGTCGCACCTTGGTCGTAGAAGGAGTCCGGGGTCCGGTTCACGATCGCCATGATCACCGGCTCGTGCGTGTCGAACTCACGCCTGCCCAGCCTGAGCATCCCCTGTGACCTCTCCCTGTGTGTCCTGGCATGTCCCGGCCTTTCGGCCGCCTGCGACCCTAACTGTCAGAGTCGCATGGCACGATCGGACACTGACAGATCCGACCGCTCGTATTCACCGACTGCACCGACCGTGGGGGCCGCCGCGATGGTTATGTTCTTGTTCCTGGTCATCGCGCTGGCCGTGGTGGTCGCCGCGGTGACACTCGCCGTGGTGGGCGGCGGCGAGGGCGACGGTCCGCTGCCGGAGGCCGCGCCGGAGCGGCTCCAGGACCTGCTGCCGCCGGACCGCCCGCTCGACCGCGCGGACATCGACAGCCTCCGCTTCCCGCTCGCCGCCCGTGGCTACCGCATGTCCGACGTCGACGACGCCCTCAGCCGCCTCGCCGCCGAGCTCGCCGAGCGCGACGCCCGGATCGCCGACCTGGAGTCCGCGCTGTCCGGCGCGCAGGCGTCGGCCGGCCAGGTGTCGATGGAGAAGCCCCCGCAGGAGGACCAGCAGTGAGCGACGGCGCGGCCCTGGCCGGCCCGGACGGCGCCCTGCGCTGCCCGTGGGCCCTGTCCACCCCGGACTACGTCACCTACCACGACGAGGAGTGGGGCCGCCCGGTCCACGGCGACGACGCCCTGTTCGAACGCCTGAGCCTGGAGGCCTTCCAGTCGGGCCTGTCCTGGATCACGATCCTGCGCCGCCGCGAGGGATTCCGCGCCGCCTTCGCCGGCTTCGAGATCGCCAAGGTCGCGACCTTCACGGACACCGACAGGGACCGCCTCCTCGCCGACGAGGGCATCATCCGCAACCGAGCCAAGATCGACGCGACCCTGGCCAACGCCCGTGCCCTGGCCGACTGGACCCGGGGCGACCTGGACGAACTGATCTGGTCCCACGCCCCGGACCCCAGCACCCGTAAGGCCCCGAGGACGCTCGCTGACGTCCCCGCAGTCACACCCGAGTCGACGGCCCTGTCCAAGGCTCTCAAGAAGAGAGGCCTGCGCTTCGTGGGCCCGACGACGGCATACGCCCTGATGCAGGCGTGCGGCCTGGTGGACGACCACTTGGAAGCATGCGTGGCGAGAAGCGCCCTTTGAGGGGCGCGGGGCTGTGTCGATATGAGGCTCCGCCGCGGGGGCGCGGCCGGCCACATCGGACCCGCAGCCCCCAGCGGCGCTCCGGTCCCTCGGACCTATCGGCCCAAATACTTCGGCTTCTCCTTGTTCACGAACGCCTGCACCGCAATCGCATGGTCCTCGGAAGACCCCGCCCGAGTCTGCAGCTCGTCCTCCTTCTCCAAGGTCTCCGCCAAGGAGTGGGACATCCCGAACGCCACGGCCTCCTTGATCGCCCCGTACGCCACCGTCGGCCCCTCGGCCAACGCCCGCGCCACCTTCTCAGCCTCCGCGCGCAGGTCGGCCGAGGGCACGACCCGGTTCGCGATCCCCAGCTCGTACGCCTCCTGCGCCTTGATGTTCCGAGGGAAGAGCAGCAGGTCAGCGGCCCGCCCCGGGCCGACGACCCGCGGCAGCGTCCACGAGATCCCGGAGTCCGCGGTCAGCGCGACCCCCGCGAAGGACGTATTGAAGGCAGCCGTATCCGCGACCACCCGATAGTCCGCGGCCAGCGCGAAACCGAAGCCCGCCCCGGCAGCGACCCCGTTCACCCCGGCAACCACGGGCTTCCGCATCTCCGTCAGCGCCCGTGTGATCGGGTTGTAGTGCTCCCGCACCGTGCTCATCGTCTGCCGGGACCCGGTCTCCCGGTCCGTCAGCAGCAGCCCGATGTGCTCCTTGAGGTCCTGTCCCACACAGAAGGAACGGTCCCCGGCAGCGGTCAGCAGCACGGCGCGCACGGCACTGTCGTCCGCCGCGGAGCCAACCGCGTCCCGCAGGGCGACCTTGGTCGCGACATTCAGCGCGTTCATCGCCTCGGGGCGGTTCAGCGTGATCGTCGCGAGTCCGTCGCTCACTTCGTAGAGCACGGTGTCGGCCATGGGGTGTCCCCTCCGCTGTCGTGGCTTGGGCGTACTGGTCGGTACGCGCCTGTCTGAAGGACAGCATGGCGGAGATCACCGGCGACGGCCCTGACCGGACGTGTGACCTGCATCAAAGAATTCGTGTCCGGTTCCGCGCGGCGGAAGCGAGTGCGGTGGCGCAGTATCGCAGTCACATCGCCGAATTGAGTGGTTTTGCTCGCGCGCGTTGCCCAAGCGATGCCGACTGATGTTGGTCATCGGGTCCTGAGATGCGGGATAATGGCTTGGAAGCAATGTGTTCGATGCCGGTGTCGCGTGTCTCACGCTGGACGCGCGTGCCCTCCCAGGGCCGTCGGCTTTGACGATGAGCTGGTTTCAGGAAGGGGAACGAGCATGGCGGCCATGAAGCCGCGAACGGGTGATGGCCCGCTCGAGGTGACCAAGGAGGGGCGGGGCATCGTCATGCGCGTTCCGCTCGAAGGCGGCGGTCGGCTCGTCGTCGAGCTGACCCCTGACGAGGCCGACGCGCTCGGCGACGCCCTCAAGAAGGTCGTCGGCTGACGCGGCAGCGACCCTGACCTTTCGGCGACCCCGGCATCGCATCTGGTGCCGGGGTCGCTGCTTTCCCCGCCGCTTGCCTCGCGGTCAGCGTTTGACCGCGCACAGCAGGCCGTCCCCGACCGGCAGCAGCGACGGCACCAGCTCCTGGCTCTCGCGCACCGCGCGCAGCAGCTCCCGGATGCGTATGACCTCGGTGGGCTGCGGGCCCGAGTCGACCGTGCGGCCGTTGGCGAAGACGCCCTCGAAGACGACGAGGCCACCCGGACGCAGCAGGCGCAACGATTCAGCGAGATAGTCGAGAAACTCCAGCCGGTCACCGTCACAGAAGACGAGGTCGTAACCGGCGTCCGCGAGGCGCGGCAGGACGTCCAGGGCGCGGCCCGGGATGAAGCGGGCGCGGTTGCTGGCGAAGCCGGAGGCGCGGAAGGCCTGGCGGGCGAACTGCTGGTGCTCGGGTTCGGGGTCGACGGTCGTCAGGACGCCGTCGGGGCGCATGCCGTGCAGGAGGTGGATACCGGAGACACCGGTGCCGGTGCCGATCTCCGCCACCGCCTTCGCGTCCACGGAGGCGGCCAGCAGTCGCAGCGCGGCGCCCGTGCCGGGCGACACCGAGCGCAGTCCCGCCTCACGGGCCCGGTCCCGGGCCCAGCGCAGGACGTCGTCCTCGGCGACGTAGGCGTCGGCGAACGCCCAGCTCGTCTGCCGGTTGCCGGTAATGGCCCTCTCCTGTCCCCGTGGTTGCCTGGGCGTGACTGTATCCGTTGCGGCCGGGAACCCGCAGATGGGACCGGGCGTTTAGAGGGGTGGGAAGACGACCGGGGGGACACAGTTGGATCACGATGATGAGCGGGGCGGCGAGCAACTGCTGACGCACGCGCATCAGCCGTGCCAGCCCAGATCAAATTCTCGTAAAACCGCTTATCCGGAGCTAACGGGCGAGGTGGCTATGGTAGGGGCTCCACTGGACACCACCAGAGCCGATAGGGGAGGTGCGGCTGCGCCTGTGGATCGGGGAGGAGTGCTGCGGCGCTTCCTCGGATCGGCGGGCAGGCCGAAATCCGTGAACGACACCGCTGACCACAGCCACGCCGGCGACTACGCCCAGACCGCGACCTTCTCCACCGACGCGGACGGGCAGGCGTGGACTCCGCCCACCTGGGAGGAGATCGTCAGCACGCACAGCGGTCGCGTCTACCGACTGGCGTACCGCCTCACCGGCAACCAGCACGACGCCGAGGACCTGACGCAGGAAGTCTTCGTCCGCGTCTTCCGCTCCCTGTCGACCTACACGCCGGGCACCTTCGAGGGGTGGCTGCACCGCATCACCACCAACCTCTTCCTGGACATGGTCCGCCGCAAGCAGCGCATCCGCTTCGACGCGCTGGGCGACGACGCCGCCGAGCGGCTGCCCAGCAAGGAGCCCACGCCCCAGCAGGTCTTCAACGACGCGCACTTCGACGCCGACGTCCAGCAGGCCCTCGACACGCTCGCGCCCGAGTTCCGCGCCGCGGTCGTCCTGTGCGACATCGAAGGACTGTCGTACGAGGAGATCGCCGCGACCCTGGGCGTCAAGCTCGGTACGGTCCGGTCCCGTATCCACCGCGGCCGCTCGCAGCTGCGCAAGGCCCTCGCCCACCGCTCGCCGGAGGCGCGCGCCGAGCGTCGCTCCTTCGTGCCACGTGTGGCCGCTCTGGGGGGAGGGGGCGCGACCGCGTGAGTGGCTCCCGACCCGACCCGGCTGAACGGCTCCTCGCCGAGCAGCACCTTGGCGACCGACTCTCCGCCCTCGTCGACGGAGAGCTCGGTCATGAGACGCGTGAGCGCGTCCTGGCCCATCTGGCGACCTGTGCCCGCTGCAAGTCCGAGGTCGACGCCCAGCGCCGGCTGAAGAACGTCTTCGCGGAGGCGGCCCCACCGCCTCCCTCCGAGAGCTTCCTGGCCCGTCTTCAGGGGCTCCCCGGGGGAGGTGACCTGGACGGCGGCGGCTCGCCGCTCGGCGGGGGAGGGTTCGGCGGACTGTCCGGACGACCCGGCGCCTCCGGGGCCTTCGGCATGAAGCGCGGCGACCGCTTCGAGTTCGGCTACGTCCCTTCCCGTTCGCACGGCTCCGCGCTCCCCGCCACCGACAGCGGCTTCCGTACCCACCCCGTGGGCCGTCAGGACGCCGACCGCTCCGCGTCCTCCCGGATGCGGTTCGCGTTCGTCGCGGCGGGTGCGGTCTCGCTGGCCGCCATCGCGCTGGGCGGTGTCACATCGAGCGCGCCGACCGACACGGAGGCTCGCGGCGGCTCGGGCGGCAGCAATGTGACGCCGGCCCGGACCCAGGGCACCGGCGCCGCGGCGACGGCCGAGAACCAGCGTCGCCGCGCGGTCGGCCCGCTCCTAGCGCAGGGCCAGGGCGCCTCCGACACACCGGTGGCCCCGACCGAGGTGTCGGCGCCGCTCCTGCCCGGGATGCCGGCCCAGCCCGTCGACGCGGACCTGCACACCCTGACGGCGCCCGTGGTGGCCGGCGCGGCCGCCATGTCCCCGCTGATACGCCCGCTCAGCGCGAACCCGCCGCTCGCCCTGACCGCATGGTCGACGACCCCCGGTATCGCGACGACGCCCGACCTGTTCGCCGCGCCCGTCCCCGACGCGACCACGGCCCCCTCCACCCCGTCGGCCACCGGCCGCTGACCCGACATCTGCGCAGCGGCCCACGAACCTGGTTGAATCCGGGGTGGGCCGCGCGCCGTGCCGGTGGGCCGGGCGCGGAGTCGAGGAACTGCGGCCGCCGTTGACGCCGCGTGCCGGATGGGGGAGGTAGGTCGGGGTCGCATGGTTCCCCGGGGGGAATCGAGTGCGACAGCGCAGAGTCGAGTAGGCATTCGGGCGCCGCGGCGTTCCCGGTGGCGGCCCGCCGTGAAACCGGGGTCGCCTGCGTCCGCCTCCGACGACGTGGGCCGTTCGGTCCTCCGTGCGGATGCGGCCCGGAATGAAGCGTCCTACTCGAGCCACGGTCAGCAGCGAGCAGGAAGCAGAGCATGAACGAGGGGAAGCCCGCGAAGGCGAAGTGGTGGAACCGACCCAGACCGCAGGGACCTTCGGGCCAGGCGGACGGGGTGGCACCGACGCCGGACGAGTCGGGCGGGGCCGAGCCGGCCGTATCGGCACCTGAAGGCGCCGGGGACCGGGACCGGACCGGTGACACGGACGGTGACTTCGAGCTGGCGCGGCCCGCGGTGGGCACGGTCGGCGACAGGGCGTCGGACGGGGGCGACTTCGAGCTGGCGCGTCCCCTGGCGAGCGCAACCGGCGGCAGGGCTTCGACGGAGGGCGATTTCGAGCTGGCGCGACCCGCCGACGCCCCTGAGCTCTCCGTCCCGCCGGTGAGTGACGCTGCGCCAGTCCCCACCCCCCCGGCTCCCGCCACCCCTGTTCCCGCGGCTGCCGCCCCTGCTGTCTCTGCTCCCGCAGAACCCGGCGACCCGCGCCCCCAGCCCCTGCACGCCCCCGACCCCTACAGCACCCCGCCCTACGGCGAGCCCGGCCCCTGGGCCCCCGCCCCGCCGGTCCAGCACCCGGCGACCACGCCGGCGCACGGGACGGCCGTACCGTCGCCGCCGCCACCGACGCATGGCGGGCCGGCGCTCGTGCCCGGCGCGCCCGCGCCGTCGGCACCCCCGGCCCCGCCCCCGGTGGCCGCCGAACCCGCCCATGTCCCCAGCCCGGCCCCCGGCATCCCCGCGCAGGCGGGGCCCTCCGCCCCCGACGCCCCCGCCCAAGCCGTCCCGGCCCCCACCTACGCCGAAGCCCCGCCCCCGCCCCCTGCCAACCCCTGGCAGAACTACGACCCCTGGTCGCGCGAGGCCCGCCCCGGCGCGCCCCTCCAGCAGAACGGCGCCGCGGTCCGTACCCAGGAGCAGCGGCACAAACGGGGAATGAAGGTGCTCCTCATCGGCGCCGTGCTGCTCGCGCTCGTCTCCGGAGGCGTCGGCGGGGTCGTGGGGGCGTCTCTGGAGCGCAACGGCGGGGTCGGGGACGTCGAGCTGCCCCAGGCCGAAGCCGAGCCCGCCGGGCGGGCGCCGGACAGTGTCGCCGGGATCGCCGCGCGGGCGCTGCCCAGCGTGGTGACCCTGCATGTCAGCGGGAGCGAGGAGCAGGGCACCGGGACCGGGTTCGTGCTCGACGACCGCGGTCACATCCTCACCAACAACCACGTCGTCGAACCCGCGGGCGACGACGGCGAGATATCCGTGACCTTCCACAGCGGGGACACCGCCAAGGCCACCGTCGTCGGCCGCGACGGCGGCTACGACCTCGCCGTAGTCAAGGTCACCGGAGTCAGCGGCCTGAAGCCCCTGCCGCTCGGCAACTCCGACAACGTCCAGGTCGGCGACCCGGTCGTCGCCATCGGCGCCCCGTTCGACCTGGCGGGCACCGTCACCTCCGGCATCATCAGCGCCAAGGAGCGGCCCATCACGGCCGGCGGCGAGGGCGGCGACGCGAGCGACGTGTCGTACGTGGACGCGTTGCAGACCGACGCGCCCATCAATCCCGGCAACTCCGGCGGCCCACTCCTCGACGCCCGGGCCCGGGTCGTCGGCATCAACTCCGCGATCCGTTCCGCCGACAGCGGTTCCGACCTCGACGGCGGCCAGGCCGGCTCCATCGGCCTCGGCTTCGCCATCCCGGTCAACCAGGCCAAGCGGGTCGCCGAGGAGCTGATCAACACCGGCAGGGCGACCCACCCGGTCATCGGCGTCACCCTCGACATGGACTACACGGGCGACGGAGCCCGCGTCGGCACCAAGGGCAGTGACGGCGGCTCCGCGGTCACCGACGGCGGCCCCGGCGACAAGGCCGGCATCAAGCCGGGCGACGTCATCACCGAGGTCGACGGCCAGCGCGTCCACTCCGGTGAGGAACTCATCGTCAAGACCCGCGCCCACCGCCCAGGCGACCACCTGGAACTGACCTTGGAACGCGGCGGCAAGGAGATCAGGATCTCGCTGACGCTCGGCTCGTCGAGCGGCAACTGAGACTCACAGAAACCTCACACCCGACGTCGCCCAACCGCCCCACTTATGCCCTGACAAGGCAAACAACCCGGAAAACCGCACGCCTACCCGCATTCGGAGGCCTCGGGACAGTACCGGTCGTAGCGGATCGCCGGGTACCGTGGACCCGGCCCGGACCACGGAAGACCCGCATTCGACCACTGAGGGCCGAGGACCGAGGACATCGCAAGGAGCTTCAGGTGTTCAATGACATAGGACCTCTCGAGCTGGTGACGCTCGTCGTCCTCGCCGTGCTCGTCTTCGGTCCGGACAAGCTCCCGAAGATGATTCAGGACGTCACGCGGACGATTCGCAAGATCCGCGAGTTCTCGGAGAGCGCCAAGCAGGACATCCGGTCGGAGCTCGGACCGGAGTTCAAGGACTTCGAGTTCGAGGACCTCAACCCCAAGACGTTCATCCGCAAGCAGATGGACAACGACGAACTGGGCATCAAGGAGATCCGCAACGGCTTCGACCTGAAGAAGGAGATGGCCGAGGTCACCGACGCCGTCCACGGCCGCGAATCGGAGTCCTCGTCCTCGTCCGCCTCGTCGTCCTCCTCGGGTGCCTCCGGCGGCAGCGTCGACATGACGAAGAAGCCCGAGCAGCCCCGCGACGAGCGCCCGCCCTACGACGCGGACGCCACCTGAGCCGTACGAACACGCGGGCGGGACACCGCTCGTACGTGACGCTTCTCATACTCCGCCCGGGTCGCGCACGGCCTGAACCCGCCCTCTGTGCGCCCCGCGCGCCGGGCGGTTTCCCTGCCGTTCGGAGCGGTGTGGCTATGCTGCCGAGTTGTTGTGCGGACCGGACGAGTACGCCCGAAGGGGGGCGGGCCGGGCTGGTCCGGCGAGAACGAGGAGGCGTCCGGGCACATGGAGACGACGAGTCAGACGACTAGTCGGGCAGTCGCGCAGGAACCGGCCGTGGAGAGTGGACAGCAGTTCCCCTCCGCCCGGCGCACGGTCGACGGCTACCTGCTGGCGCCCTTCCCCTGGTACGGCCTCGACGAGGCCTTCACCGGGCCGCGCTGGCTGATGCAGGTCGGCACGGCGGCCGACGGGACCGTGGAACACGGTTCGACCGGGCACGGCGACGAGCCCTCCGTACGCAACGAGGCGACGGAGGACCGGGAGAAGTTCGCGGTGGTCGTGACCGTCGCGGCGCACCCGTCCCGACGGAGCGCCGACGGCACGGGGCTGCTGGAGGCCACGTCGGTGTCCTCGGCGGCCTGGCTCGCGGGGGTGGGACTGCTGTCCTTCACCTGGCCGGGGCAGATGGACCACTCGCTGCGGGACGACTGGCTGGAGCAGCAGACGGAGACGGCGTGGGCGCTGGCCGACGATCTGGACGGGCCTGACTGGTCGACGTTGTCCCTGCCGGTGGACGGCGTACCCACGCCCTTCCACTACCGGGAGTCGGAGTTCGGGTGGGTGCTCGCCGGCTCGACTCAGGAGGGGGTGCATGTGGGGGCGTACGGGCGCGGTATGAGTGCGTACGGGCTCGGCTTCGCCATGATCAAGGATATTTCCGCGTACGCGTAAGCAGAAGGGGCACCGGTGATATCGGTGCCCCCTCGCCGTAGGGCTTGATGCCGTCTGGCGACTGCGCGTGCGTCGTGGCTGGTCGCGCAGTTCCCCGCGCTCCTGGGGCGTCTAGAACTTGTTCCTTGGAGTGATCCCCAGGGACAGTCCCGAAAGACCCCGCTGGCGTCCGCCCAGCTTGCCCGCGATGGCGCGCAGGGCCGAGCCCGCCGGGCTGTCCGGGTCCGTCAGGACGACCGGCTTGCCCTCGTCGCCGCCCTCGCGGAGGCGGACGTCGATGGGGATGTTGCCGAGGACCGGGACCGTGGCGCCCGTCGTGCGGGTGAGGCCGTCGGCGACGACCTGGCCGCCGCCCGTGCCGAAGACGTCGACCATCTCGTCGCAGTGCGGGCAGGGCAGGCCGGACATGTTCTCGACCACGCCGACGATCTTCTGGTGGGTCTGGACGGCGATGGAGCCCGCGCGCTCGGCGACCTCGGCCGCAGCCTGCTGCGGGGTCGTCACGACCAGGATCTCGGCGTTCGGGACCAGCTGGGCCACGGAGATCGCGATGTCGCCGGTGCCGGGCGGGAGGTCCAGGAGCAGGACGTCCAGGTCGCCCCAGTACACGTCCGCGAGGAACTGCTGAAGCGCGCGGTGGAGCATCGGGCCGCGCCACACGACCGGGGCGTTGCCCGGGGTGAACATGCCGATGGAGATGACCTTCACGCCGTTCGCGGACGGCGGCATGATCATGTTCTCGACCTGGGTCGGACGCCCGTCGGCGCCCAGCATGCGCGGCACGCTGTGGCCGTAGATGTCGGCGTCGACGACGCCTACCTTCAGGCCGTCGGCCGCCATCGCCGCGGCCAGGTTGACCGTCACCGAGGACTTGCCGACGCCGCCCTTGCCGGACGCGACCGCGTACACGCGGGTGAGCGAGCCGGGCTTGGCGAAGGGGACCTCGCGCTCGGCGGTGCCGCCGCGCAGGGCGTTCGCCAGTTCCTTGCGCTGCTCGTCGCTCATCACGTCGAGCGTGACATCGACACGCGTGACGCCCTCGACCGCGGAGACGGCGTCCGTCACACGCTGTGTGATGGTCTCGCGCATCGGGCAGCCGGAGACCGTCAGGTACACGGTGACCGCGACCGCACCGTCCGCACCGATCTCCACCGACTTGACCATCCCCAGTTCGGTGATGGGGCGGTTGATCTCGGGGTCGTTCACCGTCGCCAGTGCTTCGCGCACCGCGTCTTCCGTAGCCATAAGGACGATGGTACGGCCCGGTAGCCATGCCCCGGAAAGCCCGTCAGCGGTCGTCTACGTCACGTCCAGGCGACCGATCTGCCGGGAATACCCCGGCCTCGCGGTGACCGTTGGGCCGCTCCTCCAGCTCTTTCATCAGGTCCTGCAGCTCCGAGCGCATCCAGTCGCGGGTGGCCACCTCGCCCAGGCCGATGCGCAGGGCGGCGATCTCCCTGGTCAGGTACTCGGTGTCGGCGATGGACCGCTCGTTCTGCTTGCGGTCCTGTTCGAGGTTGACCCGGTCGCGGTCGTCCTGCCGGTTCTGCGCGAGCAGGATCAGCGGGGCGGCGTACGAGGCCTGAAGGGACAGGGCCAGGGTCAGGAAGATGAACGGGTACTCGTCGAACTTCAGGCTGCTCGGAGCGGCGATGTTCCACAGCACCCACACGATGATCACGACCGTCATCCAGACCAGGAACCGCCCGGTCCCGATGAAGCGGGCGATCCGCTCCGAAAGCCGTCCGAAGGCCTCCGGGTCCCACTCGGGCAGGATGCGGCGGCGCGGCGGCCGGGGTTGGTCGAGGCGCGCCCGGGGCGCCCGGGTGGCCGCGGTGGCGCCCGACGCCACACGCTCGCGCGTGCCCTCCCGCTCAGGAGCCATGGGCCGCCACCCCCTCGCCCGTGTCCTCATCCAGGTGGAACTCCGTCTCCCGCCAGTCCTCGGGCAGCATGTGGTCCAGTACGTCGTCCACGGTCACCACGCCCAGCAGCGACCCGGACTCGTCGACGACGGGCGCCGCGACCATGTCGTACGTCGCGAAGAACCCGGCGACGACCGGCAGCGCGGCGTCCGGTTCCAGGGCCTCCAGCGCCTCGTCGACCATCGAGCTGACCAGGGTGTACGGCGGGTCGCGCAGCAGGCGCTGGAAGTGGACCGTGCCGAGGTACTTGCCGGTGGGTGTCTCGTCGGGCGGGCGGCAGACGTAGACCTGGGCGGCCAGGGCGGGGGACAGGTCGGGGTTGCGGACGCGGGCGAGCGCGTCGGCGACGGTGGCGTCGGGGCGCAGGATGATCGGCTCGGTCGTCATCAGCCCGCCGGCCGTGTGCTCCTCGTACGCCATCAGGCGGCGCATGTCGGCCGCGTCGGCGGGCTGCATCAGGCTCAGCAGCCGCTCCTTGTCCTCCTCCGGGAGCTCACCGAGCAGGTCGGCCGCGTCGTCCGGGTCCATGGCCTCCAGGACGTCGGCGGCGCGCTCCTCCTTCAGCTTGCCGAGGATCTCGATCTGATCGTCCTCGGGGAGCTCTTCCAGTACGTCGGCGAGGCGGTCGTCGTCGAGGGCGGCGGCGACCTCGGCGCGGCGCTTGGGGGAGAGGTGGTGCAGGACGTTGGCGAGGTCGGCGGGGCGCAGCTGCTCGAAGGTGGCCAGGAGGCTCTCGGCGCCCTGCCCCTTCTCCTCCAGGGAGAACCCGGTGACGGCGGACCACTCGACTGTCAGCGACTCGCCCCTGGCCCGTCGGAAGGCGCCGCTCCGCCCGCCCTTGCGTACGAACACCTTGTCGATCTCCCAGTCCCGGCGCGCCGGGAGCTGCCCGACCGACAGATCGAGGACGGTGACCTCCTCGCCGGTCTCGACGAGGGTGACGCGGCGGTCGAGGAGCTCGCCGAAGACGAGGCGCTCGGTGGGGCGCTGTTCGAAACGGCGGACGTTGAGCACACCGGTGGTGATGACCTGTCCGGACTCGATGCTGGTGACGCGGGTCATGGGCAGGAAGATGCGGCGCCGGGTGGAGAGTTCGACGACCAGGCCGAGCAGCCGTGGCGGGCGCCGGCCGACGCGCAGCATGACGACCAGATCACGGACGCGGCCCACCTGGTCGCCGTTCGGGTCGAACACGGCGACGCCGGCCAGGTGCGAGACGAAGATCCGGGGAGCGCCGGCTGCCATGGCTGAGGCTCCTTTGCGTGCGGGGTGTGCTGTGTCGCTGTCGCGGCTGTGCCGCCGGGCCGCAATTCCGAATTGCCCGCTCGGGTGAGCTTCAGGCTAGCCCGTCCGGATCCGATACGCCCTGGTGAGCGGTCCGGACGGACTGGCTCCGCCGCGACCCCGACTCACCGGTACGCTGCGGTACGCCGACCGGTCCCACAACAGAAAGGCAGCCCCACCTGTGACTGCGATTCCTCAGGGTCGTACTCGCCGGGCCGCGATGGCGAGCGCCGTGTGCGCGCTGGTCGTGTCGGGAGCAGGCCTGACGGGATGCAGTGAGGACCCGGACGAGGGCACCAACGGGGTCGGCAAGCTGTCGGCCGCCGAGATCCAGCGCAAGACCCGTACGGCCGCCGACTCCGCCGACGCGGTACATCTCGCCGGGAACGTGGTGGCCGGCGGGCGCACCTACAAGCTCGACATGCAGCTGACGTCCGACGGCGGGACCGGGTCGGTCAGCGCACAGGGGGCCACCTTCCAGCTGCTGCGGATCGACGAGCAGCTGTACCTGAAGGCCGACGCCGGCTTCTGGAGCGACGCGGGCGGCGACGGCAAGGCGGACGCCGGGGCCGTGGACAAGCTGAACGGCAAGTACGTGAAGGTGCCGCAGGGCGACCCGACGTACAAGAAGTTCAGCGGCTTCACCGACAAGGGCCTGCTCCTGGACGGCCTGCTGACCCTGCACGGCACACTGGCCACGGACGGCCACCACGAGCAGGCGGGCACCCGCACCATCCGCATCACCGGCGACAAGGGCTCCGGCGGCACCCTGGACGTCTCACTGGAGGGCAAGCCGTATCCCCTGCTGCTGACCCGCGCGGGCGACGGAGGAACCCTGACCTTCTCCGACTGGGGCAAGGACTTCACTCTTGAGAAGCCGGCCAAGGACGACACAGTGGACTACGGCAAGCAACTACCGACGTCATGACAGAAGACGGCCTGTCGCGGACCGCTCAACGCCGCCTTCTTTTGAACAGCAGCCGCGGCACCCCCGCCGGGATCGGCTGACGCGTAGTCGCCGGCGACGGCACCGGCGCCTCGGCCAGCGACCCGTCCGGCAGCACCCCCATGGCGCCGGTCGGCTCCAGACGCAGCACCCGGCACTCCCGGCCCCAGCGCTCCGGCATCGCCTCGCCGTCGGGGGCGTTCAGCCGCTTGCCCTTCAGCTCGGCGACCGCCGCCTCCCACGCCTCGGAGCCCGAGACGAGCTCGACGACTTTCGCGTTCCAGGAGACCAGCCGGCCCCTCTTGTCCTTGCTGCGTACGATGACCTCGGCGGAGCCGCCGTCGGCCAGCCCCGGCAGCGGCTGCTCGCCCGGACCGTCGCCGACGACACACGCGGCACCCTCGTGCCACGCGTGCCACAGCGCCCGGGCCGGGAGACCGGGGCCCTTGACCCAGATGAGGCCGGACTTCTTCGTGGCCTCCTCGAGGAGGGCCTGGTCGAGCAGCTCGCTTGTCATGGCCCAAGACTAACCAGCGGACTCCGGCCCGGTCAGAGCCAGCCGTTCCGCTTCAGCGTGCGGTGGATGCCGAGGCAGATGGCCACGGTGATGCTCATGATCACCGGGTAGCCGTACTTCCAGTGGGTCTCCGGCATGTAGTCGAAGTTCATGCCGTAGACACCACACACCATCGTCGGTACGGCGATGATCGCGGCCCACGAGGTGATCTTGCGCATGTCCTCGTTCTGCGCGACGGACGCCTGCGCGAGGTTGGCCTGGAGGATCGAGTTCAGGAGCTCGTCGAAGCCGATGACCTGCTCGTGGACGCGGGCGACGTGGTCGGCGACGTCCCGGAAGTACTTCTGGATGTCCGGGTCGATCAGCCGCATGGGCCGCTCGCTCAGCAGCTGCATGGGGCGCAGCAGCGGCGACACCGCCCGCTTGAACTCCAGCACCTCACGCTTGAGTTGGTAGATCCGGCTGGCGTCCGTGCCGCGCGGCGTGCCCTTGCGGCCCGGCGAGAAGACCTCGGTCTCCACCTCGTCGATGTCGTCCTGCACCGCGTCCGCGACGGCGATGTACCCGTCGACGACATGGTCGGCGATGGCGTGCAGCACGGCCGACGGGCCCTTGGCGAGCAGCTCGGGGTCGTCCTGGAGGCGGTGCCGGAGCGCCCGTAGCGAGCCCTGGCCGCCGTGCCGGACGGTGATGAAGAAGTCCCGGCCGGTGAAGCACATGACCTCGCCGGTCTCGACGACCTCGCTGTTGGCGGTGAGCTCGTCGTGCTCGACGTAGTGGATGGTCTTGAAGACGGTGAACAGGGAGTCGTCGTAGCGCTCCAGCTTCGGCCGCTGGTGCGCCTGCACCGCGTCCTCGACGGCGAGCGGGTGCAGCCCGAACTCACTGGCGATGCCGGCGAATTCGGCCTCCGTCGGCTCGTGCAGTCCGATCCACACGAAGCCCCCGTCGCGGCGCACCTGGCGCATCGCCTGGTGCGGGGTCAGCGGCTTGTCGGTCTCCAGCCGGCGGCCGTCGCGGTAGACGGCGCAGTCGACGACGGCGGAGGGGGTCGCGGGGTCGCGGGTGGTGTCGTACGGGCCGCTGTCCTTGCGCAGCGAGATGCGGGAGGGGCGGACCACGGCACGCAGGTCGCGGATCATCGACATGAGCAGGCTCCTTCGCAACGGGCAACGAAGCGTGAAGGACCGCAGCACGGTTGGAACTGCCCGGAATGGGGACGTCCTGACCTCAGGATGTTTGGCACGTCCACAAAGCGGGGAGCACCGCACCGTTGCGGTGGAAGCTTCGTTGCTGATTCAGATCAGACGATCAGGCAAAGCGAAACGAAGTGCTCTTCCGTGGGAGGACGCAAGCGTGAAAGGACGGCGGTCAGCCGGAGCGGAACAGCCGGATCAGCTACATCAGCGGCGGGAAGAGCGAGTGGTACTGCACGGTCGACTTCGATCCATGACAGCCCCACCTCCTCCGGCCGGTCCCTCGTAAGGGACGTTCCATACCCCGTGAGGGGTTCCCCGTAGGGGAGTTTCCATCAGCGTCGGGACTCGATCGCGACTCCCCAGAGCCTCAAGGGCCTGGGTGTTACCCCCGTCTGCGTGCTGCCCCGAACACCGGGCAAGAGTATCAGCCGACTGAAGTGTCAAGGCGCTGCTTTGCCCTGTACTGACGAGTTCTATGCTCGCGGCATGGCTGATGTTCTTCCTCTGGTCGAAGCCCGGTTGCGCAGTGCGCTGGGCGAACCGGACGCGCGCGCGGCGGTCACCTTCCTCGGCACGGACCGCATCGAGGTGCTCCGTTTCCAGGAGGGCGACCTCGTCCGCTACGCCACGCTCGGCATGTCCGCGCAGCCCATGAGCGACCCCACCGCGATGGTCGCCGACCCGGTCAAAGGCCCCCGCGCCGAGCTGGTCCTCTCGGTCCGCGCCGGGATCGCCGACACCGACAAGGCGCTCCGTCCGCTCGCCGTGCTCGCCGCGTCCCCGCAGGTGGAGGGTGTGATCATCGCCCCCGGTGCCTCCCTGGACGTCGGTGAACCGCTCTGGCCCGGCGCCCCCTTCACCTCCGTCCTGGTCGCCGAGCCGGGCGGCCTGGTCGAGGACCTGGAGCTCGACGCGCCCGCCGATCCCGTGCACTTCCTGCCGCTGCTGCCCATGACACCGAACGAGGCCGCCTGGAAGCGTGTGCACGGCGCCCAGGCCCTTCAGGAGCGCTGGCTGACGAACGGGACGGACCTTCGGGACCCCGCCCGTAAGTCCGTCCCGCTGGACTGACCACGCGTGAGCAACCTCACCAACCAGTGGCCGAAAACCGTCAGTTGGCGAACACGGCGACGCTGTCCTCGGTCGCGTGCCTCGTCTCCAGCTCCTCCGCCTCGTGCGTGAGGGAGTTCCGCCGCACGACGACCACGAGCGCGCCCGCCACGGCCGTGACCGCCGCCACCACGAACGGGACCCGGATGCTGCCGGTCCACTCCTCGATCCGCGGTGCGAAGTAGGGCGCGGCCGCCGCCGCGAACCAGCGCACGAAGTTGTAGCCCGCGCTCGCCACCGGTCGCGGCGCGTCCGACACGCCGAGCGCCAGTTCCGTGTAGACGGTGTTGTTCACCCCGATGAAGGCGCCGGACAGGATCGTGCACACGACGGCGGTGGTGTGGTCGCCGTAGCCGAGGACGAGCACGTCGAGGGCGAGCAGCACCAGTGACCCGCCGAGCACCTTCAGCGAACCGAACCGCCGCTGCATGCGCGGTGCCACGATCACTGAGGACACGGCCAGCAGCACGCCCCAGGCGAAGAACACCGCGCCCGAACGGTACGGGCTCATGTTCAGAACGAACGGCGTGAAGGCAAGCACGGTGAAGAACGTGTAGTTGTAGAAGAACGCCGAGACCGCCGCGGATGCCAGGCCGCCGTGGCCGAGCGCCTTGATCGGGTCCAGCAGCGAGGTCTTGCGGGCCGGCTTGGGCTGCTCCTTCAGGAACACCGCGATGCACAGGAAGCCGACCGCCATCAGGAAGGCCGTACCGAAGAACGGGTAGCGCCAGCTGGCGTCCCCGAGCAGCGCGCCCAGCAGCGGCCCGCACGCCATGCCGAGGCCGAGGGCGGACTCGTAGAGCAGGATCGCCGCGGCGCTGCCGCCGGCCGCCGCGCCGACGATGACGGCGAGGGCGGTCGAGACGAAGAGCGCGTTGCCGAGCCCCCAGCCCGCCCGGAACCCGACCAGTTCACCGACCGATCCTGACGTGCCCGCGAGCCCGGCGAAGACGATCACGAACGCGAGGCCGAGCAGCAGGGTCTTGCGGCCGCCGATCCGGCTGGAGACGAAGCCGGTGACCAGCATCGCCACGGCGGTGATGAGGAAGTACGAGGTGAAGAGCAGGGAGACCTGACCGGCCGTGGCGTTCAGGCCGCTCGCGATGGACGGCAGGATCGGGTCGACGAGTCCGATGCCCATGAAGGCGACGACGGACGCTCCGGCCGTCGCCCACACGGCCTTCGGCTGCCGCAGGATGCTGCCCGCTCCCGCGTCGAAGGTGTCCATACCGATGCTCCCATCCGGTCCGAGGTGGCTGTCAGCTACACATAGTATGTTAGCTAGTCTAATTAATGTAAGCTACATCTATATTTGGCCGGTGAATCGGTTCCGTCCGGACGGGTGATCGTCCTTGACGTGACGCAGAAGGGGTAGGACCGTGGGGGCCTATGAGGGGCGAACCCAGTTGCCCGAAGTGTGGTGGCCGGGTCAGGGCTCCCGGACTCTTCGCCGACACCTGGCAGTGCGACGTGCACGGCACCGTGCATCCGGTGCAGCCTGTGATCCCGCCCAGCGTCGAGGCCCTCGGTGTGGTCGTGCACCGCACTCAGGTGCCGGTCTGGATGCCGTGGCCGCTGCCGATCGGCTGGCTGTTCACGGGCGTCGCCAGCGCGGGCGACGACCGTACCGGAGGTCGTGCGACGGCCGTCGCCTGCTCCGGACCCGGCCCGCTCGGCGGCATGGGCGAGATGATCCTGGTCGCCGAGGAGCTCGGGGTCGGGCTCGGGGCGCGCTACGCCGGTATCGACGGCCCGGATCCGGGGTCGTACATGAACGTCGAGAAGCCACCCCAGGCCAAGGTCCTCGCCGCCGGGCGTCCTACGCCGCTGTGGCATGTCTCGGGTGCGCCCGACGACCGTGCCGTGTTCGCGGGGGAGGCGCTCGGGATGTGGCTGTGGGCGGTCGTGTGGCCCGAGCAGTCGGGGCTGCTGATGTACGACGAGCTGGTGCTGACGGATCTGCGGGATGCGGGGGCCGAGGTGGAGTTGGTGCCCTGCGGAGCGTTGTCACCGCGCTTGCTTGGGCCGTAGCGCCCACGGAAGAGGGGGTGTCTCTTGTGTGGCGGCTGCGGGTCTTCTGTGGCTGGTCGCGCAGTTCCTCGCGCCCCTGGGTGGGTGACGGTAAGGGGCGTGTGGCTGTGCAGGGGGTGACAGGGATGGTTGAAAAGCTGGTTATCCTTGAGCGTCCCTGCCTGTCCCGGCGTTTGGAGTTCGTGCGTGCGTATCGATCTGCACACCCACTCCACTGCTTCCGACGGGACGGATGCACCGGCTCAGTTGGTGCGTAATGCTGCCGCTGCCGGGCTGGATGTCGTGGCGTTGACCGATCACGACACGACCCGTGGGTATGCCGAGGCCATCGCCGCGTTGCCGGAGGGGCTCACTCTCGTCACCGGTGCCGAGTTGTCCTGCCGTATCGACGGGATCAGCATGCACATGCTGGCCTATCTCTTCGACCCCGATGAGCCCGCGCTGCTCGCCGAGCGGGAGTTGGTGCGGGACGACCGGGTGCCGCGGGCGCAGGGCATGGTCGGCAAGCTGAACGAGCTGGGCGTGGCCGTCACCTGGGAGCAGGTGCTGCGGATCGCCGGTGAGGGATCCGTGGGACGGCCACATGTCGCGACGGCGCTGGTCGAGCTCGGTGTCGTACCGACTGTCGGGGACGCCTTCACCGAGGACTGGCTGGCCGACGGTGGCCGGGCCTTCGTCGAGAAGCACGAGACCGACCCGTTCGAGGCGATCCGGCTGGTCAGGGCCGCGGGCGGCGTGACCGTGTTCGCGCATCCCGCCGCGAGCAAGCGGGGCCGTACGGTGCCGGAGGCCGTGATCGCCGAGATGGCCGCGGCCGGGCTCGACGGCATCGAGGTCGACCACATGGACCACGATCCCGACACGCGGGCGCGGCTGCGCGGGCTCGCGAAGGAGCTCGGGTTGCTGACGACCGGGTCCAGCGACTACCACGGCAGCCGCAAGACGTGCGTGCTCGGCGAGTACACGACGGATCCCGAGGTGTACGGCGAGATCACGCGGCGGGCCACCGGAGCGTTTCCCGTCCCGGGGACCGGCGGGGCCTAGCCAGGTCACCTTCACGTCCGTTTTCGAGGCACCCGGCGCTGTCGGCCGTGCCCACCCGTTCCGCCCCGCGGAACGACTGCCCACAGCGGTAGCGGCACAGCGGCTGTAGCCCCGCGCTGCCTGACCACCGCGCGTTCACTCACCTCGCAAGGCCCTCCACTCATGTTCGACCTCGCTGTCTTCGGCTCTCTCTTTCTGACCCTCTTCGTCATCATGGATCCCCCCGGGATCACCCCGATCTTTCTCGCGCTCACCGCCGGGCGGCCGGCCAAGGTGCAGAGGCGGATGGCCTTTCAGGCGGTCTGTGTGGCAGGTGGGGTGATCACGGTGTTCGGGCTTCTGGGGCACCAGATCCTGGACTACCTGCATGTATCCGTGCCCGCGCTGATGATCGCGGGCGGGCTGCTGCTCCTGCTGATCGCGCTCGACCTGCTCACCGGCAAGACGGACGAGCCGAAGCAGACCAAGGACGTCAATGTCGCCCTCGTCCCGCTGGGCATGCCGCTGCTGGCCGGACCGGGCGCGATCGTGTCGGTCATCCTGGCCGTGCAGAAGGCCGGCAGCGTCGCCACGCAGGTGTCGGTGTGGACGGCGATCCTCGCCATCCACGTGGTGCTGTGGCTGGTGATGCGGTACTCGCTGCTGATCATCCGGGTCATCAAGGACGGCGGCGTGGTCCTGGTGACGAGGCTCGCGGGCATGATGCTGTCGGCCATCGCGGTGCAGCAGATCATCAACGGCGTCACCCAGGTGATCCAGGGCGCCTGACCTCGACGTATGCGCGAAGCCCCCGTACGGCCCAAGGGCCGTACGGGGGCTTCGAAGCTTCTGCGGTGATCCGCGTCTGTTATGAGGCCGTGGTCTCGGCCGGTCGGATCCACAGCCGCTGCCCTGTCGCGGCGGCCTGCTGAACGATCCGGTTGACGGAGGCGGCGTCCACGACGGTGCTGTCCACGGGGGTCCCGTCGAACTCGTCGAGTCGCATGATTTCGAAGCGCATGGCTTCTCCCTTCGTCTGGTCATCCTCCTGCGGAGAACTACTGGGGTTACACACGTATGCAACGGGCTGCGTGTTACAAACATTCCCTACGCTAAAGAAATTTTTCGAACGGCTAACTACTGACCGGTAAGCGGCCGCCTAGTGATCAAGGCGGGACTGACCGGGACCGGTTGTGTTCGCAGCGTGACCGCCGGGACAATGGGAGCGATGAACGACGACCTCGCGGCGCTCGCCGCCCGCATCGACCACACCAACGAGCTGCTGCAGCGCATGCTCGCCGAGGTGGCGAAGACGCCCTCGACCCATGCGATCTTCGTCGACGCGGGCTACCTCTACGCGGCCGCGGGACGGCTGGTCGCCGGCACGGAGGACCGCCGGGCCTTCGACGTGGACACCGAAGGGCTGATCGAGGCGCTCATCGACCGGGCGCGCACCATCTTCGCGGACAGCAGGCTGCTGCGCGTCTACTGGTACGACGGCGCGCGGCGCCGTATCCACACGGCGGAACAGCAGGCGATCGCCGAGCTCCCCGACGTGAAGGTCCGCCTGGGCAACCTCAACGCCAACAACCAGCAGAAGGGCGTCGACTCACTGATCAGGACCGACCTGGAGTCGCTGGCCAGACACCGGGCCATCAGCGACGCCGCCCTGCTCGGCGGCGACGAGGACCTGGTGTCGGCGGTCGAGGCGGCGCAGGGGTACGGGGCACGGGTGCACCTGTGGGGCATCGAGGCACCGGAAGGGCGTAACCAGGCCGAGCCGCTGCTCTGGGAGGTCGACAGCCAGCGCACCCTCGACCTCGACTTCTTCAAGCCGTACGTCGCCCGGCGCACGGCCGCCGCCTACGAGGGTGCCGGGTCCCGGCCGACGCGGGAGGACGTCCGCTTCGTAGGCGCGCAGATCGCGGCGAAGTGGCTCGCGGCACGGGGCCGCGAGTCGCTCGTGGAACTGCTGCCCGGACATCCGTATCTGCCCGGCTCCGTCGACCAGGACCTGCTGGTCGAGGCGGAGGGGCTGCTCCAGTACTCGCTGCGCGGCCAGTCGGATCTGCGACGGGCGCTGCGGGACGGGTTCTGGGAGCACCTTCAGGCGCAGTATTAGGGTCCCCTAGGTCTCGGTCGCGCGTACGCCCGCGTCGTCCACGGTGTCCCAGAAGTCGGCGACCGCCTGGGCCGTGCGCAGGGGCTGGTCGGCGTTGGGGGAGTGCTCGGCGCCGGGGATGACCGTGCGGCGGGCGTTCAGCCGGGCGGCCATGTCGTCGAGGACCGGGACCGGCCAGGTGTCGTCGCTGGCGCCGGACAGTACGTGGAACGGGAGCGGCAGGGCCGCGAGTTCGTCGACGCGGTCCGGCTCCGTGCACAACTGGCGTCCCGTGGCGAGGAGTTGCGCGGGCTTCGTGCCGAGCCAGCGGCGGCGCAGCAGCTCCTGTCCGCCGATGCCGCGCGCCGGACCGCCGACCTCCTCGGGCGGGCCCATCGCGAGGATCGCCTCCCATGTCTCGGCCATGTCCATCACGCCGAGCGCGTCCCGCAGCAGCTTCACGCGCTGCTGCTGGGAGTCGGAGATCTGCGCGGGGCCCGACGCCATCAGGGTCAGCGAGCGGAACGGCGTGTGGTCGAGGAGGACGGCGGCCCGGGCGATCTGGCCGCCGAGGGAGTGGCCGAAGAGGTGGAGCGGGGCACCGAGGTCGCCGAGAGCCGCTGCCTGCGCGAGCACGTCCCTGGCCAACTCGCCCTGCGCGTAAGGGGCTTCGTCGCGCTCCGGACCGTCCGACTCGTGCTGGCCCCGCCCGTCCACGGCGACCGTACGGTAGCCGCGTGCCGCGAGCGGCTCGTGCATCAGCGTGAAGTCCTCCTTGCTGCCGGTGAACCCGGGGAGCAGCAGGGCGACCCCTCGGGGCTCGACGCCGGCGGCGACCGGGGAGTCGACGACGGCGAACGTGCCGCGGGAGGTGGACAGGGGGTAGGCGCGGGCGTTCGGGGGCGGCGTGAAGGCGGGTTCGGTGGTCACGGGGGGAGGGTAGCCCGTGCACCGCCTGACCCCCACCCACCGGCCCGGGAACGCCGACGGCCCGGCCCCGCGCTGGGCGGGACCGGGCCGTCGTACGGGAGATCAGCTCTCCGCGGGCTCCGTGGCTGCCGTGGCCTTGCGGGTGCGGCGCACCTTGGGCTTCACCTCGGCGGTGCCGTCGGCGGCCTCCACGGTCGCCGCGGCCTTGCGGGTCCGACGCCGAGGCGCGGGTGCCTCCGCGGCCGCCGGCTCCTGCGTGGCCTGGGCCGGGATGTCGGCGGCCGGCGCGGCGGCCGCCTTGCGGGTCCGGCGGACCTTGGGCTTGGCCTCAGCGGCCTCGGCCGTGTCCACGGCGGCCTCCGCGGTGGCCGTCGCCTTACGGGTCCGGCGCGGCTTGGCCTCGGCGGCTTCCGGCTCCACGACGGTCGCCGCGGCCTTGCGGGTCCGGCGCGGCTTCGCCTCCGTGCCTTCGGCCGTGTCGACGGCTGCTTCGGCGGGGGCCGCTGCCTTGCGCGTACGACGCGTCTTCGGCTTGGCCTCGGTGGCCTCGGCCGTATCGACGGCTGCCTCGGCGGCGGCGGTCGCCTTGCGGGTGCGCCGCGTCTTGGGCTTGGCCTCGGCTGCCTCGGTGGTCTCCGGCTCCTGGGCCGTCTGGGCCGGGATGTCGGCGGCGGCCGGGGCCGCTGCTTCGGCGGGCGCCGCGGTCTTGCGGGTGCGGCGCGTCCTGGGCTTGGCCTCGGTGGCCTCGGCCGTGTCGACGGCTGCCTCGGCGGCGGCCGTTGCCTTACGGGTCCGGCGGCGCGGCTTGGTCTCCGCGGCCTCCGGGGTCTCCGGGGCGGCCTCGGTGGTGCCCTCGGCCGTGTCGACGGCGGTCTCCGCCGGGGCGGTCGCCTTGCGGGTGCGGCGGCGCGGCTTGGTGGCGGGAGCGGGAGCCTCTTCGGACTCCGCGACCTGGGAAGCCGTGGCCGCCTCGGACGGCTGGACGGCCTCTTCGACCTTCGCGGTCTCCGAAGGCTTGGCGGCCTCGGGCTCCGTCGCCGTCACCGTCGTCGTCTCGGCCGAAGTCGCCTTCGGCTCCGCCGACTTGCGGGTGCGGCGGCGGCGCGGCTTCGCCGTGGCCTCGTCGGTGACCTCCAGGGAGGGGCCCTCCGCCGTGGCGACGGCCGCCTCAGCGGCCTCCGCGGGCTCGGGCGCCGAGGACGTGGCCGGCACGGCAGCGGTCGGCTCCGCGGCCCCGCCGCGGGTGCGGCGACGGCGGCGCGGGGTGCGCGGCGCGGTCACGGCCTCCGACGCGGCGGCCTCGACGGTCTCGTCCGCCGTAGCGGGACCGGCGGCCGGCGCCGATGTCCCGTCCAGCGCGGCCCCGCCGCGCGTACGGCGGCGGCGACGCGGCGTGCGGGCCGGGCGCTCGCGGTCCGACGAGGAGGAACGGGACTCGTCCCGGCCGCCCCGGCCACCGCGACCGCGGCCACCGCGCCCACCGGTCTCGCCGAGGTCCTCCAGCTCCTCCGCCGCCAGCCCGGCGCGTGTGCGCTCCGAGCGGGGCAGGACGCCCTTGGTGCCCACGGGGATCTTCAGTTCCTCGAAGAGGTGCGGGGACGTGGAATACGTCTCCGGCGGATCGTTGAAGTCCAGCTCCAACGCCTTGTTGATGAGCTGCCAGCGCGGGATGTCGTCCCAGTCGACGAGGGTGATCGCCGTACCCGTGTTGCCCGCGCGGCCCGTACGGCCGATGCGGTGCAGGTACGTCTTCTCCTCTTCCGGCGACTGGTAGTTGATGACGTGCGTCACGCCCTCGACGTCGATGCCGCGGGCGGCGACGTCGGTGCAGACGAGGACGTCCACCTTGCCGTTGCGGAAGGCGCGCAGCGCCTGCTCGCGGGCGCCCTGGCCGAGGTCGCCGTGGACCGCGCCGGAGGCGAAGCCGCGCTGCTGCAGCTGGTCGGCGAGGTCGGCCGCGGTGCGCTTCGTACGGCAGAAGACCATGGCCAGTCCCCGGCCGTCGGCCTGCAGTATGCGCGCGACCATCTCCGGCTTGTCCATGTTGTGCGCGCGGTAGACGTGCTGCGCGATGTTCGCGACCGTCACGCCCTCGTCGTCCGGCGCGGTGGCGCGGATGTGGGTGGGCTGCGACATGTAGCGGCGCGCGAGGCCGATGACCGCGCCCGGCATGGTCGCCGAGAACAGCATGGTCTGGCGCCGGGCCGGCAGCATGTTGATGATCTTCTCGACGTCGGGCAGGAAGCCCAGGTCGAGCATCTCGTCGGCCTCGTCGAGGACGAGCGCCTTGATGTGCTTGAGGTTGAGCTTCTTCTGGCCTGCGAGGTCCAGGAGACGGCCCGGGGTGCCGACGATCACGTCGACGCCCTTCTTGAGGGCCTCGACCTGCGGCTCGTAGGCCCGGCCGCCGTAGATGGCGAGGACGCGCACGTTGCGCACCTTGCCCGCGGTCAGCAGGTCGTTGGTGACCTGCGTGCACAGCTCGCGCGTGGGGACGACGACGAGCGCCTGCGGGGCGTCGGTGAGGTCCTCGGGCTTGGCGCGCCCGGCCTCCACGTCGGCGGGGACGGTGACGCGCTCCAGGAGCGGGAGACCGAAGCCCAGGGTCTTGCCGGTGCCGGTCTTGGCCTGGCCGATGACGTCCGTGCCGGAGAGGGCGACGGGGAGGGTCATCTCCTGGATGGGGAAGGGGGTGACGATGCCGACGGCCTCAAGGGCCTCGGCGGTCTCGGGAAGGATTCCGAGCTCTCGGAAAGTCGTAGTCAGGGTGCTGCCTCTTCTGTGTGCGCGGTGCGAGGCGAGCGCGGGGGTCTTGACGGACCGTGCCGGGGACGTCGGCTGCCTTACGGGCTGGCCGTAGGGCACGGGACCACTGCCGACGCTCTAGCGCTCGTACCGCTGAGGGTGTCCCTCCGGTCGTCGTACGCAACAGTGCCGTACGGCCGGGGAGGGCTGTCGGGTCGGAGCCGATCGGGCCACCGACCGGGCATCCTCATAACGTGCGGCCCGTCGAATACGTCAGAGTACTCAGCGGGCGCATTACCACCATACCCCGGAATCGCGCACATGCGATGGCCGAATTGGTCACGTAGTCGGCGTCACAGTGATTGACCAGGGACTTCCGTGACACGGTGAGCGGGCTATTGTGCGCTTCATGACGACGCCTGACAACACCTCCGACGTCCCTGACCCCTCCGACACCCCCGCCGAGCACACCGGGGTCGCCGCCCAGGACTGGGCGCGGGCCGCCGCCGATCCGCAGTACCGGGCCGCTGTCGTGGATCTGCTCGGCGCGCTGGCCTACGGGGAGCTCGCGGCGTTCGAGCGGCTGGCGGAGGACGCCAAGCTGGCGCCGACGCTGGCGGACAAGGCGGAGCTGGCGAAGATGGCGTCCGCCGAGTTCCATCACTACGAGAAGTTGCGGGACCGGCTCACCGAGATCGGGGCGGAGCCGACGCAGGCCATGGAGCCGTTCGTCGCGGCGCTCGACGGGTTCCATCGGCAGACGGCGCCCTCGGACTGGCTGGAGGGGCTGGTCAAGGCGTACGTCGGTGACTCGATCGCCAGTGACTTCTACCGGGAGGTCGCGGCTCGGCTCGATTCGGACACGCGTGGGTTGGTGCTCGCCGTGCTGGACGACACCGGGCATGCGTCGTTCGCGGTGGAGAAGGTACGGGCGGCGATCGACGCCGATCCCCGGGTGGGTGGGCGGCTCGCGCTGTGGGCCCGACGGTTGATGGGGGAGGCGTTGTCGCAGTCGCAGCGGGTGGTCGCCGACCGGGACGCGCTGTCGACGATGCTGGTGGGTGGGGTCGCGGACGGGTTCGATCTCGCGGAGGTCGGCAAGATGTTCTCGCGGATCACTGAGGCTCATACGAAGCGGATGGCTGCGCTGGGCTTGGCGGCGTAGGTTTCTCGCCCCCGCCGCCCCTACCCGTCCCATCCCCAGGGGCTCCGCCCCTTCGACCCCGCCAGGGGGCTGCCGCCCCCTGGACCCCCGCAATCGGCCCTCCGGGCCTCGTCCTCAAACGCCGGACGGGCTGGAAGTGCTCGTCCTCAAACGCCGGATGGGCTGGAAGTGCTCGTCCTCAAACGTCGGACGGGCCGAGAACGGGGCGTCAGTCGTCCGGCGGCCGGTCGTTGTCGGGGCTTACGCGGTCGCCGAGTGGCGGCGGAGTCTTCCCGCCGGGCGTACCAGCAGGGAGAGGGAGGCGGCGGAGACGACCGCCGAGCCGACGAGGATCACGAAGAGGTTGCCGAAGTCCAGCGCGGTGTGGGTGATGAAGGCGCCGAAGAGGGCGCCGGCGACACCGGTCGGCAGGACCAGGGAGCGGGCGGGCAGGCGGTGCGGCAGGCGGTGGGCGGTGGCCCATGCCAGGGCCAGGCCGAGGATCGCGGAGCTGAGCGCTTCCAAGAGCATGCTGGGGGTCCCTCCCACATGGCCGACCTGCTCGAAACGGTCGTAGCCCGTCATACCCCTGACCTGCGGAATGCAATCCTCCTCGGTGAGAGGCCTGTGCTCCGTCCGTGGAGAAACGCGGGAGGGGCCCGGCGACCGTGGTCGCCGGGCCCCTCCCGTCCTGCTTGTCCGCCGACGCCTGTTACAGCGCGCCGAAGCCCACCTTGCGCGGAGCCGGCTCACCGAGCTCCACGTACGCCAGGCGGTCGGCCGGGACCAGGACCTTGCGGCCGTGCTCGTCCACGAGGCTCAGCAGCTGCGACTTGCCGGCGAGCGCCTCGGACACCGCCCGCTCCACGTCCTCGGCGCTCTGACCGCTCTCCAGAACGATCTCGCGGGGCGCGTGCTGCACGCCGATCTTGACCTCCACGGCTATGTCCCTCCGACGGTCAGTGAAGTGCGCGACCTTCCGCGCCGTACCCAGCACACATTAGCCCGGTGAGGGGACGTTCACGCTCCGCCCAAGAACGCCAGGAGCGAACAGTGGACGGGAACAAACGCCCGGCACGTGTGCGTGCCGTCGCCTCATGCCGTCGCCTCAGTGGTGCTCGGTGCCGTGCAGCGGGAAGCCCGCGATGCCGCGCCAGGCCAGGGACGTCAGCAGCTGCACCGCTTGGTCGCGGGGCACGCTTCGGTCGCTGTGCAGCCAGGAGCGGGCCACGACCTGGGCGAGGCCGCCGAGGCCGGAGGCGAGCAGCATCGACTCCGCGCGGGAGAGGCCGGTGTCCTCGGCGATGACGTCACAGATCGCCTCGGCGCACTCGTTCGTGACCTTGTCGACGCGCTCGCGCACGGCCGGCTCGTTGGTCAGGTCCGACTCGAAGACCAGCCGGAAGGCGCCGCCGTCGTCCTCGACGTACGCGAAGTAGGCGTCCATCGTCGCGCGGACGCGCTGCTTGTTGTCGGTCGTCGACGCGAGCGCGTTGCGCACCGCCTGGATCAGTGACTCGCAGTGCTGGTCCAGCAGGGCGAGATAGAGGTCGAGCTTGCCCGGGAAGTGCTGGTAGAGCACCGGCTTGCTGACGCCGGCGCGCTCGGCGATGTCGTCCATCGCGGCAGCGTGGTATCCCTGCGCGACGAAAACCTCCTGGGCAGCGCCCAGGAGCTGGTTCCGTCGGGCACGGCGCGGCAGGCGAGTGCCCCGCGGGCGTGCCGCCTCTGTCTGCTCGATGGCTGTCACGCCGCCTCCCAATGTCGTCCACATGCGGTGTGCGCCGCGTCGCCATCGTACTTTTCGGTAACCCTGGTGTGCGCGGTGCGAGCGCAGAATTTCACGGACCGGACAGTGACGAAAGTCGCGCAGAAGGTTTGAAACCCGGTCGGAACGGGCAAAAAGTGGCCTCTCTCCTGCTCAACGGCACTCTCTTCCGTGCCGTGCTGTACCTGCGTTCGCACTCAGCGGCCCCTGTGCCGCTCCGCGTCACCGGTAGTCGTCCTCGTCGATGGAGACCACGCGCGCCTGCTCGATCAGATCGGCCTCGTTGGCCCGGTCCTGGTTCGCGCCGGTCAGCCGGTCGTCGCGGTCGGGCCTGACGTCGGCCTGCTGCTCGGCGGCGTCGGCCGCGGGGGCCTCGACGTCGAACTCCTCGTCCTGCTCGGTGTCCTCGACCGCGAAGGTCTCGGGGTCGCTGGGATCGACGGCCATGGCGGGCTCCCTTCCTAGAACGTCCCCGTGGGGCACGACGTCCCTGGGTGAAGCAGGGGTCCACATCCGGGTGCCCTGCGTACGAGCCTAGGAGACACCGGATCCGGACGCTATGCGATCCCGCGGGGGATCTGTGGGTGATTCGGGCGTCCTCGGGGTGGTTTCTGTGGTCGTGGTGCGGGTGCCCGGTTTCCCGGCCGGGAAGCTGCCATGTACGTGTCGACTTGTGACGGCGAACACATGAACCACTGCGTGATCGTCTCGTAACATTGCCGCATGTCTTCGACCGAGCTCCCGTCAGCGCCGGCCGTCAATGTGCTCCCCAAGGTGGCGACCGTCAGGGTCGCGGAGGGCGAGCGGCTGCGCGCGGTCGGGCTGCCGGGGATCACGCTGACGGTGCGGTCGAGACCGCCCGCGCGCGAGGGCCTGCCGCCCGCACTCTACGTCCACGGACTCGGCGGCTCCTCGCAGAACTGGTCGGCACTGATGGAGCTGCTCGACGGCGACGTCGACTGCGAGGCGGTCGACCTGCCGGGCTTCGGCGACTCGCCGCCACCGGACGACGGCGACTACTCGATCACCGCGCACGCACGCGCGGTGATCCGCTATCTCGACGCCTCCGGCCGAGGCCCCGTACACCTCTTCGGCAACTCGCTCGGCGGCGCCGTCACCACGCGCGTCGCCGCCGTACGTCCCGACCTGGTCCGTACGCTCACGCTCGTGTCTCCCGCCCTGCCCGAGATCCGCGTCCAGCGCAGCGCCGTGCCCACGGCCCTGCTCGCGGTGCCCGGGGTGACGACGCTCTTCACCCGGGTGACCAAGCAGTGGACGGCGGAGCAGCGGGTCCGTGGCGTGATGCACCTCTGCTACGGCGACCCCACGCGCGTGTCGCCGGAAGGATTCACCCACGCCGTCGAGGAGATGGAACGGCGGCTGCAACTGCCGTATTTCTGGGACGCGCTGACGCGTTCCGCGCGCGGCCTGGTCAACGCCTACACGCTGGGTGGGCAGCACGCGCTGTGGCGTCAGGCCGAGCGGGTGCTGGCCCCGACGCTGCTCGTCTACGGCGGCCGCGACCAGCTCGTGGGCTACCGCATGTGCCGCAGGGCCGCCCGCAGCTTCCGTGACTCCCGCCTGCTGAGCCTGCCGGAGGCCGGGCACGTGGCGATGATGGAGTACCCGGAGGTGGTCGCCCGGGCGTTCCGTGAACTCCTGGCGGAGTCGGGGGAGGCGTCGGCAGGGGAGCCGACGGCCGCGGGGCCCGCTCGGGGCGGGACCCTGAGTAAGGAGGCCGCCGCGGACCGGGGCGACGCCGTGACCGAGAACGCGGGGAGCTGAGGCGCGACGTGGGACGTCACAGCCGCCGCGGGCCCGCCGCCAAGCCCAAGCGCGACACCGCGGACACGACGGCACGACAGGACGCCCGGGGTGACTCCCGTGGGGTACCGCCGGAGACGAGTGCGGGCCGGCGAGGGCCGTCCGCGCCGGGAGCGGGTCCGGGAGCGGGGCAGAGCGGTTGGCCGCAGGGGGGCGGGCCGGGCGGTCGCCGGGTGCCGGGTCCACCGCTTCCTCGGCAGGGGATGCCTGGCGGTGGGGCTCCGATGTACGGCGGCCGGGGCTTTCCCGAGGGCACGCCGGCGCAGGGGGTTCCGCGGCTGCCCGACGGTACGCCCGCGCATGGCTTCCCGAGGTTCCCCGACGGCACGCCGGCGCACGGGGTTCCGCGGCTGCCCGACGGCACTCCTGCCCATGGTTTTCCCAGGTTCTCCGACGGCACCCCGGCCCGGGGTGTCCCGAGGCTGCCCGACGGCACCCCCGCGCACGGCACCCCCCGGGCCGGTGGCGGCCATCCCGAGCAGCGTGAACCCGGCGGTGCCTGGGGTGAGTTGAGGGGGCGTACCGGGGTCGCGTACGGCGCTCCCGCGGGCGCCGGCGCGCCGCCCGCGACCGGCGTTCCGCTGCCACGGCCCCGGCGGGCATCGCCGTCCGAAGGGCCCCGGCAGGAGTACCTGGAGGCCTTCGACGCGGACGTCGACGTCTTCGCGCCCCGTACGTCCGAGACCGCGCACGCGGCCGGCCTCTACGGCTCCGTGACCGACTGGGACACCCGGTCCGGTGCCGGCGACGGCGTCGCGGACGATGCCGAGACGGACGTGGACGACGACACCCCGCCGACCGGCGAGCCCGTCGCGGCCAAGGGCGGCAAGGGCCGGACCTTCTCCGGCATCGCGGCCGCCGCCGTGGTCACCGTGCTGGCCGTCGTGGTCGCCGGTCAGGTCGCCAAGGGGCGGGACGACAACGACGTGCAGTCGCAGTCCGCCGCGGATCGGGCGCGGGACGACCGTGAGTCGGCCTCGCGCGGGGACGGGCGGCCGACGCCCTCCGGTTCGCCGAGCGTGGCCCCGCTGACGTACGAGCAGAAGATGGGGCGGACGTACGCGCTGAGCGCCACGCTCAAGGGCTCGGGGAAGTTCGAGGCGATCCCGGGTGTCGACAAGGCGCCCGGCAGAGGGCAGAAGTTCAGCTATCGCGTGGACGTGGAGGAGGGGCTCGGGCTGGACGGCGAGCTCTTCGCCGAGGCCGTGCAGAAGACGCTCAACGACGACCGCAGCTGGGCGCACAACGGCGCCCGTACCTTCGAGCGCATCTACTCCGGCAAGCCGGACTTCGTGATCACGCTGGCCAGTCCGGGTACGACGGCCGACTGGTGTGCCAAGTCCAGTCTGGACACCACTGTCGACAATGTGTCGTGCGACTCCGCCGCCACCGAGCGCGTCATGATCAACGCGTACAGATGGGCTCAGGGGTCGGAGACGTTCGGTGATCGGATCTACGAATACCGGCAGATGCTGATCAACCACGAGGTCGGTCACCGGCTCGGCTACCAACATGTGACCTGCGACAAGGACGGTGAGCTCGCTCCGGTCATGCAGCAGCAGACCAAGTTCCTCGACCACGACGGAATCCGCTGTCGCCCCAACCCCTGGGCGTACCCCGGGAGTTGACGGGTGTCCCCTCGGTACGTGGCCGGCATTCACTGTCGCTGACGTTCGGGCCGTCCGGGTCCCTGTGACGATGCGTGCGCGCTTGGGTCCCTAGCGCGACGGAACGCGACCTGCACGGGAAAGTTACGACCGTTCACCCCTTTTGGTGGCGCGATGGACAACCGTCCATCGCGCCACCGCCTTGTCCGCATACGTTCGTCCCGCTGTGAGCCGCCGGGGGAACGGCGGCTCCCCTTAGGGAGATCGGGGGTGTGCTCGTGCGCATCGGACTGATTGCGGAGGGTGGCTATCCGTATGTGAGCGGTGACGCCAGGCTCTGGTGCGACCGGCTCGTGCGCGGGCTCGGGCAGCACGAGTTCGACATCTACGCGCTCAGCAGCAGCGAGCGCCAGGAGGACGAGGGCTGGGTCCCGCTGCCACCGCAGGTCAGCCGTGTGCGTACCGCACCGCTGTGGGCGGCCGAGGACGACGGGGTGGTATACGGCCGCCGCGCGCGCCGCAGGTTCGCCGACTGCTACGGCGAGCTGGTGGCCGCTCTCTGCGCCGGGGGTGCCGCAGCCGGTCTGGGGTCCGCCGCAGACGCATCCGCAGCTTCCGAGCACGCCTCGGCCACTGAGGCGGACCGTTTCGGCAACGCGCTGTACGGGCTCGCCGAACTCGCCCGCGACGAGGGTGGGCTGGTGGGAGCGCTCCGCTCCGAGGCCGCCGTACGCGCCCTGGAGCGCGCCTGCCGAGCGCGGGGTGCCCTGCGCACGGCGCGCGAGGCGCGCGTCCCCGATCTGCTCTCCTTCGCCGCGCATCTGGAACGCGCCCTGCGCCCCCTCTCGCTGGACTGGTACGAGGACGACGGCCTGGGCTCGGTCGACCTCTGCCACGCCACTTCCGGTGGCGCCGCGGCCCTCCCCGGCCTGCTCGCCCACCACTTCAGCGGCGTACCCCTCCTGCTGACCGAGTACGGCGTCCGCCTGCGCACCCACTACCTGGCCGCACCCGAGGCCTCGCCCGCCGTACGCTCCCTGCTCGCCGCCCTGCACGGCAGGCTCGCCGCCGAGGCCTACGCCCGGGCCGCCCTCATCACGCCCGGCAACGGCCACGCCCGCCGCTGGCAGGAGCGCTGCGGCGCCGACCGCGCGAAGCTGCGCACGGTCTACCCCGGCATGGACGCCTCCCGCTTCGCGGAGGTCGGCGAGGCCCCGGGGTGCGCGGAGCCGGACTCGCTGGTCTGGGTCGGCCGTATCGAACCGGCCAAGGACATCGTGTCGCTGCTGCACGCCTTCGCCGAGGTACGCAAGGAGGAGCCGAAGACCCGCCTGCGGATCGTCGGCAGCCCGTCGGGCGCCGAGGGCGCCGCCTACCTCGGCCATTGCAGGGCACTGGCCGCGCAGCTCTTCCCCGACGAGGCCGAGGGCCCGCACACCGTCGGCGACAATCCCGTCTCCTTCGAGGAGATCGGCGGCCCGGAGATCCCCACCCTCGCCGACGCGTACGCCTCGGGCGGCGTGGCCGTCCTGTCCAGCGTCGTCGAGGGCTTTCCGATCGGCCTGGTCGAGGCCATGTTCAGCGGGCGCGCGACCGTGTCCACCGACGTCGGCGCGGTGGTGGAGGTCATCGGTGGTACCGGTCTCGTCGTCCCCCCGCGCAATCCGCGGGCGCTCGCCGAGGCCTGTGTGGCGCTGTTGCGCGACCCCGAGCGGTGTGAACGGCTGGGCGCGGCCGCACGCGCGCGTGCGCTCGAACTGTTCACTGTCGAGCAGAACGTCGCGGCATTTCACGGCATTTACCTGGAGATCGTCTCGCGCACACCGGTCCGCCGCCTCGTTCTGGACGAGGCCGGCGACCCCCTGCCCTTCGCCGTCCCCGCCGAAGCCCATGTCCCCGGCCGGTGGACCGACCGCACTGCACGCCTGGTGGCTCGCGGCGGCCCGGTTCGACCGCCGGGAGCCCCCGTGCGCGCCACCGTGCTGCCCGCGACGGAGGGAGCGCGATGAGCGGCGGCCTGGGCGGACTGGACCGCCCCGGGGTTCCGACCAGCCCAGGGGCCTGGGACGAGCGGTCGGAGGAGTGGCTCACGGTGGAGGGGGACGCCCCGGAGAGAGTGGAGGGAGACGTCCGGGAACGTGCCCCCGAGTCGCGGCCCGCCACGGTCGACGCACCGACCTCCAGCCGCACCTACGGCCCCCGCCCCGCCTCCTCCCGCCGCACCGGCGCGGACCCCGTCAAGGCACTGATGCACCGTCACCGCGCCCTCTGTGAACGCGCGGTGGACCCCTTGGAGATCGCCGCCGGCCTGGAGGCCCACGGCATCACCGACCGCACCGCGTCACGCTTCCTGCACCGGGACGTCTTCTCCCTCGCCGAGGAGATCTACGCCCGCGTACCCCGCGACGCCGACACGCCCGCCGGCCCTCCGCCCCCCGGCGCTCCCCGCGCACGCGCCGACTGGATCCTCCTCAGCCTCCTCCCCGGCACTCTCTGCACGGCGGCCGTGATCGCCCTGCACCTCACCCACGGCCAGTCCCGCCTGATCGCGGCCGCCGCGGGAGCCCTCGCCGTGGCCCTGGCCCTGCGCGCCGCCCTGGCCCGAGGCCCCCTCGCCGGCAAGGACCGCAGACATCCCTGTGCCACCCGAATCGCCTGGCTCGCCGCCTACGCCCTCCTCGGCGACGGACTCCTCCAGGCAGCCGCCGCCGGCGGACCCGACGCCCTCCCGAACGGCGCGGTCGACAGCCCCTGGCCGTTCACCACCGCCCCCGTCCTGGCCCTCAGCCTCTCCTGCGCCCCCGCGGCGTGGTGCGCCCACCTCCTCGCCGTACGGGCCCGTCGCAAGCTCTCGTCCAGCCGGGCCCTGGAGGAGTTCGCCGCCTCCGCGAAGCCGCTGCTCCTGGGCACCCTCACCCTCTATCTCTGCGCGCTGGCGGCCCTGCTGACCCTGACCACCACTGCCCTGGACGAGCCCCTCGCCTACCCCCAGACCCTCGCCCTGGGCGGCCTCCTGTTCCTCGCCCGCCTCCTCACCACGCACGGCTTCACCCACGCCCCCGCGCTCGTCCTGACCGCCGCGGCCTCGGCCGAGGCCACGGCCCTGGCCGCCCTCTTCGCGGCCCGCCTCCCCGGCTGTGCCTGGCTGGCGACCCCTGTCGAGACCCTCATCGACACCTGGGGCCCGGCCGCCGTCCCCGCCGCCGCCTGCGGCACGGCCGCCCTGATCCTCCTGCTGCACGCGACCCGCACCCTCACGAGGGCCTCGGCACACGCGACGCGGGACCAGCAGTGAACCCCCGCCGAGCGGCACCGACCGCCGCGCGCGCCACAGCCCTCACCGTTCCGCAACCGGAGGCATCACCACCCCAGCCCCCTCCGTCTGAGACCCCTTGAAGGAGAACCCCAAATGATCACCTCCCGACCCGATCACCCCTCGGCCCCGGGAGCCGCCCGATGAGAGTCCTGCTGATCGGAGCCAACGGCTACCTCGGGCGCTTCGTGGCCGACCGTCTCCTCGCCGACCCCGCCGTCCAACTCACCGCTCTCGGCCGCGGTGACGACGCCGACGTCCGCTTCGACCTCGCCTCCGGCAGCCCCGGTGCCCTCACCCGCTTCCTCGACGCGGTCCACCCCGGCGTCGTCATCAACTGCGCCGGTGCCACCAGGGGCGGCGCCCGCGAACTCACCCGCCACAACACGGTCGCCGTCGCCACCGTGTGCGAGGCACTGCGGCGCAGCGGCTGCGGCGCCCGCCTCGTGCAGATCGGCTGCGGCGCCGAGTACGGCCCGAGCCAGCCCGGCTCCTCCACGGCCGAGGACGCCGTCCCCCGCCCCGGCGGCCCGTACGGCGTCAGCAAACTCGCCGCCACCGAACTGGTCCTCGGCTCCGGCCTGGACGCCGTGGTCCTCCGGGTCTTCTCACCCGCGGGCCCCGGAACCCCCGCCGGTTCGCCTCTCGGCCGACTCGCCGAGGCCATGCGCCGCGCCATGCAGTCGGGCGACGGCGAGCTGAAACTCACCGGCCTCGGCGCGCAACGCGACTTCGTCGACGTCCGCGACGTCGCCCGCGCCGTCCACGCCGCCTCGCTGTCCGCCGCACAGGGCGTCATCAACATCGGCTCGGGGCGCGCCGTCCGCCTCCGTGACGCCGCCGCCGTCCTCGCGCGCGTGGCCGGATACGGCGGCGCCCTCCACGAACTCGACGGCCCGCCCGGCCCGTTGCGCCCGTCCATCGGCCACCCCCGCGCCGACTCGGACCACGCGATGCACGTGAGCCACGCGGTCCATGCCGCCCACGCGGTCTCGGGCCAGTCCGCCCCGGTCGTGTACCCGTACCCGGACGGCTGCGGCAGCTGGCAGCAGGCCGACGTGCGCACCGCACGCGACCGGCTCGGCTGGCGCCCCCGGATCAACCTGGAGGAGTCGCTGGGCGACATCTGGATGGAGGCGGCATGCCGTATCTGACCGGCACCACGCCGATCACGGCGAACACGGACCTCCGCACCGGCCTCGGCGTCCCCGGCTACGCACACCCCTTGCTCGCCCCGGCCGAGTGGGGCGAACTCACCAGGCCCGGCACTCCCGTGCACTGGGTCGTCCTCGACGTCGCCGACGGCCCCGGAGCCCGTCCCGACCCGCACTGCCTGCAAGCCGCCGGCATGCTCCACAACGCGGGCGTCCGCGTCCTCGGCCACCTGGACACGGCCCACCTGGACGCCGCCCGCCTCGACACGGCACGTGGCGCCCGCGCCTTCGGCGAGGTGATCTCCGAGGCCCAGCGCTATCTCGACTGGTACCGGGTCGACGGCTTCTTCCTGGATCGCTGCCCGACCGAGCGGGCCGCTCTGCCCGAGATCTGCCGTACGGTCACCACGCTCCGGGCGCTGCGTGACGAGGCCCACATCGTCCTCGGCCACGGCACCCACCCCCACCCGGGCTACGCCGAGTGCGCCGACCAACTGGTCACCTTCCGTGGCTCGTGGCGTGACTACCGCTGGTCGCAGGTGGCCGAGTGGACGGCCGACTACCCGCCCGACCGCTTCTGCCACTTCGTCCACGGAGTGCCCCTCGGCCACCTCGACGAGGCGCTGCGCATCGCCCGCTGGCAGGGCGCCGCGACCGTCTGGTTCACCGACCACACGGACCGCGGCGGACGCGCAGACCCGTGGGAGGCCATGCCCGGCTACTGGGACGAAATCGTCTCGCGGATCGGAACAGGTGTCTCGGAATGAAAAAGGCCATGGCACTGTTACGGAGAGAACAACCGTAGTGATCGACCGACCAACGGAGTCCCCGTGTCGCTGCCACCCCTGGTCGAGCCGGCCCCCGAGCTCACCGTAGACGAGGTTCGCAGGTACTCCCGCCACCTGATCATCCCCGATGTGGGGATGGACGGGCAGAAGCGGCTGAAGAACGCCAAGGTGCTCTGTGTGGGCGCCGGCGGCCTGGGCTCGCCGGCGCTGATGTACCTGGCCGCGGCGGGCGTCGGCACGCTCGGCATCGTGGAGTTCGACGAGGTCGACGAGTCGAACCTCCAGCGTCAGATCATCCACAGCCAGGCCGACATCGGCCGCTCCAAGGCCGAGTCCGCGCGCGACTCCGTCCTCGGCATCAACCCGTACGTGAACGTGATCCTTCACGAGGAGCGGCTCGAGGCCGACAACGTGATGGACATCTTCAGCCAGTACGACCTGATCGTCGACGGCACGGACAACTTCGCGACCCGCTACCTGGTCAACGACGCCTGTGTGCTGCTGAACAAGCCGTACGTGTGGGGCTCGATCTACCGCTTCGACGGCCAGGCCTCCGTCTTCTGGTCCGAGCACGGCCCCTGCTACCGCTGCCTCTACCCGGAGCCCCCGCCGCCGGGCATGGTCCCCTCCTGCGCCGAGGGCGGCGTCCTGGGTGTGCTGTGCGCGTCCATCGGCTCCATCCAGGTCACCGAGGCCATCAAGGTCCTCACCGGCACCGGTGAGCCACTGGTCGGCCGCCTGATGATCTACGACGCCCTGGAGATGCAGTACCGCCAGGTCAAGGTTCGCAAGGACCCGAACTGCGCGGTCTGCGGCGAGAACCCGACCGTCACCGAGCTCATCGACTACGAGGCCTTCTGCGGCGTCGTCTCCGAGGAGGCCCAGGAGGCGGCCGCCGGTTCGACGATCACTCCCAAGCAGCTCAAGGAGTGGATCGACGACGGCGAGAACATCGAGATCATCGACGTCCGCGAGATCAACGAGTACGAGATCGTCTCGATCCCCGGCGCCCGGCTGATCCCGAAGAACGAGTTCCTCATGGGCACCGCCCTTCAAGGCCTTCCGCAGGACAAGAAGATCGTCCTGCACTGCAAGACGGGTGTCCGCAGTGCGGAAGTCCTCGCGGTCCTGAAGTCGGCGGGCTTCGCCGACGCCGTGCACGTCGGCGGCGGCGTGATCGGCTGGGTCAACCAGATCGAGCCCGACAAGCCGGTCTACTGACCCGAGGGGTCCCTGGCTTTCACGGCGGGGGCTTCGAGCACCCGTGGTGCTCGAAGCCCCCGCCGTCGTCATGAGCAGACCTTGCCGTCCTCGGGCACCGTCCCCTCCAGCAGATACGCGTTCACCGCGGAGTCGACGCAGTCGCTCCCCTTCCCGTACGCGCCGTGGCCCTCGCCCTTCCAGGTGAGCACCACACCGACGCCCTTGCCCAGTTCGTCCGCCATCCTCCGGGTGCCCTCGTAGGGCGTCGCCGGGTCGCCGGTGGTGCCGACCAGCAGGATCGGTGGCGCGCCCGGCGCGCTCACTTCCGGGGTGTCGTACTGCCCGGCCGCCGGCCAGTCGTGACACCAGCCCCCGACGTCCCAGCCCAGCATGGGGCCGAACACGGGCGAGATCTTCTCGAACCTCGGCAGCAGCTTCTTCGTCTCCTCGACCGTCGGCCGCTGCTTGTCGTCCAGGCACGATATGACCCGTTGTGAGTGGTATCCCGTGCCGTAACGGCCCGACGGGTCGCGCTCGTTGTACTCGTCGGCGAGCGCCAGGAGTTCCGAGCCGTCGCCCTGCTCGGCCGCCTCCAGGGCGCTGGTCAGGGTCGGCCACCGCGACTCGCTGTACAGCGGCTGGATGAGGGCGGTGAGCGCGAGTGTCTCCGTGAGCCTGCGCTCGGACGACGTCGGCAGCGGGCTCGCGTCGATCCGCTTCAGCAGGTTCATGATCTTCCGTGTGCCCGCCTCGGGGTCTTGGCCGGTGGAGCGGAGGTAGTTGTTCAGCGCGCGCTGGAAGCCCCTGGCCTGGTTCTCGGCGTGCCCCGCGGAGTCGGCGCTCGGGTCGGAGACCGCGTCCAGGATCAGGCGCCCGACGTTCTTCGGGAACAAGTGGGCGTACACCCCGCCGAGTTCGGTGCCGTAGGAGATGCCGAAGTAGTGCGTCTTCTTGTCGCCGAGAACCTGGCGCAACAGATCCATGTCGCGGGCGGTGTCGGTGGTCGACACATGGGCCATCAGAGGGCCCGCGGACTTCTCGCAGCCCTTGCCGAAGGCGGCGGCATCCCGGAAGTACGCAGTCTCCTCGGCCGGAGAGTCCGGTGTGATGTCCACGGACTCGGAGGCCTGGATCTCCTTGTCACCGCGGCAGCGCACGCCCTCACTGGCGCCCACCCCGCGCGGGTCCCAGCTCACCAGGTCGTACCGCTTGCCCAGCTCGGACGCGGTGGAGGCGTACCACGACAGGGTGGACACCCCTGAGCTGCCGGGGCCACCGAAGTTGAACAGCAGCGAGCCGATGCGGTCGTCGCCGGTGGCCTTGGTGCGGATCAACGCGAGGTCGATCGTCCCGCCCTTCGGTTCGGACCAGTCCAGCGGTGCCTTGAGCGTCGCGCACTGCCACTCGTCGCCCGGCGCGGGGGAGTCATCGGTGGCTTCGCAGCGTCCCCAGTCGAGTTTCTGCGAGGTCAGGGACGACGGCAGCGGGGTCGTCGAGCCGGCGGAGGAGGCCGACGCCCCCGTGCCGCTCGTCTCCCCCTCGGCATCCGCGCTGTCCGACGAGCCGCCGCTGCAACCCGTCGCCAACAGGGCGGCGGCCGCCGTCAGGGCCGTCCACCGTACGAAACGCGCCATCTCACTTCCCCCCTCGCAGGCCGTCCGCACCGTGCCGCGGATGGCGGTCTGGCCATAGTAGGCGGATCACGGAAAGACCGTCGGAGCCTGTGGATAACTCTCTGACCTGCGATTTTAATGGTGCCCGGCCGGTCTCAGGAGCAGACGGTGCCGGTCGCCGGCACCTTCCCGTCCAGCAGGTATCCGTTCACCGCGTCCTGCACGCACTTGTTCTTGCTGTTGTAGGCCCCGTGCCCCTGACCCTTGTACGTCAGTTGCACACCCACCCCCGCGCCCAGCGCTTCCACCATCCGCTGAGCGCCCTCGTACGGCGTGGCCGGGTCGCCCGTGTTCCCCACCACGAGGATCGGTGCCGCACCCGGCGCGCTGACGTCGGGATGGTCGGCGGCACCCGGCACGGCCCAGTCGGTGCAGCTGAGCAGGGACCAGGCGAAGGCATCGCCGAACAGGGGCGAGGCGGCCCGGAACTCGGGCAGTTTGCGCTCGACGTATTCCGGGGTGTACCGCGGCTTGTCGTCGGCGCAGTTGATCGAGATGTTGGCGGCGGTGATGTTGCTGTACTCACCGTTCTCGCTGCGTCCGTTCAGCGAGTCGGACAGCAGCATCAGGATCCTGCCGTCACCGTCGTACGCCTGCTCGAGACCCTCCGTGAGGTACTGCCAGAGATCCTTCGAGTACAGCGCCTGCGCGATGCCGTTGGTCGCCGCGCTCTGTGTCAGATCGCGCGGGAAGACACCCTGGATCGGCTTGCGGTCGAGGTCCTTCAGCAGCTTGGCGATGCGGTCCTTGACGTCCTGGGCGGTGTCGCCGATGGGGCAGTCCTCGGTCTTGGAGGTGCAGTCCTCGGCGAAGTTGTCGAGGGCGAGCTGAAAGCCCTTGACCTGCCCGAATGTGCCCTGCTCGGAGTTCTGCGTCGGGTCGACCACCGCGTCGAAGACGGCGCGGCCCACGTTCTGCGGGAACAGGTGGGCGTAGACGCCGCCGAGTTCGGTGCCGTAGGAGATGCCGAAGTAGTGCAGCTTGTCGTCGCCGAGTACCTGTCGCATCAGGTCCATGTCGCGGGCCGCGTCGGTGGTGCGCACATGCGGGAGCATCCTTTCGGAGTTGTCCTCGCACGCCTCGTTGAACTCCTTGGTGTTGTCCAGCAGTTCGGTCCGCTCGGTGGCGTCGTCCGGCGAGGTGTCCTGCTGGAAGTAGGCGTCGAGCTGCTGGTCGTTCTCGCACAGCACGGGTGCACTGCGACCGACCCCGCGCGGATCGAAACTCACCAGGTCGTAGCGGGTGCGCAGCTTCTCGTAGGCGTCGCCGAAAGAGGGCAGTGCGGTGACGCCCGAGGCGCCCGGCCCGCCGAAGTTGAAGATCAGCGAGCCGATCCGCCGGTCCTCGGTGCCGCTGGTCCGCACCCGGATCAGCTCGATGTCGATCGTGTCGCCCTCGGGATCGTTCCAGTCGCGGGGCGTCTTCATCGTGGCGCACTGCCATGACCCGCCGTCCGGCAGGGGCGACGGGCTGCCCGCGCCGCCTTGCGCCTGGGAGGGGGCCGGACAGTCCTTCCAACGCAGTTCCTGGGCGGTCAGATCCTCGTCCCCGGAGTCGTCGTCGCTGCATCCCGCCAGCAAGGAGGACAGCAGCAGGGCTGCGGCGGTCAGGGCAGCGGCACGCGTCCGGGGCGGGTTCGGCATGGTCCCATCCTGGGGTCGTACGGGGTGGGGCGCTCGGGGCGCGAGCCGTACGAGGTACGTACGAGGTACGACGGCGCCTTGACCTGTTCCGACCTTTACGACGTACGACGTCGGCGGAGTCGAGTCATACGACAAGCCCCGCTGTCCCGCATAGCCGCCTCGCGATACGCCTGCTCGCGATACGCCTGCTCGCGATGCGCCGCCTCGCGCTACAGCGCGCCCTTGCGGGTCAGGTGGTTGAAGGCGAGCCATCCCGGCAGCACGGGCAGCCACAGTGTCAGGAGCCGGAACAGCAGCACGGCGGGCGCGGCGACCTCGCTGGGCAGACCCACGGCGATCAGACCGACGGTCAGGGTCGCCTCCACGGCGCCCACGCCGCCCGGGGTCGGTGCCGCGGAGCCGAGCGCGTTGCCCGCCAGGAAGACGACGGCGACGCTGGCGATGCTGAGCGAGGTGCCCTCGCTGCCGAACGCCCGGATCGAGGCGTCCAGGCACATCACGAAGCAGGCGGTCAGCAGCAGCATGCCGCCGATGCCGGTGACCAGCTTCTGCGGTCGCTGAAGCACGTCGAGCATGCGCGGGACGACACCCGCGAAAAGCGACCTCACGCGCGTGACGACGAATTTCCGCAGGAACGGCACCGAGGTCACCACGAGCACCAGCACCGCCACCGTCAGCAGACCCGCGATGACCGTCCGGGACGGCGACAGCGACGGCGTCTTCTCGGTACCGGTCAGATAGCCGAAGGACAGCAGCATCAGGATGTGGCAGCCGAGCCCGAACAGCTGCGACGCGCCGACGCTCGCCACCGCGAGCCCCGGCCGCACTCCCGCGCGTTGGAGGAAGCGGGTGTTCAGGGCGACGCCGCCGACCGCGGCCGGCGCGACGATCTTCACGAACGATCCGGCGACCTGGGCCGCCACCGTCCGCCGGAAGGGCACCCGCTCGGGCACGAAGCCCAGCAACGCCATCGCCGCCGCGAAGTAGCTGGCCGCCGAGAACAGCACGGCCGCGGCCACCCAGCCCCACTGCGCGTTGGAGATGAGCGGGCCGAACTCGATGTGCGTGAGCTGCGTCAGCAGGAAGTACGCGCCGATGGCTCCGGCGATGAAGCTGATCAGCGTGCGCGGCCGCACCCGCTCAAGACGGGCTGGTTCGACCGGCGCCTGCGGCCTGATCCGCAGCACCTCGTGGCGGATCTGGGTGAGCAGATCCTCCTCGCGCGCCTCGTCCAGAGCCTCGTCGATGGCCCGTTTCTCGGCCCGCGCCTGCGCCCGCACGGTCTTCTTGTCCGGCTTGTCGAGGGTCGGCGCGGCCTCGCTCGGGGCCTCCTCGCTGCGGGCGTGTTTCGCGTGCTTGGACGCCTCCAGTACGGCGTCGCGCTCGCGTTGGGCCCTCTCTCTGGCGAGTCTTCGCAGCGTCGCGCGCGTGGAGCGGCTCAGGGCGATGGGCTGGAGCATCGGCAGACAGTCGGCCACCGTGTCGGGGCCGAGCACACTCACCGCCGAGGCCACCGCGCGCTCGGCGCCCACGCGCAGGCCGAGGGTCACCAGCAGCTGGGAGATGTCCATGCGCAGCAGCAGGCTGTTCGCCGCGATCTCGCCGATACGCAGGTCGGTGATAATCACCTTGCCGGAACGATCCACCAGAATCGCGTCACCCACCAGCCTGCGGTGCGCGATGCGCCGGGACTGCAGCGCCTTGACCTGGAGCCAGGTGTCGCGCAGCAGTTCGTCGGTGATCTCCTTGTCCGCCAGCGAGTCCAGGGTGTGCCCGCCGGTGTGCTCGTAGACCAGCATCACGGCGTCCGGGCCGAGCTCGGAGGTGGCGATCAGCTTGGGCGCGTTGGCACCGGCCGCGATGGCCGCGTAGGCGAGCAGTGCCTCCTGCTCCAGGGCCTGACGGAGCGACTGGAGGCTGCTTCGGGTGGCGAAGCCGCGCAGTGTCAGATTGCGCCACGCGCGATAGAAGAAGCCCTGAGCCTGCTGCTCCCGGTCGACCACCGTCACGTCCAGCGGCGGACCGTCCTCCAGGGTGACGAAGTAGCGCCGGCCGCGGTCGCCGGTCTCCTGTGTGTCGGAGCTCTCCTCGCGGGCAGCGCTCACCGGGCGGAAGCCGACGTGCCTGAGGCCCGCCATCAGGGTCCGTCCGGTGGGCCGGACATTGGGCGAGCCGACCGCGTACAGCGTGCCGTAGGCGACGGTCCAGCCGATCAGCAGCGTCAGGAGGATCGAGAACGGCGTGGTGTAGCCGGTGACCAGCATGGAGAAGGCGTAGAGGATCAAGACCGCCCAGAGCACCGCACGCCAGCGGGGTCTGCGGGACATGCCCACGGCGGTCATGTACGCGATCACCGGCGCGAGGTACCCGTGCACCGGGTCGGTGAGGGAGCCGATGTCGCCGGGCGAGGGCTGGGTGAGGGCGTCTCGGATGGACTCGGGGGCGGCCCGCGCGACCCACAGGTCCGTGGCTAGCGTCACTCCGTGTGCCAGGACGGCCGCGAGGACACCGTCGGCGATCCGCAGTCCGTCCCGCTTGATGAGCCGCTCGATCGCGAAGGCGACGGGCACCAAAAGGATGGCGATGCTGGAGACGAGCCCGGCCATCTTGCTGAACACGTCGGGCGCCTGGCCGGTGCCCTTGTTGATGTCCTGTTCGAGGCCCGAGGTGGTGCCGTGCGCGAACGCGGCGATCGCGAGCAGCAGCACGATGCCGAGCACGCCCACGAGGAGCCGCATGAGGTCGGAGGGACGGTGCACGCGCGCGGGGAGCAGCGGTTCGTCGCCCTCGACCTCGTCGACGTGCGTCTCGTCCAGTTCGTACGCGGCCTCGTCCTTCTCGCCGGTGTCGCTGTCGCTGCCCCTGTCGCCGCCGTCGCCGGTGTCCTTCTCGTCGGCGTTCGCGGTGCCAGGGCGCGACGAAGCGTCAGAGGTGCCTTCCGCGTCCTCCGGGTGCGCACCCTGCTGCTTCATCGTCTCTTCTTGATCTCGTATCACCAGTCACCGCCCGCACGATGGTGGCATGCTGCACCGACACACGGGGGCATCAGGGTGCAAATGCGGGGGCGCACAGTCTGCCCGAAGCGTCGCCACAGGACGAGGCACACGCACGGTGGCGAGCGCGTCACATTGTCGGTGGGGTGGGGCAGGATGGGCCGGATGAGTGAGGAGAGTCTTCCGGACCATGATCGTCCGGACCGCGACGACGTCCGCCCGGGCCGCGACGACATCCGCCAGGACCACGACGTCCGCCCGGAGCACGCGGACGCGCTGCCGGAGTACGCCGAGCGGGTCCTCGAGGTCGCCGAGCTGGTGCCGCCGGGCCGCGTCATGACGTACGGGGACGTCGCGGAATGGCTGGAGGAGGGCGGGCCCCGCCAGGTCGGCCGGGTGATGGCCCTCTACGGGGGCGCCGTTCCGTGGTGGCGGGTGGTCCGCGCGGACGGGGTCCTGCTGCCCGGGCACGAGCTGCGGGCGCTGGAGCACTACCGCGCGGAGGGCACGCCGCTGAAGGAGGCGAGCAGGGCCGCCGAGGGCCACCTGCCGCGCCTCGACATGAGGCGGGCGCGCTGGGACGGCGGCGAGCGTGCACAGGGTCACACCTGACAGCTTCCGCCATCGCAGGACCCGCTGTGTGACCCGTGATTCGTATGGGGGAAAGAGGGCACGTCCGTGGCATGACGTACGTTCGTGAGGTGAGGGACGTACGTGTCGCAAGTGAACCGAGGGATGAATCGGAAGCCCTGCTTCCGCACCACCCGTCGGCGTAGCGTCGGCTGCGCGTGTCCCCCTCACCCCGCGGCCACCGCCCTCCACGCGCGAGGGGCGTCCCACCAGCACACCCACCAGGACCGGCGAACCACGTGAGCTCCTCTTCCTCCACCAGGCGCCTGTCGCACCCCCAGGTGCGACAGGGGACCCGTGGCGCTTACCGGCTGGTGCGTACTCCTGTCGTGAGCACGGCTCCCCCTCGTCTGGACGCGGCACAGCGCTCCGTGGTTGACCACAGGACCGGACCACTGCTCGTTCTCGCAGGCCCGGGCACCGGCAAGACCACCACGCTCGTCGAGTCGGTGGCGGCCCGCATCGCCCGTGGCTCGGACCCCGAGCGTGTCCTGGTGCTGACGTTCAGCCGCAAGGCCGCCGTGGAGCTGCGCGACCGCATGGCGTTGCGCATGGGAGCGGCCCGCGCGCCCCGGGCGACCACGTTCCACTCGTTCTGCTACGCCCTGGTCCGCGCTCACCAGGACAGCGACCTGTTCGTGGAGCCGATGCGACTGCTGTCCGGCCCCGAGCAGGACGTGACCGTACGGGAGCTACTCGCGGGCCAGCCGGACCTGGAGCGGCTCGGACTCGCCCATGTGCGCTGGCCGGACGAGCTGCGCGCCTGTCTGACCACGCGAGGCTTCGCCGACGAGGTCCGTGCGGTCCTCGCCCGCAGCCGCGAACTCGGTCTCGGCCCCGACGCGCTGGACGCCTTCGCCCGCCGTATCGGCCGACCCGACTGGCGTGCCGCGGCCTCCTTCCTCGCCGAGTACCTCGACGTGCTCGACATGCAGGGCGTCCTCGACTACGCCGAACTCGTCCACCGCGCGGTGCTCCTCGCCCGCCGCCCCGAGGCCGCCCGGCGGCTCGCCGCGCGGTACGACGCCGTGTACGTCGACGAGTACCAGGACACCGATCCGGCCCAGGTACGGCTGCTGCAGGCCCTCGCCGGCGGCGGGCGCACCCTCGTCGCCTTCGGCGACCCCGACCAGTCGATCTACGCGTTCCGGGGCGCCGACGTGAACGGCATCCTGGAGTTCCCGCACGCCTTCCCGCGGACGGACGGCCGCCCCGCGCCCGTCGAGGTCCTGCGCACCTCCCGCCGCTCCGGCGCTGCCCTGCTGGCCGCGACACGGCTGCTGACCCAGCGCATGCCGCTCACCCGGCTCCCGGCGGAGAAGGTACGCGCCCACCGGGAGCTCGCCCCGGTCCGTGAGGGCGGCCGCGTCGAGGTCTTCACCTACCCGACAGCCGGCACCGAACTGGACAACATCGCCGACATCCTGCGCAGGGCACACCTGGAGGACGGCGTGCCCTGGGGCGAGATGGCCGTCCTGGTGCGCGCCGGGTCGCGCACGATCCCGACGGTGCGCAGGGCGCTCACCGCCGCAGGGGTGCCCCTGGAGATCGACGGCGACGATCTGCCGCTGCGGCACGAGCCGGCGGTGGCGCCGCTGCTGACGGCATTGCGGGCGGTCGCCACGGCGGAGGCGTTGGTACGCCCCGAGGCCGAGGCCGAGGCTTCGACCGAGGAGCCGGAGCCGTCCTGGCTCGACACCGAGACCGCCCTCACGCTGCTCGCCTCCCCCCTCGCCGGCATGGACGCCGCCGACCTGCGCCGTCTCGGGCGGGCCCTGCGCGAGGAGGAGCGGGCCGCGGGCAACCCCTTGCCGCCGCCCTCGGACGCGTTGCTCGCACGGGCCCTGGCCGAGCCGGAGCGGCTGGCGGTGCACGACCCCACGTACGCGCGTGGCGCCCAGCGCCTCGGCGCACTGCTCCGCAAGGCCCGTGAGCGCCTCGCGGGCGGCGGTACGGCCGAGGAGGCGCTGTGGGACCTGTGGGAGGGCACACCCTGGCCCACCCGCCTGGAGCGGGCCACCCGTCGCGGCGGCGCCGCCGGCCGCAATGCCGACCGCGACCTCGACGCCGTGTGCGCCCTGTTCGCGACAGCGACCCGCGCGGAGGAGCGCACGGGCGGTCGGGGCGCTCTGAACTTCCTGGCGGAGATCGAGGCCGAGGACATCGCCGCCGACACCCTGGCGCGGCGCGCCGTACGCCCCGACGCCGTGCGCCTGATGACCGCGCACCGCTCCAAAGGGCTGGAGTGGCGCCTGGTCGTCGTCGCGGGCGTCCAGGAGGGCCTGTGGCCTGACCTGCGCCGCCGCGGCTCCCTCCTGGAGGCCGACCGCATCGGCCGCGACGGACTCGCCGAACCGCTCACCCCGGGAGCCCTGCTGGCGGAGGAGCGCCGCCTGTTCTACGTCGCCGCCACGCGCGCGCGTGAACGCCTCGTCGTCACGGCCGTGAAGGCCCCGGCTGACGACGGTGACCAGCCCTCCCGCTTTCTGACCGAGCTCGGCGTCGAACCGAGGGACGTCACGGGCCGCCCGCGCCGCCCCCTGGCTGTCGCCGCGCTCGTCGCCGAGCTGCGGGCGACGACGGTCGACCCGCGCGCGTCGGACCCCCTCAGGGAGGCCGCCGCCCGCCGGCTGGCCCGGCTCGCCGCGCTCGCCGACGAGGACGGTCGCCCGCTGGTGCCCTCCGCGCACCCGTATCGCTGGTGGGGCATGTTCGAGCCGACCGAGTCCAAGGTGCCGCTGCGCGACCGCGACCAGCCCGTGGTGCTCTCCGGAAGCGCCCTCGACCAACTCGCCAACACCTGCTCCCTGCAATGGTTCCTGGGCCGCGAGGTGAAGGCCGACGCGCCCGCGACCGTCGCCCAGGGCTTCGGCAACGTGGTGCACGTCCTCGCCGACGAGGTCGCCTCCGGGCACACCCCGGCCGACCTCGCCGTCCTCATGGAGCGCCTCGACTCCGTGTGGAACGCCCTGGCCTTCGACGCGCCGTGGAAGTCGGCGCAGGAGAAGGACAACGCGCGCGTGGCGCTCGAACGCTTCCTGAAGTGGCACGTGATGGACCGCGCGGGTCGCACCCCGGTGGCCAGCGAACACGACTTCGACGTCACCCTGGAGGCGGGCGACTTCGAGGTGCGCATCCGCGGCCAGATGGACCGCGTCGAGGCCGACAGCGAAGGACGTGCCTACGTCGTCGACTTCAAGACCGGCAAGCAGGCACCCAGCGCGGCCGAGGTGGCCCGCCACCCGCAGCTCGCCGTCTATCAGCTCGCCGTCCACGAGGGCGCCGTCGACGAGGCCTTCGACGGCGTACGTCCCGAACCGGGCGGCGCCGAACTGGTGCAGCTGCGTCAGGGTGCCGCCAAGCGGGACGGCGGCGAGACACTGCCCAAGGTGCAGGCGCAGGAGCCCCTGGACGGCGCCGAGGGGGAGTGGGTCGGCGACCTGCTGGCCACGGCCGCGGGCAAGGTCCTCGACGAACGGTTCACACCCTCTGCGGGCCAGCACTGCACCCACTGCGCGTTCCGGGCGTCCTGCAGCGCACGGCCCGAGGGGCGGCACGTGGTCGAGTGACGCCTCGTCAGTGACCGGAGTGACCCATCGCACCTCCCGTGCTGACCTGCGATTCTCCCGCCCTAGAGGGGTGATCCGGCACCCACTGTCAGTGGCCGCGGCTAGCCTCTTTCGATGTGCCCGCCCGTATCACCGATCCCGATCAGCTCAAGGAGCTCCTCGGCATCCCGTTCACTCCGGAGCAGACGGCCTGCATCACCGCGCCGCCCGCCCCGCAGGTGATCGTGGCCGGAGCCGGATCGGGCAAGACGACGGTGATGGCGGCGCGCGTGGTGTGGCTGGTCGGCACCGGCCAGGTCGCCCCCGAACAGGTCCTCGGCCTGACCTTCACCAACAAGGCCGCCGGTGAACTCGCCGAACGCGTTCGCAAGGCGCTCGTCAAGGCCGGCGTCACCGACCCCGATGTCATCGACCCGGACAACCCGCCGGGCGAGCCGGCGATCTCGACGTACCACGCCTTCGCGGGCCGTCTGCTGACCGACCACGGCCTGCGCATCGGCCTCGAACCGACCTCCCGCCTCCTCGCCGACGCCACCCGCTACCAGCTCGCCGCGCGCGTGCTGCGCGAGGCCCCAGGCCCGTACCCGGCCCTCACCCGCTCCTTCGCCGACCTGGTCAGCGACCTCCTCGCCCTGGACTCCGAACTCGCCGAGCACCTCGTGCGGCCCGAGGCCCTGCGCGCGTACGACGCCGAACTGCTGCTCGGCCTCCAGAGCGCCAAGCTCACCAACGCCGACCTGCGCAAGGTCCCCGAGGCGGCCGCCGCGCGCCGGGAACTCGCCGACCTCGTGGTCCGCTACCGCGCCGCCAAGAGAGAGCGCGACCTTCTCGACTTCGGCGACCAGATCGCCCTGTCGGCACAACTCGCCGGGGTCCCCGAAGTGGGCCGCGTCCTGCGCGACGAGTTCAGAGTGGTCCTCCTGGACGAGTACCAGGACACGTCCGTCGCCCAACGCGTCCTCCTGGCAGGCCTGTTCGGCGACGGCACCGGCCACCCGGTGACCGCCGTCGGCGACCCCTGCCAGGCGATCTACGGCTGGCGCGGCGCCTCCGTCGCCAACCTGGACGACTTCCCCGAGCACTTCGCCCACGCCGACGGCCACCCCGCCACCCGCCAGGCACTCAGCGAGAACCGCCGCAGCGGCGGCCGCCTCCTCGACCTCGCCAACGGCCTCGCGGAGCCCCTGCGCGCCCTGCACGCGGGCGTGGAGGCCCTCCGCCCGGCCCCAGGAGCCGAGCGCGACGGCACGGTCCGCTGCGCGCTGCTGCCCACCCACGCCGAGGAGATCGACTGGATCGCCGACTCCGTCGCACACCTCGTCCGCACCGGCAGGGAACCCGGCGAGATCGCCGTCCTGTGCCGTACCGCGACGGACTTCGCCGAGATCCAGGGCGCGCTCGTCGCCCGGGACGTCCCCGTCGAGGTGGTCGGACTGTCAGGGCTGCTCCACCTGCCCGAGGTCGCCGACCTGGTCGCCGTCTGCGAGGTACTCCAGGACCCCGGCGCCAACGCCTCCCTGGTCCGCCTGCTCACCGGCCCGCGCTGGCGGATCGGCCCGCGCGACCTCGCCCTCCTGGGACGCCGCGCCCGGATGCTGGTGTCCCACGCGCGCGTGGACGGTGACGACGACCGGGACCGTCGGCTCGCCGAGGCGGTCGAGGGGGTCGACCCCGCCGAGGTGATCTCCCTCGCGGACGCCCTCGACACGTTCCTGGAGACGCCGCTGGACGGCGACGGTGACGACGACAGGCTGCCGTTCTCGCCGGACGCGCGCGTGCGGTTCGCGCGCCTGGCCACCGAACTGCGCGACCTGCGCCGCTCCCTGTCCGACCCGCTGATGGACGTCCTGCACCGCGTCCTGGCCGTCACCGGCCTGGAAGTGGAGCTGTCGGCGTCCCCGCACGCGCTGGCGGCCCGCCGCCGCGAGACCCTCTCCAACTTCCTCGACATCGCCGCCTCGTTCGCGGCCGGCGACCACGAGGCGACCCTGCTGGCCTTCCTCGGCTTCCTGCGCACCGCCGCCCAGTACGAGAAGGGCCTGGACAACGCCCTGCCCGGCGGCGAGAACACCGTCAAGGTGCTCACCGCACACAAGTCCAAGGGCCTGGAGTGGGACGTCGTCGCCGTCCCCGGCCTGGTCACCGGCACCTTCCCCAGCACCCAGGGCCGCGAGAAGTGGACCGCGCAGGGCAAGGTGCTGCCGCACGAACTGCGCGGTGACACCGACACGCTCCCCGACGTCACCTCCTGGGACTCCCGCGGCCTGAAGGCCTTCCACGAAGCCATGAAGGAGCACCAGCACACCGAGGAACTCCGCCTCGGCTACGTCACCTTCACCCGCCCCCGCTCCCTGCTCCTCGGCTCCGGCCACTGGTGGGGCCCGAGCCAGAAGAAGCCCCGCGGCCCCTCCGACTTCCTCCAAGCGCTGTACGACCACTGCGCTGCCGGTCACGGCGAGATCGAGGCGTGGGCCGACGAGCCGGCCGAGGGCGAGGAGAACCCGGCCCTGCACCGGGAGACCGCCGACCAGGTGTGGCCGCTGCCCCTCGACGACGCCGCCCTGACCCGACGCCGTGCTGCCGCCGAGACCGTCCTGGCCCACCTGGAGAACCTCGGCTCCCACGGGGACGGCCACCCCGCCGCGACGCACGACCCGGACACCTACGAGGACCCGGAATGGCCTCCGCCGCCGGACGACGATGCGTTCGACGGCGAGCTTCCCGATGCGATCCCCGATGAATTCTCGGGGGACGGCGATCCCTTCGAGGGGGACTCCCCGTCCGAAGAGGACTCCGGCGACTGGGACTCCTGGACCACGGACCGTCCCACTGCCGCGCGCGTCCCGACCGTCCCGCACCAGGCCACGTCCCCGGAGCCCTCCGCGGGGCCCACTGCTCGCCCTCACCCCGGCGAACCTGCGCCCCTCACCCCGGAGGAAGCCCGCACCATAGCCAGCTGGGACCGCGACCTCGACGCCCTCACCGGGGAGCTTCTGCGCGCCCGCGCGAGCGTCACGGACGTGCCCCTGCCCGCTTCGCTGACCGCGTCGCAACTGCTGCGGCTGGCCGCAGACCCGGACGGGTTCGCGCAAGAACTCGCGCGCCCCATGCCGCGCCCTCCACAACCCGCCGCACGTCGAGGCACCCGATTCCACGCCTGGGTCGAGGCCCGCTTCGAAGAGCTGACGCTGCCGATGCTGGAGCCGGAGGAGCTGCCCGGCAGCGAGGCCGAGATCGCCGACGAGCGAGACCTCGAGGCCCTCAAGGACGCCTTCGAGCGCACGGCGTACGCGCACCGCACGCCGTACCGGGTCGAGGCCCCGTTCCAGCTCGTGATCGCCGGCCGTGTCGTACGGGGCCGGATCGACGCCGTGTACAAGGACGTCGACGCCGAGGGGACGACGACGTACGAGATCGTCGACTGGAAGACCAACCGGAGCCGCACCGCCGATCCGCTCCAGCTCGCCCTGTACCGGCTCGCCTGGGCCGAACAGCAGGGCGTTCCCCTGGGGTCGGTCAACGCGGTGTTCCTGTACGTCCGCACAGGCGAGGTCGTACGCCCGGACGACCTGCCGGGCCGGGCCGCACTGGAGCGGCTGCTGACCGGGCAGCCGGTCGCGGAGGCGGGGTGTGAGGAACCGCCCACCGAGGATGTCGGTGCGGGCCGATAGGCTCGTGACCATGAGCCAGACCCCGGACAGCGCTGTCCGCACGTACATCGAGCAGCATCGCGCCGCCTTCCTCGACGACCTCGCCGAGTGGCTGCGCATCCCCTCCGTGTCGGCCCAGCCCGACCACGCGCCCGATGTACGCCGCAGCGCCGACTGGCTCGCCGCCAAGCTCAAGGAGACCGGTTTCCCGACCACCGAGGTCTGGCCCACGCCGGGCGCGCCCGCCGTCTTCGCCGAGTGGCCCTCCGACGACCCCGAGGCGCCCACGGTCCTCGTCTACGGCCACCACGACGTGCAGCCGGCCGCGCGCGAGGACGGCTGGGACACTGAGCCCTTCGAGCCCGTCGTCCGGGACGGACGCCTCTACGCGCGCGGGGCGGCCGACGACAAGGGCCAGGTGTTCTTCCACACACTCGGCGTCCGCGCCCACCTCGCCACCACCGGCCGCACCACCCCGGCCGTCAACCTGAAGCTGCTGATCGAGGGCGAGGAGGAGTCAGGCTCCCCGCACTTCCGCGCCCTGATCGAGGAGCACACCGAGCGGCTCGCGGCCGACGCCGTGATCGTGTCCGACACCGGCATGTGGTCCGAGGACACTCCGACGGTGTGCACGGGCATGCGCGGCCTCGCCGAGTGCGAGATCCAGCTGTACGGCCCCGACCAGGACATCCACTCCGGTTCCTTCGGCGGCGCGGTGCCCAACCCCGCGACCGCGGCCGCCCGCCTGGTCGCCGCCCTGCACGACCAGCACGCGCGCGTGGCGATCCCGGGCTTCTACGACGGCATCGTCGAGCTGACCGACCGCGAGCGCGAGCTCTTCGCCGAGCTGCCCTTCGACGAGCAGCGGTGGCTGCGCACCGCCAAGTCGTACGCCACCCGGGGCGAGGCCGGTCACACCACCCTGGAGCGCGTCTGGGCCCGCCCCACCGCCGAGGTCAACGGCATCGGCGGTGGCTACCAGGGCCCTGGCAACAAGACGATCATCCCGTCCACGGCCATGGTGAAGCTCTCCTTCCGACTGGTCGCGGGGCAGGACCCCGACCACGTCGAGAAGGCCGTCCGCGCCTGGGCCGACGCACAGGTACCCGCCGGGATCCGCTGCGAGATCACGTTCGGCGGGGCCACGCGCCCGTGCCTGACGCCGCTGGACCACCCGGCTCTCCAGTCCGTCGTACGGGCCATGGGCCGCGCCTTCGAAGGTCCCGTCCGCTACACACGTGAGGGCGGCTCCGGACCCGCCGCCGACCTTCAGGACGTCCTCGGCGCACCCGTGCTCTTCCTCGGCATCTCCGTGCCCTCCGACGGCTGGCACGCCCCGAACGAGAAGGTCGAGCTCGCCCTGCTCCTCAAAGGCGTCGAGGCCACCGCCTACCTCTGGGGCGACCTGGCCGCGAACTGGCGCCATGAGCCCTGAGGCGTCCGGGCCGTCCGAAGGGGCATCGCGCGCGGGTCACACTGAGAAGGCCGCCCCGCACGACCGAGCCCTGCCGCACCCGGTCGACTCCCGTCCCACGTCCAGCCGATACGCCCGCCGAAGCACACCGTTCCACTGGGGGAGTTGGAAGCACCCGTGACCACCTCGACCGACCACACCGCCGACCGACCCATCTCGCTCACCGCCCCGAGCGGCATCGACCGCGCCGCCCACCACCGGCTCGACGAGGCCTGGCTCGCGGCGGCATGGAGCCACCCCACGACCCGCTGCTTCGTGGTTTCCGGCGGCCAGGTCCTCATCGACGAGACAGCGGACGGGCGCACCGAACTCGTCATGACCCCCTCCTTCGAGGCCCCCCTCACCGAGGCACACCGCTACTTCCTGGGCATCGACCAGGACGGCGTCAGCTACTTCGCCCTTCAGAAGGACGCGCTGCCCGGCCGCATCGACCAGTCCGCGCGCGCGGCCGGGCTGCGCGAGGCGGGCCTGCTGCTGTCGCCGCGCGACGCCGGTCTGATGGTGCACGCCGTCGGCCTGGAGAACTGGCAGCGCACCCACCGTTTCTGCTCCCGCTGCGGCGAGCGCACCGTGATCGCCGCGGCCGGCCACATCCGCCGCTGCCCCGCCTGCGGTGCCGAGCACTACCCGCGCACCGACCCCGCCGTGATCATGGCCGTCACCGACGAGGACGACCGCATCCTCCTCGGCCGTCAGGTCCACTGGCCCGAGGGACGCTTCTCGACGCTCGCCGGCTTCGTCGAGCCCGGGGAGTCCATCGAGCAGGCAGTGCGCCGTGAGGTCTTCGAGGAGGCCGGTGTCACCGTCGGAGACGTCGAGTACGTCGCCAGCCAGCCGTGGCCCTTCCCGTCCAGCCTCATGCTGGGCTTCATGGCCCACGCCACCTCCACCGACGTCCAGGTCGACGGGGACGAGATCCACGAGGCCCGCTGGTTCTCCCGCGAGGAACTGCGCGCCGCCTTCGACTCCGGCGAGGTCATGCCGCCGTACGGCATCTCGATCGCGGCCCGCCTGATCGAGCTCTGGTACGGCAAGCCGCTGCCGACGCGCAGCGTCTAGGCGACAAAGAGGGTCAAAGAGGCCAAAGAGGAAGGGGGGCCGTCCCGGCTAGGACGGCCCCCCTTCCTCTTCTGCGCGTCGCTCACACGCCGATCTTCTGCTTCACCTGAGCAAGCGACGGGTTCGTCAGCGTCGAACCGTCCGCGAAGAGCACGGTCGGGACCGTCTGATTTCCGCCATTCGCCTTCTCGACGAACGCAGCGGACGCGGGGTCCTGCTCGATGTTGATCTCGGTGTACGCGATGCCCTCGCGCTCCAGCTGCTTCTTCAGCCGCTGGCAGTAGCCGCACCACGTGGTGCTGTACATCGTCACAGTGCCCTGCATGTCTCGCGCGCTCCTCTGATGGCTCGGGAAACCGGTCGTTCAGAGGGGCAACGTACGCGACCGGGGCGCCATTCCCACCCGGGGTATGCCCCGCACGTGACGCCTGCCGCATTAGTACGACTACCGATGCCTGCCTGTGGACAACCGGCACAGCCGTCTCCGGCGACCTGGCAGCATGGCGGTGTGACAGCAGCAACGCACTCCACCCTCTTCCCGCAGGTACCGGATTCTGCCGACGCGGTGCTCGAAGGGCTCGACCCCGAGCAGCGCGAGGTGGCCACCGCCCTGCAGGGCCCGGTGTGCGTGCTCGCGGGCGCCGGCACGGGCAAGACCCGGGCGATCACCCACCGCATCGCCTACGGGGTCCGCGCCGGCATCCTCCAGCCCTCCAGCGTGCTCGCCGTCACCTTCACCAACCGCGCCGCCGGAGAGATGCGAGGACGGCTGCGCCAGCTCGGTGCCACCGGAGTCCAGGCCCGCACCTTCCACTCGGCAGCCCTGCGGCAGCTCCAGTACTTCTGGCCGAAAGCAGTCGGTGGCTCCATGCCCCGGCTGGTCGACCGCAAGATCCAGCTGGTCGCGGACGCCGCCGCCGCCTGCCGTATCCGCCTCGACCGGAACGAGCTGCGGGACGTCACCGCCGAGATCGAGTGGTCCAAGGTCACCCAGACCGTCCCGGCCGACTATCCGCCCGCCGTCGCCAAGGCAGGCCGCGACGCCCCTCGTGACCCGGCCGAGATCGCCCAGATCTACAACGTCTACGAGGAGCTCAAACGGGACCGCTCCGTCATCGACTTCGAGGACGTCCTGCTGCTCACCGTCGCCATCCTCCAGGACCGGCACGACATCGCCGATCAGGTCCGCTCCCAGTACCAGCACTTCGTGGTCGACGAGTACCAGGACGTCAGCCCGCTCCAGCAGCGCCTGCTGGAGCTGTGGCTCGGCGAGCGGGACAACCTGTGCGTGGTCGGTGACGCCAGTCAGACGATCTACTCCTTCACAGGAGCAACCCCCGACCATCTGCTCGACTTCCGCACCCGTCACCCCGGTGCCACCGTGGTCAAGCTGGTCCGCGACTACCGCTCCACCCCCCAGGTCGTCCACCTCGCCAACGGCCTGCTCGCCCAGGCCCGAGGCCGCGCAGCCGACCACCGCCTGGAACTGGTCTCCCAACGCGAGGCGGGCCCGGAACCCGGCTACACCGAGTACACCGACGAGCCCGCCGAGGCCGAAGGCGCCGCCCGCCGGATCCGCGAACTCATGGACTCCGGCGTCCCGGCCGCCGAGATCGCCATCCTGTTCCGTACGAACGCCCAGTCCGAGACCTATGAGCAGGCCCTCGCCGACGCGGGAGTGCCCTATCAGCTGCGCGGCGCCGAGCGGTTCTTCGACCGTCCCGAGGTGCGCAAGGCCGGTATCGCCCTGCGCGGCGCGGCCCGCTTCGGCGGCAACGACTCACTCCTCGACGACGCCCCCGACCTCCCCTCTCAGGTGCGTGCCGTGCTGTCGGGGGAGGGCTGGACGACCCAGCCGCCGGCCGGCTCCGGTGCCGTCAGAGAGCGCTGGGAGTCGCTGGCCGCCCTGGTGAACCTCGCCCAGGACTTCGCCGGCGCCAAACCCGACGCCACCCTCGCCGACCTCGTGGCGGAGCTCGACGAGCGGGCGAACGCCCAGCACGCCCCGACCGTCCAGGGCGTCACCCTCGCCTCCCTGCACTCGGCCAAGGGCCTGGAGTGGGACGTCGTCTTCCTGGTCGGGGTCGCCGAGGGCATGATGCCGATCACCTACGCAAAGACCGACGAGCAGATCGAGGAGGAACGCCGCCTCCTCTATGTCGGTGTCACCCGCGCCAGGCGGCACCTGCATGTCTCCTGGGCGCTCACCCGCGCGCCCGGCGGCCGTCCGAACCGCCGTCCCAGCCGCTTCCTCGACGGACTGCGTCCCGGGTCGACCGGCGCCGCAGGACGCACCGCCGCGGGCGGCTCCGGGGGCGTGGTGCGCGGCTTCACGAGCAGACCGGACACCGTCCCGAGACGCGCCCAGCGCACCCCGGCGCGCTGCCGCGTCTGCGGGCGCACCCTCACCGACGCCGGCGAGATGAAGCTGATGCGCTGCGAGACCTGCCCCTCCGACATGGACGAGGGTCTCTACGAACGACTTCGCGAGTGGCGCGGGGCCCAGGCGCGGCTGAGCGGACAGCCGGACTTCTGCGTCTTCACGGACAGAACCCTGATGGCCATCGCCGAGGCGGAGCCGGTCAGTCCGGTTGAGCTGTCCCGCATCCCCGGCGTCCTCAAGCGCAAGCTCGACCGCTACGGAGCCGATGTGCTGGCCATCTGCGCAGGCCAGGAGGTTGGGGAGGGCGCCGACGGGGAATGACACGAACTCGTCGAAAAAATAGTTTGCGCATGCCCCAGCAATCCCCATAGGTTCTTAGCCACGGGAACGGAGGCCTTCTCGGAGGCCCCAATTCCGTGTTCTACTTGCATACCCGTCGGACTGGCTCACCCCAGTCCCCTTAGACGCCGAGAGGAGGCGAGTCCAGTGATCAGCATCAACACCAGCTCCATCAGCATCGTGAAAATGACCGATCGCTCGGTCGTCGCTTCCCTGTGCATGCTCGGCGCCTTCAACCAGGGCACCGGTCTGTCCGGCATCCGTGCCGACCGTCCGGCGTCCGCCCTGTCTCTCGCGGGTCTCCCTGTCCGCGAGCGCAATGAGCGACCGACCAAGGCACTGGAAGCGGCAGTAGAGGCAAAGGCGCAGGCCTATGCCTTCACGGCGACCGGTGCCGGATTCCGGAAGCAGACGACGCAGCACCACCAGATGTGGGCCTTCCGTGGGCCAGAACCCTGGAGTGATCCAGCCTGATCGCCGATCAGGCCGGCGCCTTCAGGGCCGCGGAACCCCATCCGGGATCCGCGGCCCTTCTGTTTGTCCCCCAACAGGGATGACAGAGCGAAGGGGCCTCGGGACAAGGAAAAACCCGGTACCAGCCGCCACCCGGTCCCACAGGACCGGAACGAAAAGACGAGGAAGACGAACCGTGCAACTCGAAGCGCACGCCCCGTCCGTACCGCCCTCAGACGCGATCCCCAAGCCCGGCTTCACGGAGGACTCCACCTTGACCCCCCTCACCGCGCTCACCGCGCTCGACGACGCCATCGAGAACCTCGGCGTACCCGTCCCCTGCCGCTCCTACGACCCGGAGGTCTTCTTCGCCGAGTCGCCGGCGGACGTCGAGTACGCCAAGTCCCTCTGCCGCACCTGCCCGCTGATCGAGGCCTGCCTCGCCGGCGCCAAGGAGCGGCGTGAGCCCTGGGGCGTCTGGGGTGGCGAGCTGTTCGTCCAGGGTGTCGTCGTCGCCCGGAAGCGGCCGCGTGGCCGCCCGCGCAAGAACCCGGTCACGGCATGAACACCGCAGGAACGATCGACCGCCCCCTCACGCACGACCCCCAGAAGCAGGCCCCGATGAAGCCGTCCACCCACGAACTCGCAGGCTCCGCGCCTGAAGACTTCACCACCAGTGGCGCGAACGACTCGCGTCAGAACAGGAACCGAGAGATGCAACTCATCCAAGAAGCCCTGGCACGTGCGCATATGCACGAGCGACACCACGAGGCCGAGCAGGAACGCCGGGCCATGCGCCTGGCGACCGCTCGCCGCATGCAGCGCAGGGCCGAGCGTGCCTCGCTGCGCGCCCGCCGTGCGCTCGCCATGGCGGTCATGCAGTAACCCGACCACACCATCATGTGGTGGCCTCCCGGCCCGGGAGGCGGTGGCTCCCCGCGGGGGCCGGTCCGTGCGAACGGACCGGCCCCCGCGGTGCGTTGTGCCCGCTGATCAGCGGGGTCCGGCGGTATCGTCGCCGAGTGAAGAGTCCTTCCGGAGGCAGTGACAACGGCGGCTCAGCGACGGAGCCCCAGCCCCTCGTGTGCGCCCGCTGCGGCGCCCGGGCCGACGCCCCGCAGCCCACCTGGACCTGCTCCGTGGAGAACGGCGCCCGCCACTACATCTGTGACACCTGCTCCCGGGAGAACCTCAGAGCGATCGAGGGGCGGCTCGACTCGTCCTGGTGGTAGACCGGCTCACGCCTCGGCCGCCGACTCCTCCTCGTCCGTCATCTCCTCAGAAACGAACCCCGGCAGCCACTCCTCCAGTTCCTCGCGCAGCCGCACCGTCGCCCCCAGCTGGCACAGCACTCCGATCGTGCTCAACGTCACACGGTGGATCAGGAGGTACGCCGGGGGCAGGTTGAGCCGCTTGCCCAGTTGGTAGGCGGGGGAGCGGGGGTCGGCCACGCGGGCGGCCTGGCTTCGCATCCAGCCGCGGGTGAAGGTGAACTCGTCGACCTGGGCCGGTTCGATGATCGGCAGGAGGTAGTCGAGTACGGCGTCGGGCTCCAGGTCGATGGACTCCTTGACGAAGCCCTCGGCACAGAGAAGGTCGTAGACAGCGTCCGCCTCGCCGTCCAAGGTCATCCGCAGGGACTCGCCGATCGGCGTCGGAAGACCGCCGGGAAGTCGGTCGACCGTGCCGAAGTCCAGGACGCCGAGCCGCCAGTCGTCCGCACCGTCGGGGCCGCCCGGCAGAAGCCGGAAGTTGCCCGGGTGCGGGTCGGCGTGCAGCAGGCCGGTGCGGGCGGGGCCGGAGAAGAGGAAACGGGCCAGGAGCTGACCGGCGCGGTTGCGCTGCTCCTCGGTGCCGTCCGAGATCACCTCCGAGAGCGGGATGCCGTCGATCCACTCCGTGACCAGGACCTGATCGCACTGCTGGACCACGGCCGGCACGACGACGTCCGGGTCGTCGGCGAACTCCTCCGCGTGCGCCTGCTGGGCCTGCGCCTCCAAGGCGTAGTCCAGTTCCTCGGAGACCCGGTCCTTGAGCTCCGCGATCAGCGGCTTGATGTCCATGCCGGGAATCAGCGGACCAAGCAGACGGGCGAAACGGCTCAACTGATTCAGGTCGGACAGCAGGGCCTCGCCGGCTCCCGGGTACTGGACCTTGACCGCCACCTCGCGGCCGTCGTGCCACACACCTCGGTGCACCTGCCCGATCGAGGCCGCCGCGGCGGGCTTGTCCTCGAACTCCAGGAACAGCTCGTGCCAGTCCTCGCCCAGCCGCTCCGCCAGCACCGCGTGCACGGTGCGCGTCGGCATCGGGGGCGCAGCCTCCTGCAACTTGGTGAGCGCCGCGCGGTAAGGACCGGCGATCTCCTCGGGCAGGGCCGACTCGAAGACCGACAGGGCCTGGCCGAACTTCATCGCGCCGCCCTTGAGCTCGCCGAGCACCTTGAACAGTTGCTCCGCCGTGCGCTGCTGCAGCTCGCGGCCGACGATCTCCGCGGACTCGCCGACGATCCGCTTGCCGAGTCCCCAGGTCGCCCGCCCGGCGAAGCCGAGCGGAAGCGCGGCGAGCTTGGCGGTACGGGTGACCGCCTTGCGGGGAAGATCAGACATGCGCCCTCCAGGTCCCAGCCAGCCGCTCCGCGTCTGCCTTACGGCGTAACTCCTTCGACGGCCCTTGCTCCGCCATTGTCTCGTGTGACCCCGCGTCCTCGGAGGGGTGTTCTCCCTCACCTTTGTCCGTGGCGCCGCACGGGCAAGCGGGGTGTGCCCACACCGGTCGGGCGTGCCAGCTGAGACCGGGCAGGGACACCTCCCAGCGTGCACCCGCGCTCGACGGAACCCGGCCGTCCAGAAAGGCGAGGGCGTGCGCGGCGGCCAGTCCGGCGACCGTGGTGGCCAGCGTGAGATCGCAGGGCCGCACCTGGCGTGCCCTGCCCAGGCCAGACCGCCACTGCGCGACCAGGCGGGGCCAGACCGGGTCCCGGTCGGTACGCCCCTCGTGGAGACAACCGGCGCAGCCCGTCTCGCCGGGCAGGACGAACGGGCCGACCACGCCGGTTCCCTCCACGACGCCGGCGTACAGATGAGGCGTGCCGGAGGAGATCAGGGGTTCGGCGGCGGACGGGGAGGGGGCGTGCACCGCGACGTCGTCCCTCGGCGCGATGATCACCAGCGAGTGGCCGGTGTCGTCCGGATCGCGAGATGACCGGGAGCTACGGCGCGGCGGGCGGTCCGGTGCGCAGCGGCGAGCGGCCCGCCGCGCTGCCTCGTCCCTGCGCTCGCCGACCGCCTCCGCGGGCAGCCCGCCCGGCGCCACGTCCGCCGGCTCGACACGGCCGACGTCCCGCACGTCGACCTGCCCGACTCCGGCGCCCGACAGCAGCGAGGACACCATCGAACCCACCCGGCCGGCTCCCCTCACCTGCACGCGCAGTGAGCGGCGGGCGGCAAGCCGGTCCATCGCCTCGCCCGGCTCGGACGTGGTCAGGGACAGGGAGGCCAGATCGGGGCGCAACCGGTCCAGGACATCCTTCTTGCGTCGCAGGGCGTCGGCGGCCGGGCCGCCGCCCTTCGCGTCGTCGAGGAGCCCGGCCCCTGCCAGTCGCCGTACCAGCCCCTCGACATGACCGTCCGGCAGATCCATACGGCGGCCCTCCTCGCGCAGCAGCTCCAGACCGCGGGTGCCGTTGAGGAGATCGAGGAAGCTGCCCGTCGCCGTGTCCATCGGACCCAGCGTCAGCGCGTGTGCCGGAGTCATGCCGAACTGCACGGTGTTGAGATCCCGCCAGCCGCGCCGGAGCGCGGGCTTCAGCAGCGGAGCAACCGGCGCCGCCGCGTCTTCCGATGCCGTTGAATCCGTTGAATCCGTTGAATCCGTCGTAACCGTCGCTTGCATGAACGGCCCCCGTAAGCCCTCGTGGAACATCCCCGTGTGCCGGTGGAGCTCGGTCGCAGCTCCGCCGGTGACTGCCAGCATGCCCCGACGCGGCGTCCGATGCCGAAAGTTGTCCACAGGCGGTGGATATTCGTCGTACAAATCAAACGCATGGTGGGGGATCGGCATCGAACCGTCCCGGAGTCGGGACTTCCCCCATGTGCAGCGGGTAACGTCGGGGCGTGTCCGCCGACCCACTGCACCGCGCCGGAACGCCGCAGCGCCGTACGACGAGCCCGCCGTCGAGCGGCTCGGGGGCGAGCGCGATCGAGGTCCGCAGGAGCGCCCGGCGCCGCCGGACTGTCTCGGCGTACCGCGAGGGCGACCGCACCGTCGTGCTCATCCCGGCCAGGATGTCCGAGGCGGAGGAGCAGCGCTGGGTCAACGTCATGCTCGACAAGCTGGCCGCCCAGGAGAGCAAGCGGGTCCTCGGTGACGCCGAACTGGCCGAGCGTGCCGAGCGGCTGTCGGAACAGTACTTCGACGGCCGCGCCCGGCCCAGCTCGGTCCGCTGGGTCACCAACCAGAACACACGCTGGGGCTCGTGCACCCCGGCCGAGGGCAGCATCCGTCTTTCGCACCGGTTGCAGGGCATGCCCGAGTACGTCGTCGACTACGTCCTTCTCCACGAGCTGGCGCACCTCCTGGTGCCCGGTCACGGGCCTCGCTTCTGGCGGCTGCTGGAGGCGTATCCGCGCACCGAGCGGGCGAAGGGCTACCTCGAAGGCGTGGTCGCCGCCGAGCGCCTGCCCCATCTGCCCGGCGCGCGCGGCGAATGACTCGCCCCTCCCTGTCCGACCGCTTCCCGGCAGCGCCCTGAGGCCCTCCGGAAGCATTGCGTCCGCTTCGGTCGGGCGAGCGTTGTGTACCGGGTCTGTACCGGCTTCGCTCGATGTCCGAGTTTGCCGTTAGCCTGGCGCGACGCACTCACATTCGGGATGGGGGACGGTCGTTACGCATGGCCAGGGAATTCCAACGCGGCCACAAGGCCAGGATCAGTGACCTCACCACGGGCACAGATCTGTACGTAGGGGTACAGATCACCGCTCCAGGGCTGACCTTCGACATCAGCTGCTTCGGTCTCGACGCCGACGAACGGCTCTCGGACGACCGCTACTTCGTCTTCTTCAACCAGCCGAAGTCCCCCGAGGAGTCCATCCAGCTCCTCGGTGCCCAGGCCGGGGACACTGAGTCCTTCCGGATCACGCTCGACAAGATCCCTCCGCAGATCCAGAAGCTGTCCTTCACGGCGACGATCGATGGCGCCGGACAGATGTCGCAGGTCAGCCCCGGATACATCCGCATCGTCGCGGGCGGCGAGGAGGTGGCCCGGTACGCCTTCAGCGGCTCGGAGTTCTCCACCGAACGCGCCGTCATGCTGGGCGACTTCTACCTCAAGGACGTCTGGCGGTTCGCCGCGGTCGGTCAGGGCTTCGACGGCGGCCTCGATGCGCTGCTGAGGAACTTCGGCGGCGAGGTCGCCGAGGAGGAGACGCCCGCCGCGCCGCAACCGCAGCAGCCTCAGGCAGGCGCGGCTCCAAGCTTCGCACCGCCCGCCCAGGCCACCGCACCACCCGCGTTCGGCGCCCCGGCCGAGGCCCCCGCCCCGGCTCCCGCCCCGCAGCCCGCCGCCCCGGCGCCAGCGCCCGCCCCGGCCGCGCAGGGCTTCGCGCCCCCGCCGGGAGCCACGCCGCAGCCTCCGAGCCCGGCGCCCCCGGTGCACGCGCAGCCGACCATCGTCGCGCCCATGGCACCGCCCGGCGGTGCCCCGCCGCCGCCCGCCCCGGCGCCCGCGCCCTACGGCCAGCCGAACCAGCAGCCGTACGGCCAGCCCTCCGCGCCGCCGCCTCCGGGCTACGGCTACCCCCAGGCACCCCAGACGCCCGCCCCGCCGCCCGGTTACGGCCAGCCGACCCCGCCTCCCGGCTACGGTCAGCAGCCCCCCTACGGGCAGGTCCCGGGCCAGCAGGCGCCGTACGGAGCCCCGCAGGGTGCGCCCCAGGGCGCTCCCCAAGGCGCCCCCCAGGGGCCCGGCGTGGCCGCGGCGCTCCAGCAGTTCAAGGAGACGCCCACCGGCCAGCGCTGGACGCAGCAGAACAAGAAGCTGGTCCGCGTCGACCTCGGCGTCGGCGGTCAGCCCGTGCTCGCCCGACAGGGCAGCATGGTGCTCTATCAGGGCAAGGTCGACTTCAGCTACAAGGGCGCCGGCTTCTCCGGACGGATCGTGGGCAACGCGACCGGTCAGGAGATGCAGCTGATGCGCTGCACCGGCCAGGGCCAGGTCTTCCTCGCCGAGAACTCCACGATGCTGCACCCCATCGAGCTCCAGGGCGACGGCATCTGCGTCTCCGCGGAGAACGTCCTCGCCTTCGACGAGAGCCTCCAGTACGAGGTCCGCCGCATCGAGGGCCACGGGATCCCCGGTGGCGCGCTGTTCACGATGCAGTTCACCGGCACCGGCACGATCGTCGTGAAGACGCACGGCACGCCCGTGGTCCTCCCGGTCACGCCCACGACGTTCGCCGACGCCAACGCCGTGGTCGCCTGGTCGTCCGCCGCCCAGGTGATCGTCTCCAGCCAGGTACGGATGCGTCGCAACGCCTACCCCGGCGACACCGGCGAGAGCGTCAACCTCCAGTTCCGGGCCGCTCCCGGCAACTTCATCGTCGTCCAGCCGTACGAGATCTGAGGGAGCCCGTCATGAACCAGCCACTCGCGGGCTTCGCCCCCGCACCCGTCACCGCCCGCATGGAGAACCACGGCAACCACATGGCGAAGATCGCCATGCAGACCGGGAACGACCTCTTCGCGCGCGTGGGATCGATGGTCGCCTACGAGGGCTTCGTCCAGTACGAGCCCAACCCGCCGGCCGTCCGCCAGATCGCCAAGGACTGGATGACCGGCGAGGGTGCGCCCCTGATGAAGTGCACCGGCGACGGGCTGCTCTACCTCGCCGACTACGGCGCCAACGTCGTGGTCATCAACCTCAACGGCGACGGCATCTCCGTCAACGCCACCAACCTGCTCGCCTTCGACGCGCATCTGACGTGGGGCGTGGAGCGGGTGAAGGGCCTGGCGAAGTTCGCCGGACAGGGTCTGTGGAACACCAAGATCTCCGGGCAGGGCTGGGTCGCGCTGACCTCCCGGGGCAAGCCGATCGTCGTGGACTGCGGCGGTGGCGAGGACGAGACGTACGTCGACCCCGACGCGCTCGTCGCCTGGTCGCCCAACCTCAAGGTGAAGGGCAAGCGCAGCTTCAAGGCGCAGTCACTCATCGGCCGGGGCAGCGGCGAGGCCTACCAGATGGCCTTCTCCGGCCAGGGCATCGTCGTCGTCCAGCCCAGTGAGGACAGCACCGACCGTCTCCGGGTCCGGGGCTGAGGGGGAGCCAGAACGCCATGCAGAGTCCGCTTTTCGCCTACAACGACCAGCAGACCCAGGACCGCTGGAGCCTGCAGAACAAGCAGATGCTCCGCGTCGCCCTGGAGGGCCACGACGACATCCTCGCCCGCAAGGGCACGATGGTCGCCTACCAGGGCCTCGTCGAGTTCGACGCCGAGTACCAGAACAACCAGCAAGGACGCGCGCGTGCCCAGACCGGCGAGGGCCTCGACCTCATGCGCTGCCACGGGCAGGGCACGGTCTACCTCGCCAACCTCAAGCAGCACGTGCATCTGGTTGACGTGGAGCAGGACGGGCTGACCGTCGACAGCAGCTATGTGCTGGCGATGGACTCCTCGCTGCACCACGAGGTCATCGCCGTGGACAGCCTCTACGGCATCTCCGGCTCCGGTAAGTACCAGCTCAACATCACCGGCCGCGGCAAGGTCGCCCTCATGACCTCCGGTGCGCCGCTGATGATGCAGGTGACGCCCGACAAGTACGTCAACTGCGACGCCGACGCGATCGTCGCCTGGTCGACGAGCCTGCGCGTGCAGATGCAGGCCCAGACGCACTCCTCCGGGGTCTGGCGGCGCCGTGGCAACACCGGTGAGGGCTGGGAACTCAGCTTCATGGGCAGCGGCTACGCGATCGTGCAGCCCAGCGAACTGCTGCCGCCGCAGAACGCCCAGGTCGGCTCCGGCCTCGCCGCGCAGTACGGCATGGGGCAGCAGGGCGCCCGGGGGCAGAACCAGGGCAACGTCTGGAGCTGACCGTCCGGAGAACGGATGTAAGGGGCGACCGCCATGGCAGTCGCCCCTTACGCGTGCCCGAAGGTCAGAGCCTCCCTCGCGTCGCCTCCAGCAGCCGTACGACCGACTCGTCGGCCACGCCAGCCACCTCGTCGTAGGCGAACCAGCGCAGGTCGAGCGACTCGTCGCTGATGGCCTCCACGGCGCCCGCCGGGGCGAGCGCCGCGTACTGGACGTCGAGGTGCCAGGCGCACGGGGTGTGATGGCGGTCCAGCCGCACGGGGCCGCCGGGCAGCAGGGTCAGCCCCGCGATGCCCGACTCCTCGCTCCCCTCACGCAGCGCTGCCGCCGCCAGCGTGTCGTCGGCCGGCTCGCAGTGGCCGCCCATCTGCAACCACATGCGCAGCTTCTTGTGGAGGGTCAGCAGCACGCGCCCGCGCGAGGGGTCGATGACCAGGGCGCTCGCCGTGATGTGGCCGTCCCCGCAGGCCTTCCACATGCCGTCCGGGTGGCTCTCCAGGTGCTCCAGATACGTCCGGCGCAGCTCTTCCTGGCCCTCGTACCCCTTGAGCACGAGGACCGCGTCGTCATACAGGCTCACTCGGTGCCGTCGCCCTTGTCGCCGTCCTTGGACTCGTCGTCCTTCGTCAGGTCCGGCTTCCCGGCCGAGCCGCCCGCCGCCTCGCCGAGCATCTTGTCCAGCTCGGAGAAGTCGATCTGCTCGCGGTGCACGAAACCGTCCGGGTCGTCCAGGTCGGTGGCCGTCGGCAGCATGTCCGGGTGGTGCCACAGGGCGTCCCGGCCGTCGACACCGCGCGCGTCCGTGAGCGAGGCCCACAGCCGGGAGGCGTCCCGCAGGCGGCGCGGGCGCAGCTCCAGGCCGATCAGCGTGGCGAACGTCTGCTCCGCGGGGCCGCCCGAGGCGCGGCGTCGGCGCAGCGTCTCGCGCAGGGCGTCAGCGGACGACAGGCGCGGCTTGGCGGCGGCGTGCACCACCGCGTCCACCCAGCCCTCCACGAGCGCCAGAGCCGTCTCCAGACGGGCCAGGGCCGCCTTCTGCTCCGGGGTGTCCTCCGGCTGGAACATGCCCTGCTGGAGGGCGTCCTGGAGCTGCTCCGGGTTCTGCGGGTCGAACTGGCCGACCACGTCCTCCAGCTTGGCCGTGTCGACCTTGATCCCGCGCGCGTAGCCGTCGACCGCGCCGAACAGGTGCGAGCGAAGCCACGGCACATGCGCGAACAGGCGCTGGTGGGCGGCCTCGCGCAGGGCGAGATACAGCCGCACCTCCTCCTTCGGCACGCCCAGGTCCTTGCCGAACGCCTCGATGTTGATCGGCAGCAGCGCGGCCTTGCCGACCGGGCCGAGCGGCAGGCCGATGTCGGTGGAGCCGATGACCTCGCCCGCGAGCACGCCGACGGCCTGCCCGATCTGCGTGCCGAACATGGCACCGCCCATCGAGCGCATCATGCCGATCAGCGGGCCTGCCATGGCCTGCATCTCCTCCGGCAGGACGTCGCCCATCGCGGAGCCGACGCGCTCGGCGACCGGGTCGACGAGCTCCTGCCACGCGGGCAGGGTCGCCTCGACCCACTCCGCGCGGGACCACGCCACGGCGGAGCCCGCGCCGGACGGCAGGGACGTCGCGTCGTCGAGCCACAGGTCGGCCAGGCGTACGGCCTCCTGGACGGCGGTGCGCTCGGCGGGGCCGACGCTCGCGTCCTTCGTGCCGTCCGCGGTGCCCTGGGAGACCGTCTGGCGGGCGATCTGCTTGGCCATGTCCCAGTTCACCGGGCCGCCCTCGTACGAGAGCATCTGCCCCAGCTGCTGGAACGCGGCACCCAGGTCGGTGGGGTTCAGCGAACCGAACATGGCAGCGAACGGATTGTCCGCGCCGGGGCCGCCAATGCCCCCGGCACCGGGCAGCCCGCCGAAACCGAACGGGTTGGCCGGACCCTGACCACCACCGCTCTGCTGGTCCTTCTTCTTGCCCTCGTCGCCGTCGTCCGGCTCCTCCGGCGGAAGGCCGAATCCGAATGGGGTGTCACTCACGGGATTCCTCGGCTGGTAAGGCCACCGGCTGGCACCGGCGGCGCGGCTGCCCGATAACACCACCCAGCGTAGACACCGCGAGCCGATCGGGCCTCGGTGCTTCGCCGACTCTTGGCCTGCGGCAGGATGGATGCCACCTGGTACGTACGCGTCACTCACGTTCGTACTGAAGACAACCGCTGGAGACGCCCGGTGAGTTCCCCTGATCCGCAGGTTCGCGCAGCGCGAAACCAGTCAACCCCATCCGCGCGCGGCGTGCGCGGGCCCGTCGTCGCCGTGACCGGTGCCGCGTCCGGCATCGGCGCGCTGCTCACGGAGCGGCTCGTCGAGTCCGACGAGGTCAAGCAGGTCATCGCCATCGACGAGCGGCGCGGTGAGTGCGCGGCGGCGCAGTGGCACATCCTCGATGTGCGGGATCCGGCCATCGCGGACAAGCTGCGGGGCGCCGACGTGGTCGTGCACCTGGCGCTCGACCTCGATCTGGAGACCGATCCCGCCGCCAGGACCGCGTACAACGTTCGGGGGACGCAGACCGTGCTGACGGCCGCTGCGGCGGCCGGGATCCACCGGGTCGTGCTGTGCACCTCGGCGATGGTCTACGGGGCGCTGCCCGACAACGAGCTGCCGCTGTCCGAGGACGCCGAGCTGCGGGCCACGGCGGAGGCCACCGGCGTCGGTGACCTGCTGGAGATCGAGCGTCTCGCGCGCAGGGCGCCCCGGGCCCACCCGGGACTCAATGTCACCGTCGTCCGGCCCGCGGTACTCGTGGGCGGCACCGACACGGCGCTGACCAGGTACTTCGAGTCACCTCGGCTGCTTGTCGTCGCCGGGTCGCGGCCCGCCTGGCAGTTCTGCCACGTAGAGGACCTGTGCAGTGCCCTGGAGTACGCCGTCCTGGAGAAGGTCGACGGGGAACTCGCCGTCGGATGCGACGGGTGGCTGGAGCAGGAGGAGGTCGAGGAGCTCAGCGGCATCCGGCGCATGGAGCTGCCGTCGGCGGTCGCCCTGGGCGCTGCGGCCCGGCTGCACCGGATCGGCCTGACGCCCTCTCCGGCCGGGGACCTGGCCTACACGATGTATCCCTGGGTGGTGAGCGGGAGCCGGCTCCATGACTCGGGGTGGCGGCCGCAGTGGACCAACGAGGAAGTACTCGCGGAGCTGCTGGAAGAGGTCTCCGGCAGGCACACCGTCGCCGGGCGGCGGCTCGGGCGCAAGGACGCGACGGCGGCCGGTGCCGCGGGAGCGACGGTGGCCCTGCTGGGCGCGGCGGCCGTGGTGCGGCGGGCGCGGAAGGCCCGACGACGGATCTGAGCGGGGTGCCTCGGGCGACGGCCGACAGGAGCCTCGCGCATGTAGGAGGCTCCAAACCCGTACGCGCGCGTGCCGGGCGATAACGCTATTCCCCGTCCTCGCGCGCGTGCGGCACGATGGGGCCATGGCACCTACCAACGACCACCCCGGTGAGCAGGGCGCTCAGGACCCCATCAAGATCATCGGCATCCGCGAGACAGCGCTCTCCGTGGACGAGGTCTTCCGGGCCGTCGGGGACGACGCCTCCGGGGGGACCGCCTTGTTCGTGGGAACCGTGCGGAACCACGACGGGGGTGCCGATGTCGACGAGCTCGGGTACTCCTGCCACCCCAGTGCGGAGGCCGAGATGCGGCGGATCGCCGAGAAGGTCGTCGCCGAGTACCCGGTGCGGGCGCTCGCGGCCGTGCACCGCGTCGGGGATCTACAGGTCGGGGATCTCGCCGTCGTCGTGGCCGTCTCCTGCCCCCATCGCGGAGAGGCCTTCGAGGCCTGCCGCAAGCTGATCGACGACCTCAAGCACGAGGTGCCCATCTGGAAGCACCAGAAGTTCTCCGACGGGACGGAGGAGTGGGTCGGCGCCTGCTGAGCGCTTCGCCCAACACGCCCGCCCGACAAGCCCGCCCCGTACGCCCGCTCAACTGGCCTGCCAGGACAGGTTCCCGGCACCCGTACACCCCACTCCGGTTGCGTAACCGCACCCCTGGCCCGAGCGTTGTCAGTGCCAGTGGTTAATCTGTTGATCAGTCAGTTTGCGGTCGCTCAATGGGACGGGAGGACAGCATGGCGGCGCTCGCCTGGTTGCTGATTCCGCTTGTGGCTGCGGTCTGTGCCGGTCTGTGGGGCGGCTGGGCCAACCGCACCCGCAAGGCGCGGGGTGACGGGCCGGAGCTCGACGGCTATGCCCGTTTCCGAGCCGCCATGGAGAAGCCCTCGTCCCGCACATGATCACGGGGGCGGGCAAGCGGCACTGACGGAGCACGGTCAGACGGCCCTGACGGGGCACTGACAGGACTGTCACGTACTGTCGTGGCATGCCACGCCGCACCGCGACGATGCTCGCCTCCACCCTGATGCTGATCGCGCTCCTGTGCGCGGGAGTCTTCATCCCCGTGCCCTACTCGGAGATGTCCCCGGGGCCGACGGTGAACACGCTCGGCGATCACGGCGGCGAGCCGGTGCTGCAGATCTCCGGCCACAAGACCTACCCGGCCTCCGGGCACCTCAACATGACCACCGTCCGGGTCACCGGCGCCGACTACAAGATGAACCTGGTGGAGGCCGTCTACGGATGGCTCGCGCACGACAACAAGGTCGTGCCGCACGACACCCTCTACCCGGACGGCAAGACCGAGGAGCAGTCCACCCAGGAGAACGCCGAGGAGTTCAGTCAGTCCCAGGAGAGCGCCAAGGTCGCCGCCCTGGAGGCGCTGGACATCCCGGTGCAGAGCTGGGTGATCGTCTCGACCGTCGTGAAGGGAAGCCCGGCCGAGGGCGAACTCCACGCGGGTGACGTCATCAAGTCCGTCGACGGTACGGCCGTGAAGGAACCCGCCGACGTCGCCAAGCTGGTGACCAAGCACAAGCCCGGTCGGGACGTCGTCTTCACGATCGTGCCGGCCAAGGAGCAGGCCGCCGCGGAGAAGGAGCGCAGGACGCCGACGAAGACCGAGAAGGTCACCATCAGGACCGCCCAGTCCGACGACAGCGGCGAGAAGCGCGCCATCGTCGGGATCTCCGCAGGGACCGACCACACCTTCCCGTTCACCATCGACATCAAGCTCGCCGACGTCGGCGGCCCCAGCGCCGGCCTGATGTTCGCGCTCGGGCTCTACGACAAGCTCACCCCGGGCAACCTCACCGGCGGCAAGTTCGTCGCCGGCACCGGCACCATCGACGACGCGGGCAAGGTCGGACCCATCGGCGGCATCGAGATGAAGACCATCGCCGCCCGCGACAAGGGCGCCCAGTACTTCCTCACGCCGGCCGACAACTGCGCGACCGCCGCCAGGGACGTCCCCGACGGGCTCACCCTGATCAAGGTCGACACCATCGACGACGCCCTCGGCGCCCTGGAGGACATCCGCTCCGGCGACACCGCCGGCCTGCCGGAGTGCACGACCAAGAGCTGAGCGAGCAGGCATCGAGCACACGAGAGTGGGGGCGCCCCTCATCGCCAGGGCGCCCCCACTGCCGTACGAGCTCCGATGTCGTACCGGAAGGTCTCAGTCCGCGAACGTCGCCGCCAGCGCCTCCGCCAGACCCGGGATCAGGTCCGGGCCTGTGAGGACCTCCGTCGGGGTGTCCTTCTCGCGCAGGCGCAGGGCCGACTCGCGGGCGCCGTCGCGCAGCACCGCGACCGTCATGCGGACCTCCTGACGGTCGGGGTGGTCCGCCACCCACTTCGCGAGCTTGGCGTCGCTCAGGCCCTGCGGGACCTGCGCCTCGGCGGACGGCGGCAGCATGAGGCGCTCGACGGTCAGCGCGCAGCCGACCACCGCGTCGGGCCAGGCGATGGTGCCGAGGAACTCATCGAGCGGCTTGCCCGTTTCAATCTCGTCCTGCTCGATCGGGGTCAGGCCGGAGGACTCCTGCTCGTCCCCCAGGCCGAGCTGGGCGGCGAGGCCGGGTTCCTGGGCCCGCAGCCGTGCGGTGTCTACGAGGGCGAAAAGGCGGGCGGGCTGGTCCCAGCCGAGGCCGGAGGCGTACTCGTCGATCTCGAGAACGGCCCGGGTGAGCGGGCTCGCCGCCATGGGAGTGTTGGACATGGTCACAATCCTCTCTCGTTCCTGGGCGGAATCGGGAACTGAGTAAACGGTGAGTAAGTTGCATAGGTGTGGGCCCGCGATCACGGGGGGCCACGGAGGGTCCACGAAGACGCGGGCCTGACGGATCAACAGCGAACCTCGGGGTGCGAACCTTGGCTTTCCAGATGCCGGACCGCGGCGGAGGCCCGACCGGGCCACGGATCAGAGTGGGCCGCCCGTCCCGGCGCGTCCGGACGCTGCTCATGACACTGGGCGTCCTCGCCGTCCTCGGCATGGTCTTCACCATGTTCGCGGGCTTCTGGACGGACTGGCTCTGGTACCGCTCGGTGAACTACTCGTCGGTGTTCACGACCACGCTGTGGACGAAGATCGGGCTCTTCTTCGTCTTCGGTCTGTTGATGGCCCTGGCGGTCGGCTTCAACATCTGGCTGGCGCACCGGCTGCGCCCGCCGCTGAGCGCCATGTCCATGGAGCAGCAGAGCCTCGACCGCTACCGGATGGGCATCGCGCCCTACAAGAAGTGGCTGCTGCTCGCGATCACCGCCCTCGTCGGCCTGATCGCCGGCGCCTCCGCCTCCAGCCAGTGGCGCACCTGGCTGATGTGGGTCAACGGCGTGCCCTTCGGCGAGAAGGACCCCCAGTTCCACCTGGACGTCGGCTTCTACGCCTTCGACCTGCCCTGGTACCGGTTCCTGCTCGGCTTCGGCTTCGCCGCCGCGATCCTCTCCGTGATCGCCGCCGCGCTCACCCACTACCTGTACGGCGGGCTGCGCATCACCAGCCCGGGCGCCCGCGCCACCGCCGCGGCCACCGGCCATCTGTCGGTCCTCATCGGCATCTTCGTCGCGCTGAAGGCGGTCGCGTACTGGCTCGACCGGTACGGCCTCGCGGTCAAGTCCAGTGACTTCAAGGCCACCGACAACTGGACGGGCCTGAGGTACGTCGACGCCAACGCCTATCTGCCGGCCAAGACGATCCTGTTCTGCATCGCCGTCATCTGCGCGCTGCTGTTCTTCGCCACCCTGTGGCGGCGCACCTGGCAGCTGCCCGTCATCGGCTTCGGCCTGATGGTGCTCTCGGCGATCCTCATCGGCGGCCTGTACCCCGCGATCGTCCAGAAGTTCCAGGTCCAGCCCAACGAGCAGGCCAAGGAAGCGCCGTACGTCGAGAAGAACCTCAAGGCGACGCGCGAGGCCTACGGCATCGACGGCACGCAGGTCACCGAGTACCCGGGCACGAGCAAGACCGAGGACAAGACCCAGCTGCGCGACGACGTGGACGCCACGGCGAGCATCCGCATCCTGGACCCGAACATCGTCTCGCCGACGTTCCAGCAGCTCCAGCAGATCAGGAACTACTACGCGTTCCCGACCAACCTGGACGTCGACCGGTACAGCAAGGACGGCAAGGACCAGGACACGGTCATCGGTCTGCGTGAGATCAATCTCAACGGCATTCCGAAGCGGAACTGGATCAACGACCACTTCCGCTACACCCACGGCTACGGCGTGGTCGCCGCCGAGGGCACCAACGCCGACGCCCAGGGCCGACCGGACTTCACCGAGTCCGACCTGCCGTCCAAGGGCGACCTCGGGACGTATGAGCAGCGGGTCTACTACGGCGAGAAGACCACCATGTACTCGATCGTCGGCGGTCCCCAGAAGGAGATCGACTACTCCGACGACAGCGGGGAGAAGACCTACAGCTACAAGGGCGACAGCGGCGTAAGCCTCTCCAACCCGGTGAACCGGGCCGCGTACGCGGTGGCGTTCGGCGAGCCGCAGATCCTGTACTCCGGTGCGATCGGCGACGGTTCGCGCATCCTGTACAACCGCACGCCCAAGGAGCGCGTCGAGGCGGTCGCCCCGTGGCTGACCATCGACGGCGACGCCTACCCGGCGGTGGTGAACGGCCGCATCCAGTGGATCGTCGACGCGTACACGACGACGAACGGCTACCCGTACTCCTCGCGTACGACCCTCGGTGACACGACGGCGGACTCGCTGACCGCGACCAACGACCAGCGGGCGGTCGTGGCCCAGCAGAACCAGGTCAACTACATCCGCAACTCGGTGAAGGCGACCGTCGACGCCTACACGGGCGAGGTCAAGCTCTACCAGTGGGACACCGAGGACCCCGTCCTGAAGACCTGGATGAAGGCATTCCCGGGCACGGTGGAGTCCAAGAGCGAGATCCCCAAGGACCTGATGGCGCATCTGCGCTACCCGCAGGACCTGTTCAAGGTCCAGCGCGAGCTGCTCACCCGCTACCACGTGAAGGACGCGACGACGTTCCTCAGCGGCAGCGAGGTCTGGCAGGTGCCGGACGACCCGACCAACAAGTCGGGCAGCGCGGTGCCGCCGTACTACCTGAGCATGAAGATGCCCGACCAGCAGGCGCAGGCGTTCTCGCTGACGACGACGTTCACACCGAACGGCCGGGACAACCTCAGCGCCTTCATGGCCGTCGACGCCGAGGCGGGCACCAGTGACTACGGCAAGATCAGAGTTCTGAAACTGCCCACCAACACCACGGTCAACGGACCCAGTCAGGTCCAGAGCCAGTTCAACTCCGAACAGAACATCGCCGAGACCATCAGGCTGCTGAGAGGCGGCGACTCGGAGGTCGAGTACGGCAATCTGCTGGCGGTCCCGCTGGACGGCGGACTGCTCTATGTGGAGCCGGTCTACGTACGCGGTGGCGGACTGAAGTACCCGCTGCTGCGGAAGGTGTTGGTTTCCTACGGCGGCACCACCGCCTTCGAGGACACCCTCGGCGAGGCGCTCAACAAGGTCTTCGGAGCCGAGGGCCCGACCACCGAGCCACCGGACGAGGGGGACGAGGACGGCGGCGGTACGACACCTCCGCCGACGTCCAGCAACCCGAACGTCCAGGACGCGCTCAACGACGCCCAGAAGGCCTTCGAGGCCGGCCAGGAAGCCCTGAAGAAGGGCGACTGGGAGGCGTACGGCCGGGCGCAGGAGGACCTTGAGGACGCGCTGAAGCGGGCCGAGGACGCGCAGACTCAGGCGGACAAGACGGGCGGCAACGGCGGCGGCGAAGGCGGCGGCGGTGCGAGCCCGAGTTCGAGTCCGAGCCCGTCCGGCAGTCCCACCAGCGGATAGGGACGCCGGTTGATCGAATAGCCCACCCCGCGCCGTGATACGGTTGCAGAACAACGGCGCGGGGTGGAGCAGCTCGGTAGCTCGCTGGGCTCATAACCCAGAGGTCGCAGGTTCAAATCCTGTCCCCGCTACTGAAGTCGGCGAACATTTCGTACGACAGCGAAGGCCCGGATCCTCCAGAGGATCCGGGCCTTCGTGGTGTGCGAACGCATGTGCCGGGGCAGGGGGACGGCCGCGCCGCCGTGGGGAGTTGGGAGAACTGTGTTTGACTTGTCTCTCTGTGGGCATGTCGACAAAACGCTGAAGTGACCTCACTGGCTGCGGTATACCAGGTGTACCCAGGTTGCAGGTGGTGCGACGATGGACGTTATGGGGGACAAGGCAACTCTGTTGGAGACAGGGCGGTTTGTGCAGCCTGCCGACTTTGTGCAGCCGACGGGCGATTTGGCGCGGTCGACGGACGGTGCCTCGCAGCCGGTGGGCGATTTCCCGGAGCCGGAGGGCGGGCTCGCCCTCGACCGGCCGACGGACCCGGACGAGACCGGGGCGGCCGCCGAGGAGGCACGGCAGTTGCTCGCCGCCGAGGCCGGTGACGTGGAGGCGATGAGCGTCCTCGGGGCCATGCTGTTGCGCCGCGGTGACCTCGACGGAGCCGAGCCCCATCTGCGTGCCGCCACCGCCGCGGGCGACCGGGCCGCGGCCAACAACCTGGGAGTCCTTCTTCACCAGCGGGGATACGCCGACGACGCCGCCGGATGGTGGCGGATCGCCGCCGTCGCGGGGTCGGCCGCGGCCGCGCACGCGCTGGGACGCCATCACCGTGAGCGCGGCGACGAGCCCGCCGCCGAGTACTGGCTGCGGCAGGCCGCCGAGCAGGGACACGCGCTGGGCGCCTACGCCCTCGCCGATCTGCTGGAGCACCGCGGCGACGACGGGGCCGAGCAGTGGATGCGGGCCGCGGCCGAGCGCGGGCACCGGGAGGCGGCGTACCGGCTGGCGCGTGCGCTGGACCGGCAGGCGGTGCGCACGGGCGAGGAGGGATCCGACAACGGTGTCGCGCCGAGCGAGTCGATGCTGGACGAGGCCGCGCAGTGGTACCGCCAGGCCGCCGCGCGCGGGCACCGCAGGGCCGCGCTGCACCTCGGGGCGATCCTGGAGAAGCGCGGGGAGCTCAAGGAGGCCGGGCGCTGGTATCTGACGTCCGCCAAGGACGGCGAGGCGCGGGCCGCCTGCGCGCTCGGGTTCCTGCTGCGGGACGCCGGGGACACCGAGAGCGCGGCCGTGTGGTGGCTGCGGGCCGCGCAGGACGGTGACGGCAACGCGGCCAACGCGCTGGGCGCGCTGCACGCCGAGCGCGGCGAGACACAGACCGCCGAGCGCTGGTACCGGGCCGCGATGGACGCCGGCGACGTGAACGGCGCGTACAACCTCGGGCTGCTCTGCGCCGAGCAGGGGCGCACCGTACAGGCCGAGCAGTGGTACCGGCGGGCGGCGTACGCCGGGCATCGTGAGGCGGCGAACGCGTTGGCGATCCTGCTGCTTCAGGGCGGGGACGCGACGGGGGCCGAGCCGTGGTTCTCCAAGGCCGCGGAGGCCGGCAGCGTGGACGCCGCGTTCAACCTGGGGATCCTGCACGCCGGGCGGGGCGAGGAGCGGGCCGCGCTGCGGTGGTACGAGCGTGCCGCGGCCGCCGGGCACACGGAGGCGGCGCTCCAGGTCGGGATCGCTCGGTTGCGGGACGGCGACGAGCATGCCGCCGAGCGGCATCTGCGGCGCGCGGCCGGGGCGGGCAGTGGGGAGGCCGCGTATCGGCTGGCGACCGTCCTGGACGCTCGCCGTCCGCCGGAGCCCGCGCATGAGCTCGGGGAGACGGTGCACGAGAAGACCGAGTGCGAGGAGTGGTACGAGCGGGCGGCCTCGCAGGGGCATCGGCGTGCGCAGGTGCGGGTGGGGATGCTCGCGGCGGCGCGGGGCGATGTGGTGGAGGCGGCGCGGTGGTACCGGGCGGCCGCCGAGGCCGGGTCGCGGAACGGGGCGTTCAATCTGGGGCTGCTGCTGGCTCGGGAGGGGAGTGAGCCGGAGGCGGCGGTGTGGTGGACGCGGGCGGCGGATGCCGGGCATGGGCGGTCGGCGTTGCGGCTCGCTCTGGTCTACGCGCGTCGGGGGGAGTTGGCGGAGGGGCAGCGGTGGGCTGATCGGGCGGTGGTGTTGGGGCCGCGGGAGGTTGCGGAGCGGGCGGCGCGGTTGCGGGACGCTCTGCGGGAGGAGTTGTCGGCGTGAGGTTTGGCGATGGGTTTTTCGCCCCCGCCGCCCCTACCCGTCCCATCCCTTGAAGGGGCTCCGCCCCTTCGACCCCGCTGGGGCTGCCGCCCCAGACCCCGCCATCGGCCCGGAGGGCCTCGTCCTCAAACGCCGGACGGGCTGAGAATGCGGCTCGCCCTCAAACGTTGGACCCGGCTGAGAATGCGGCTCGTCCGCAAACGTTGGACGGGCCGAGAATGCGGCTTGGCCGTATGCGCCGGACGGGCTGAGAGTGCATGGACAGTGAGCGATTTGCTCTGTCCGCACCGTTGACGTAATGTTGCGTTCACCGACGCGGGGTGGAGCAGCTCGGTAGCTCGCTGGGCTCATAACCCAGAGGTCGCAGGTTCAAATCCTGTCCCCGCTACTGAAGGCCTGGGGCCGGAATCCGAAAGGGTTCCGGCCCCAGGTGTTTTACCGACCAGGTGTTTCACCTACGACCAGGTGATTTCACCTTGAGGGCGCGTGGCCCACTGCCTCCTCGTAGAGTGTGCGGTTCACTGTGCGTGACTCCGGGAGTGGGGTTCCCTCCGCCACGCCTTGGGCCTCGTAGGCCGACTGGAGCCGGGTCGTCGTGCCGGAGCGGATTTCCCAGTCCATGCGGAGGGGTGGGGTGGACTGGAGGATGGATGCGTCTGACTTCAGAAGTTTGGAAAGGTATGTGACGAAGGTCGCATTCTGCTTGTAGTCGGACGCGAAATACGAATTCACCGTGCGGATGTAGGCCCTGAGGAGTGCGACGCCGGCGTCGAGGTCGTCCTGGAGCAGGCTGCGGCCGTAGAGCATGCCGCCCAGGGGTTCGCCCTGGGGCTGGCCGCCGAGGAAGGCGTAGCCCTGTCGGCCGTCCACCTTGCGCCAGACCGGGTCCAGGAGCCAGGCGGAGTCGACGCCGCCGTTCCGCAGGGCCGTGAGGACGTCGGCTGAGCCGAGTTGCTGGTACCGGATGTCGGCCAGGCCGCCGCCGTGCTGTTCCAGGGCCTTCTCCATGGGGTACGCGATCACCGAGCCCTTGCCGATCATCGTGCCGAGCCTGCGGCCCGCCATGGTGACGCGGCTCGCGCTCTCGCCCTCCTTCAGGCGTACCCACAGGCCGCTCTTCGATCTGGGGTCGGGGGAGAAGTTCGCCGCGACCCACTTGATGTCGAAGCCGCCCTTGATGCCGTTCATCACGGCCGCCTCCGGGGCCGCCCACAGGGCGTCGATGTCCCCCTTGGCCAGCAGGGGCAGTGCGTCCGGGGTGGGCAGGACCTTCAGCTCGACGTCCAGGCCCTCCTTCTTGAACTCCCCTTTGTCGAGCGCGACTTGCAGGGGAGCCACGTACTCGGCGCTCAGCGTTCCGGTGGCGATCGTCAGCTTGCGGGGCTCGGACAGCGACTGTGGGGGAGGGGATCCGGGGCGGCAGCGGGCCGGGGGGCGGGTCGGGGAGAGGTCCTTCGGGTCCGTCCAGGACTTCGCGCCGCAGCCGTCCACCGGGCGGACCGTGCGCTGGCCGGCTGCCGCAGCCGATGAGGAGTCCGAGCCGGACGGCGACGAACACGCTGCCGACGCCAGCAGCGCGGCCGCGGCGGTGACCGCGGTGAGGGTGGCGCCGTATGCGTGGGTCCTTTCGTTCATGACCGGCCCCTTTCGTTCATGACTGGCCCCGTCCCCGGTCCCTCGGTGCCCACGGGGTGAGCAGGCGGCCGGCGAAGCGGATCAGTTCGGAGAAGAGCACTCCGAGCACGGCGACGCAGACGATGCCGACGAACATCACGTCGTTCTGGAAGAGCGCGCGCGAGTCGAAGATCAGATGGCCCAGGCCGTCGGTCGCGGCGATCTGCTCCGAGGCGACGATCACCAGCACCGCCACGCCCGCAGCGATGCGTGCGCCCACCAGGACGGCGGGGAGCGACGCCGGAAGCAGGACATGGCGGAACATCTGCCATCGCGAGGCGCCGAAGACCTGGCCCGCGTCGCGATGGCCGGAGGGGATGGACATGACCGCGGACATGGTGGAGATCCAGACGAAGAAGAACACCGTCGCCGCCACCAGTGCCACCTGCGGGCCCTCGCCCAGGCCGAACATGTTCAGGAAGATCGGCAGCAGGGCCAGTTTCGGTACGACGTACAGCGCGTCCAGGAGCGGTTCCAGGGCCGCTCGTACCAGGGACAGGGAGCCCATCAGCAGGCCCAGGGCGTAGCCCGCCGCCGTGCCGGCCGCATATCCGGCGAGGACGCGCTTCAGCGTCGCCCACACGTCCGGCCAGAGGTCGCCGGCCGCGGCACGGTCCCAGCCGTCGGCGAGGATCGTGGACGGAGCCGGGTAGACACGGTCGTCGATCCAGGCCTGGGTGGCGGCCAGTTGCCAGAGGAGGACGAGGGAGAGGGGCACGGCGAGCGCCAGGGAAAGCTCCAGGGCGCGCCTGCGGCGGTGGGTGCGGGCGGGGTGGAGTTCCTGTGGGCCGGGGCGGCGGACCAGTACGGAGCCGGCGGGTGGCTTCGTGAGCGTCGTCATGCCGGTACCGCCTCCTTCCGCAGCAGGTCCCACAGCTCGCTCTTCAACGCCGTGAACTCGGGGGTGGCGCGGATGTCACCGGTGCGCGGGCGGGGGAAGGGCGGGCGGTGTTCGGCGATGATCCGGCCCGGGCGGGCGGACATGACGAGGACCCGGTCGCCGAGGACGATCGCCTCCTCCAGGCTGTGTGTGATGAACAGCGTGGTCGTCCTCAGCGACTGGGTGAGTTCGAGGAGCTCGTCCTGGAGGATCGTGCGCAGCTGGGCGTCGAGCGCCGCGAACGGCTCGTCCATCAGCAGCAGTTCGGGCTCCACGGCCAGCGCCCGGGCGATGGCCACGCGCTGGCGCATGCCGCCCGAGAGGGCGGCCGGGTAGGCGTCCGCGAAGTCCGACAGGCCCATGCGGGCCAGCCAGTCCTCGGCACGGGCGTTGGCCTCGCGGCGCGGGACGCGCTGGATGTCCAGGCCGAAACGGACGTTGGCGCGAACGGTCTTCCAGTCGTAGATGCCGTAGTCCTGGAAGATCATGGCGGCCGGCCGCGCGCTGGTCGTCCGGATCTCCAGGGTGCCGGTGCTAGGGCGGAGCAGCCCCGCGGCGATCCGCAGCAGTGTGGACTTGCCGCAGCCGGAGGGGCCGACGACACAGACGAACTCGCCGGGCGCGACGGTCAGATCGAGGGGGCCGAGGGCGTGCACCGTGTGGGGGGTTCGGCCGAAGGTACGCGTCAGGTCGGTCGCTCTCAGTTTGGGGTACGGCTCTCCCACTTCGGTCTCCTCGCGGAGTGCGGAACGGACGTGTGGGTGCCGTCGACCATATGACGGTCCGTCAGATTCGGAAACCCCGCCCGCGCATGGGCAGCACAAAGCCCCGGCACCACCGGTGCCGGGGCTCAGGATGCGGGCTTTGAGAGGGCTAGGCCTTCGCGCAGTTCGGGCAGGTGCCGCGGTACGTCACCTCGACGTCCGAGACCGTGAAGCCGAAGCGCTCGGAGTCCGGGAGGTCGGCCATCGGGTTGCCCGTGGGGTGTACGTCACGGATCGCGCCGCACTGGGCGCACACCAGGTGGTGGTGGGGCCGGTGGGCGTTCGGGTCGTACCGCTTGGCGCGCTTGTCGGTGGAGACCTCGAGCACCTCGCCGAGGGTGACCAGCTCGCCCAGCGTGTTGTAGACGGTCGCGCGGGAGATCTCGGGCAGCTTGGCGACGGCTCGCGCGTGCACCTCGTCGGCAGTCAGATGGACGTGATCGCCAGCGAGGACCTCGGCCACGACGCGCCGCTGCGCGGTCATCCGCCATCCGCGTCCGCGCAGCCGTTCCAGAAGGTCACTCATGGAGAACACCTTAACAGCAGAAGGACCAGGTTCCGAATGAATGTGACTTTGGAGCCCGGCTCGAATTGGACAGAGTCCAGTATGGGACCGAGATCGTCTCTGCCAGTGTGCGGGAGCGGCTGGAGTCGCACCGAATCGACGCGGGAGGGGATGGGGATGCGCGGCTGGCTCCGGCGCCGGACCGCTTGCCGCGGCGGACGGGCCGGGTTCCTTCGGGGGTCCGGCCCGTCGCGCGTGGTCAGGCCGGCACGTGCTGTCGTACGGGTGCCCAGCAGCGGATGATGTCGCGCACCGAGACGATGCCCACGGGCTCGTCGTGATCCAGGACGATCAGATGTCGGAAGCCGCCGTGCGCCATGGCGCGGGCCGCCTCCTCCAGGGTCCAGACCGGGGCGGCGAACACGACGTCGTTGGTGGTGTGGTCCTGGGTGCGTTCGTCGTCCGGGTTCTGGCCGAGGCCGACGGAGTTGAGGATGTCGCGTTCGGTGAGGATGCCGATGCCGCCGGCGTCGGGGTCGTGCACCACGGCCGCGCCGACCCGACGGGCGGACATCAGTGCGGCGGCCTGGCGAAGGGTGTGAGTGGGGCCGATGGTGAGGACCACGGTGCTCATGGCGTCACGTACGAGCATGGATGGAGCCACCTCCTGAAGTGCCCCCGCACCGTTTGTTCATCGTTTCACAAATTCACAAGTGGGGGGACTCTCAGAGTGACAGGTAAAGAGGGGGTCAACAAGAGGGCGTTCAGTAGCGCTCGTTGAGGTACCCGAGGAGCTCGTCGTGCAGCAGGCCGTTCGAGGCGGCGGCGTTGCCGCTGTGCGGGCCGGGGCGGCCGTCGAGGCCGGTGAAGGTGCCGCCCGCCTCCGTCACGACGATCGCGGTGGCGGCCATGTCCCACAGGGACAGCTCGGGCTCGGCGCAGATGTCCACGGCACCCTCGGCGACCATCATGTACGGCCAGAAGTCGCCGTACGCGCGCGTGCGCCACACCTCGCGGGTGAGGTCGAGGAAGCCGCCCAGCCGTCCCTTGTCCTCCCAGCCGCTGAGGGAGGAGTACGCGAACGACGCGTCCGTCAGCTTCGAGACCTGGGAGACGTGCAGACGAGTCGCGGAGGAGAGGCTGCGGCCGGTGAAGGCGCCGTGGCCCTTGGCCGCCCACCAGCGGCGGCCGAGGGCGGGGGCGGAGACGACGCCGACGACCGGCTGGTAGCCGCCCTCTGCCGCCTCCATCAGGGCGATGAGGGTGGCCCAGACCGGGACGCCGCGTACGTAGTTCTTGGTGCCGTCGATGGGGTCGATGACCCAGCGGCGGGGGCCGGTGCCCTCGATGCCGTACTCCTCGCCGAGGATCGCGTCTCTCGGGCGGGCGCGTTGCAGCTGGCCGCGGATGAGGTCCTCGGCGGCCTTGTCGGCCTCGGTCACCGGGGTCATGTCCGGCTTCGTCTCGACTTTGAGGTCGAGGGCCTTGAAGCGGTCCATGGTGGCGGCGTCGGCGTTGTCCGCGAGGACGTGGGCGAGGCGGAGGTCGTCGAGGTAGTCCGGCATGGAACGAACGCTATCTGTCGTGGTCGGGGTGGGGCTACAGGGCCCAGCCGATCAAGTTCCCCGGGTTTTCCTCGCCCCCGCCGCCCCTACCCGTCCCATCCCCAGGGGCTCCGCCCCTTCGACCCCGCCAAGGGGCTCCGCCCCCTGGACCCCCATCGGCCTCAACGGCCTCGTCCTCAAACGCCGGACGGGCTGAGGGGTGCCTTGGGCAGCGAAGCCCCCTGCGGGTGGGTGGGGGCTTGGGACGGCCTTGTCCTCGGACGTCGGGTGGGCTGGGGGTCACCGGACCGGTGAAGTCCCCTGGGGGTGGGTGGGGGCTTGGGGTGGCCTTGTTCTCGGGCGGTGGGTGGGCTGGGGGTCACTGGACCGGTGAAGTCCCCTGGGGGTGGGTGGGGGCTTGGGGTGGCCTTGTTCTCGGGCGGTGGGTGGGCTGGGGGTCACTGGACCGGTGAAGTCCTCTGCGGGTGGGTGGGGGCCTGGGACAGCAATGGCCCGTCCTCGAATGTCGGGCGGGCTGGGGGTGGCTGGGGTGGCGTAGCGCCTGTGGGTGGGTAGGGGTTGGTGATGCCTTGTCTTCGAATGTCGGGCGGGCTGAGGGTGCCTGGGGCCGGCGAAGCCCCTGCGGGCACGCGGGGGCCGCGCGCGCCCCCGCGTGCCTTCGCGAACCCTTGACAGTGCCCCTGTGCGCGTCAAATCTGGGCGCAGAGCCGCTCCTCCCAGGGAGGCGATGATGCCTGCAGCGCGGGAATCACTGCTGGACGCCGCTTACACGGCGCTGGCGCGTCGGCCGTGGTCCGCCGTGCGGATGGTGGACGTGGCCGCGGCGGCCGGAGTGTCCCGGCAGACGCTGTACAACGAGTTCGGGAGCAAGGAAGGGCTTGCCCGCGCGCTCGTCAGAAGGGAGGCCGACGGCTACCTCGCCGGCGTAGAGCGCGCCCTCGCCACCCACAGTGACGCCAGGGAACGTCTCACCGCCACCGCGGAGTGGACCGCCGCACTCGCCCGGGACAACGCCCTCGTCCGCGCCATGCTCACGGGCTGCTGGAGCGAGCGCCTGCCCTCACCGACGCTGTCCGCCGTACCGTCCACCTCCGCCGTACCGGCACAGCGCCGCGCCGACGGCCCGCTCCCGTCTCCGGGCGACTTCGTGGCCCTCGTCCGTGACCGGGCCGTGGTGGTCATCTCCGGGCCTGGCATCAACAAGTCCGACATCGCGGACCTCGCGCGATCATGCGAACTCGTCGTCAGGCTCGCTCTCTCCTGTGTCGCCGCCCCACCCGGCGAAGGCGGCGTCGCCGACCTCGTACGCAGCGCGCTGCACCGGCAGTTGGCGGGATGACCGAGGCCCCGGGTCGAGGCCACGAAGTCAGTGTGCCGAGCCCGACAGCTGCAGGCCGACGACGCCCACGATCACCAGGCTGATCGACACGATCTTCAGCGTCGACACGAGGTCCCCGAGGAAGATCATCCCGTAGATCGCGGTACCCGCCGCCCCGATCCCTGTCCACACCGCGTACGCCGGGCCCACGTCCAGTTTCTTCAGGGAAAGCGTCAGCAGGCCGAAACTGCCCAGGGCGAAGATGCAGAAGGCGACCGTCGGCCAGAGCCGACTGAAGCCGTGCGACAGTTTCAGGCAGACGGCGAAGCCGGTTTCGAGCAGCCCCGCCACGATGACCAGCAGCCACGCCATGTGCTGTCCTCCCGTATGCCCACGTTCTGTGACCGCTTCGCCAGGCTTGGATCAGGCTCGGTGCGATTATGCCTTTACCGGACTCGCGGGGGGACAAACAACGCGGAGGTCAGTCCCCTTCCTCAGTCGCCTTCCGTGCGCTCCCGCGTCGCCAGCAGCCGTCGCAACGAGTACAGCCGCGCGGGATCGGCGTGCCCCTCCGCCACCCATTCGTCCAGCGCGCAGTCCGGTTCGTCATGACTGCACGCACGCGGACAGCCTTCGGTTCCCGGGACCAGGTCGGGGAACGCGTGGATCACCCGGGACGGGTCGATATGAGCCAGGCCGAAAGAGCGGACGCCGGGGGTGTCGATCACCCAACCGTCCGTCACCGTCAGCGGCAGCGCCAGCGCCGACGTCGTCGTGTGCCGCCCCCGCCCCGTCACCGCGTTGACATGGCCCGTCGTACGCCTGCGTTCCTCCGGCACCAACGCGTTCACCAGCGTCGTCTTGCCCACCCCCGAGTGACCGACGAACGCCGTGACCCGACCCTCCAGATGCTCCCGCACCCGGTCCGCCGCACCCCCCACCGCCAGTTCCTCCCGACTGGTGACGACGTACGGAATGTCCAACGCCCCGTACAGTTCGAGGAGTTCGTCCGGCGAGGCGAGGTCCGACTTCGTCATCACCAGCAGCGGTTCCAGGCCGCCGTCGAACGCCGCCACCAGACAGCGGTCGATCAGCCTGGGCCGCGGCTCGGGGTCGGCGAGGGCGGTGACGATGGCGAGTTGGTCGGCGTTGGCGACGACGACCCGCTCGTAGGGATCGTCGTCGTCGGCGGTACGGCGCAGCAGCGATGTCCGCTCCTCGATCCGTACGATCCGCGCGAGTGTGTCCTTCTGGCCGGACAGGTCGCCGACCAGCGCGACCCGGTCCCCGACCACCGCCGCCTTGCGGCCGAGTTCGCGGGCCTTCATCGCCATCACGACCCGGTCCTCGACGAGACAGGTCAGGCGACCCCGGTCGACGGTGAGGACCATGCCCTCGGCGGCGTCCTCGTGCTTGGGCCGGATGTTCGTACGGGGTCGGGTGTTCCGACGGCCCGGACGGGTGCGGATGTCGTCCTCGTCGGTGTGCTTGCCGTAGCGGCGCATGGCTGTTTCTCCGCGTCCCTACGCCCCGAGCATCCCGGTCCACAGCTCGGGGAAGTCCGGCAGGGTCTTCGCCGTCGTCGCCACGTTCTCGATCCGTACGCCCTCGACCGCGAGGCCGATGATCGCCCCGGCCGTCGCCATGCGGTGGTCCTCGTAGGTGTGGAAGACGCCGCCGTGCAGCCGGCGCGGGCGGATGTGCAGTCCGTCGGCCGTCTCCGTCACGTCACCGCCGAGTTCGTTGATCTCCTTGGTGAGCGCGGCCAGCCGGTCCGTCTCGTGCAGACGCAGATGCGCGACACCGCGGAGCGTGGAGGGGGAGTCGGCCAGAGCGGCCACCGCCGCGATGCCCGGGGTGAGTTCGCCGACCTCGCCCAGGTCCACGTCGATGCCGTGGATGGCACCTGAACCGGTGAACACGAGCCCGTACTCGGTGAGTTCGCAGGAACCGCCCATCTCGGTGAAGATCTCGCGCAGCCGGTCGCCGGGCTGGGTGGTGCGGGCCGGCCAGTCCGGGATGAGGATCTTGCCGCCGGTGACCAGTGCCGCCGCCAGGAACGGCTGGGCGTTGGACAGGTCCGGCTCGATGGTCAGGTCGCGGCCGAGCAGGGCACCCGGCGTGACCCGCCAGACGTTCGGTTCGCCGCCCGACTCCGGGGTGTCGACCTGGGCGCCGACCGAGCGCAGCATGTCCACGGTCATGCGGATGTGCGGCATGGAGGGGAGGGAGGAACCGGTGTGCCGGACCTCCACGCCCTGGTTGAAGCGCGGGCCGGACAGCAGCAGCGCCGACACGAACTGGGACGACGAGGAGGCGTCGATCTCCACCGGGCCGCCGTCCAGGGCACCCCCGCCGTGGACCGTCAGCGGCAGCGCGCCCCGGCCGTCGTCGTCGATGCGGGCACCGAGGACGCGCAGGGCGTCGATCACGCCGTGCAGGGGACGCTCGTACGACCTGGGGTCGCCGTCGAACCGGATGGGCCCGTCGGCCAGCGCCGCCACCGGCGGCAGGAAGCGCATCACCGTCCCGGCGTTGCCGACATCGACCGTGGCCGGTCCGCGCAGGCCCGCGGGGAGCACCCGCCACGCCTCGCCGGTGCCCTCGGGGCCGACGCCCTCCTCGATGCCGACGCCCATCGCCCGCAGCGCGCCGGCCATCAGCAGGGTGTCGCGGGACCGGAGGGGGCGGCGCAGCCAACCCGGCTCGGAGGCGAGAGCTGCGAGGACGAGGGCGCGGTTGGTGACCGACTTGGACCCGGGCACGTGGACCGTCGCGTCGACGGCTCCGCTCGCGTGCGGGGCGGGCCAGAGGGCGGTGTGTGCGGCGGGGTTTTGGGCCATGGGTTCACTTTATAAGGAGGGGGTTGTGCAGGCCGTTCTTCGGGGGCGGCGCCGTGGGGGCTGGTCGCGCCCAGGCGGCGGAGTCGCAGATCCATACGGCCCCGCGCCCCTGAGGTCGGCTGTCATACCGCCAGTAGCCAGCGGCCCCCGCCTATCAATGAGCACAGCGACACCGCGTGGAACAGGAACAGCCACAAGCCCGCGGGCACGTGAGTCAATCGCGACAACTGGTCCGCGTCCGAGTCTCCCGCCCCTCCCCGCGACCGTTTCGCCTGCAGTTCGAAGGCCGGTCGCACCCCGCCCAGCAGCAGGAACCAGACGACCGCATACGCGAACGCCGCCTGCACCTGCGGGCCCGTCAGCCAGCTGACCAGCACGAAGGTGCCACCCGTCACGAACACCGTCAGCGCCCCGTACGCGTTGCGGATCATCACCAGCATCGCCACCAGCAGGGCCGTCGCCAGCCAGAGGAGCAGGGTGATCCGGCCGGAGGCCAGCAGGGCGGCGCCGCCCAGGCCCAGCAGCGGGGGAGCGGTGTAGCCGGCGGCCGCGGTGAGGATCATGCCGATGCCGTGCGGCTTGCCGCGGCTGACGGTGAGGCCGCTGGTGTCGGAGTGCAGGCGTATGCCGGTCAGGGTGCGGCCGGTCAGCAGGGCGACCAGGCCGTGACCGCCCTCGTGGGCGATGGTGATGGCGTTGCGCGACAGGCGCCACAGGACGTGCGGGACGACCACGACGAGCGCGGCGACCAGCGTGGCGATCACCACCCACAGATCCGGGTCGGGCTGGGTGCCGGCGACCTCGTCCCAGAGGGAGGCGAGCGAGGCGGATGCGGTGCTGTCCATGTAAGGCGATGGCTCCCTGTGGTCGGGTCAAGAGGGGCCGGCGCGTTGCGCCGTCGTTGAGGGGTGGTGGTCGGGCGACGGGTGGGCCTGGCAGTGTGGCACGCATGTGCGGACGGTATCTGAGACGCCGACTTAACAGGGACCGTTCCTGACAACAAACATGCAGGTCACAGCGTCAGAACCGCGGAGGGATCCAAGGTTCTTGCTTTACCCGTGCCGGCTGTGCGCTGACTTGGAGCCGCGAAAGGTGTTGCGGAGCACTTCTTACTTACCTGTAAGTTATGTGCATGACTGTGATCCTGGCCGAAGTGGCCGCAACCGACATCAATGCCGTTGAGGCGTTCTGCGATCGATGGGAGAGGGCCTGGAACCAGCACGACGGCGATGCCGTGGCGGCACTGTGTGCCGAAGATCTGGTGTACGACGAGCCGGCGCTGGGTGAGACGGCGTACGGCCCCGACAGCATCCGCGACTTCGTGACGCGCATGGCACGCACCTTCCCCGACTACTCGTTCACCCGCATGGGGCTGTACGGGGAGGTGACGCGGCGGGCCGTGCTGGTGGCGTGGCGCTTCTCGGGGACCCTCGCCGGCACCGGTCAGCGCGTGGAGTTCCACGGCGACGACCGTCTGGAGCTGGGCGAGGACGGGCTGATCCACGCCTACCGATGCCTGTACGACAACCACCTCGTGCTGAGCCAGCTCAGCCGCGCGGAAGCCGAGAAGTGACCGAGCCGGGCCGCTCTCGTAAGCCCGCGGCGGTGCGGCGGGCCGAGATCATGGAGGCGGCCGACGCGGAGTTCGCTCTGAAGGGGCTGTCGGGTGCGGGGATCGAGGCGATCGCCGCCCGTGTCGGGATCTCGCACCCCCGCATCGTGCAGATGTTCGGCTCGAAGCGTGATCTGTTCCTTCAGGTCGTCCATGCGGCCTACGACAGGATCGAGGCCACGTTCGAGAGCGCCGAACCGACGCTGAGCGCGCTCGGTGACGCCTACCGGCATCTCCTGCAGACCCGGCCCACCGTCGGTCCCGTCCTGTTGCAGGCTTACGCCGCGGCAGGCGATGCGGTGGTCCAGGAGTCGGTACGGCGGCGCCAGCTCGACCTCCAGCAGACGATCACCCGTCTGTCGGGTGCCGACCCGATGCAGGTGCGCTCCTTCTTGGCCACCGGTCTCGTACTGACGGTTTCCTCGGTGCTGGAACTGCCCGGGCGGCGCGCCGACCTGGAGTGGTGCGCCTGGATCATCGGCCTCACGGACACCCCCGCCGACGGGCTATGAGATCCAAGCGGCGACAGAACCGTCCCCGGGGGGGGGGGGCACCCGCAGCGCCGCCACACCGTGCGGTCGACGGGCCGTCGACCTCGGGTCGCTGCGGCCGTCGCCGCATCTCCACCCGCCGCCCCGCCCTGGCGGTCACGCGCGGCTTTCGCCGTTCGAGACCGGTTGGGGGGCTCGCCGCATCCTGCTCACGGTTCGGATGCCATCGTCCTGGCCGTCATCTACTCGTCTCGCCTCCGTAAAGCAGTGAGAACCGTGGGCCACGACCGGTCGCCTCGCAACCTGCCACACTGGTTCGCCACGGCGGCGCTCGGACAACTGTCTGCCCGGTGGTCAAGGTGATGGATGTGGCGCTGACCGGGCACCGTACTGACTTGGTGCCGGCTAAAGCGACATGACCTGGCGTTTGCACAGGTCGGAGGGTTGTTGTGATAGGCGTGGACGGGGTTTGACATGTGCGGACGGTATGCGGCCAGTCGTGGGCCCGAGGATCTCGCAGGAATCTTTGAGATCGAGAAGTGGGAGCCCGAGGAGACCCTGGAACCTGACTACAACGTGGCCCCCACCAAAGAGGTCCACGTCGTCCTCGACCGTCCTCTGAAAGACGCGCCGGACCCGCGGCCGGTTCGCCAGCTGCGCAAGTTGAAGTGGGGACTGGTGCCCAGCTGGTCCAAGACCCCCGAGACCGCCTTCAAGATGATCAACGCGCGCGCGGAGACGGTCCACGAGAAGCCGTCGTACCGGCGGGCCTTCACCTCCCGGCGGTGCGTCATCCCCGCCGACGGCTACTACGAGTGGGTCACCGGCAAGCAGGAGTTGGACCTGGAGCAGGAGGGCCGGCGCAAACGGCCGCGCAAGCAGCCGTACTTCGTGCTGCCCGCCGACGGGTCGGTCTTCGCGATGGCGGGGCTGTACGAGTTCTGGCGGGACAGGACGCTGCCCGACGAGCATCCGCAGGCCTGGTGGGTGACCTGCTCCGTCATCACGACGGAGGCGGAGACGACCCCGCTGGCGGTGACGCCGCCCGAGGGCCCGCACTCGCTGGCCGACATCCACCCCCGGATGCCGCTGATGCTGACCCCGGACCGCTGGGACGCCTGGCTCGACCCGGCCCGCACCGACCCCGAGGAGCTGCGCACGCTGCTCGACCCGCCCCCGGCCGGGCTGATGCGCGCCTACCCCGTCTCCACGTTGGTCAGCAACGTCCGCAACAACGGCCCGGAGCTGCTGAAGGAGCTGGACGGGCCCGAAGAGGGCACCCTCTTCTAGGCGCACTCCTCGGACCCGGCCCACCGCCCGGACCACGGCTCGACCCACTGCCCGGCCCACCGCCCGGACCAGCCCCGATCAGACGGCTTCGGTCGGCGTCAGGGCCTCCCGTACCGTCGCCCGGGCCAGTGCGGCCGTGGGGTCCACCACCGGGAGGCCCACGCTGTGGTCGCCGAGCAGGAGGGGCAGCTCGGTGCAGCCCGCCACCAGCAGGCCCGCCCCTCGGACCGCCAGCTCCTCGGCCGCCCGCTCGATCAGGGCGGCCGGGGCCGGGCCGAGGTCGCCCGCCTTGACCCGGCGGATGGCGCCCGTGACGGCCTCGCCCTGGGAGAGCTCGCCCGGCACCAGGACCCGCAGACCGGCCGCCTCCAGGGCTCGCTGATAGAGCCCGGCGCGGACCGTGCCGGTCGTGGCCAGAAGCCCGACCGAGGCCACGTCCGGGTGGTGGTGGCGGATCTCGGCGACCGTCTCCACGATCATGTCGAGCATCGGGACCCGCACCGTGGTCCGTACCTCGTCGAGGAAGGCGTGCGCGGTGTTGCACGGCGTGGCGATGACCCGCGCCCCCATGGCCTCGAGCCGGTGTGCGCCGCGCACGAGCCACGGCGTCGGGTCGGGGCCGTGCCCGATCAGCGCCGCCGATCGGTCCGGGACGGTGGGGTCGGCCCAGACCACGACCGGCAGATGGTCCTGGTCGACGTCGGCCGGGGTCGCGTCGATGACCTTCCGGTAGAAGTCGACCGTTGCCAGCGGCCCCATTCCGCCCAGAATTCCGATGGACATCTCACGTCCCCCATTGGTCGATTGCCAGCTTGCCGACCAGCACGGTCACGACGACGAGCAGCACCGCCCGTACGAAACCGCTGCCGCGCTTGAGTGCCATGCGGGCTCCCACCGAGGCGCCCGCGAGGTTGAACACCGCCATGAAGGGCGCGAGGGTCCACAGCACCGTCCCCTGGTACGTGAACATCGCGAGCGCGCCCAGGTTCGTCCCGACGTTGACGACCTTCGCGGTCGCCGATGCCGTGACCATGTCCATCGACAGGACCGCGACCAGGCCGATCACCAGGAACGTCCCGGTGCCGGGGCCGAGCAGGCCGTCGTAGAAGCCGATGCCCGCCCCGACCACCACGACGGCGGCCAGGACCCGCCGCCGGGTCACGACGCCGCCCGGCCGCTGCCCGAACTGCGGCTTCAGGACGACGAAGGCGGCGACCGCGAGCAACAGCACCATGATCACCGGGCGCAGGACCTCGCTGTTCACGCCGGCCGCGAAGAACGCCCCGGCCACCGCGGCCAGGGCCGCGACCGAGCCGAGCCTGGCCGCGAGCCGCACGTCGATCGCGGCCCGTCGGGCGTACGTGACGGCCGCCGCCGACGTGCCGACGACGCCGACGGCCTTGTTGGTGCCGAGGGCGTACGCCGGGGCCAGCTGCGGGAAGGCGATCAGCAGGGCGGGCACCTGGAGGAGCCCGCCGCCGCCGACCACCGCGTCCACCCAGCCCGCGAGCGCGGCGGCGACGCAGAGCAGCACCGCCGTGGTGAGGGTCAGGTCATGCACGGGCGTAGCTGTCCTTGCCGAGCACCCGGCCGCCGGCTCGGACCAGCACGTCGGCCCGCAGCTCGCCGGGGTACGGGTAGAACCGGCGCAGCCAGCGGTCGTCGCCGTCGTAGCGCGGCGTGAAGTCGCTGCGGCCGTGCACGACGATCCGGTTGTCGACGAGGAGCAGTTCGCCCCGGTCGGCGCGTACCGCGCGGTGCACGGTGTGCATGGCGCGGTTGAGGCGCTCCAGGGCCGCCTGGGCCTCGGGATCCGTGCCGAAGGTGTTGTGCATGTTGAACCGGACCCGGGTGCCGGGGGCGTCGGCCGGGCCGTCCGTGAGCACCGGGTGCGGCTCGGTCACCGGACGCTCGTCCTCGGCGAGACCCCGGGTGAAGGAGAGCGGGAAGCGGCTGCGGTAGCGGTCGGTGCGCAGCAGCTCGCGGTCGTCGGCCGTGAGCAGCGGCTCGGCCTCGCGCACCGAGGCGACCATGGTGGCCGCCCGCCGGTCGTGGTCGGGGCGCAGGCACAGCAGGCCCAGGTGCGAGGGGCGCACCGGGTGGTGGACGTTCTCGGTGTGGAAGTCGAAGAGCGTGGAGCCGGAGTTCAGAGGCTTCGCCGCGTCGGTGGGGACCGGGTACACGTCGTGCACGAGCGCCCCGGACTTCTCGTCCTCGTACCCGATCAGCCCGCCCAGCGGGTGGGCCACCAGGGCCACGAGCAGGCTGGAGGGGTGCGTCTCGCCGAGGACGTTGGAGCCGTACGTGGCCGGAGTCGGCGGGATGTCGCCGACGGGCAGTCCGCGCACCACGAGCAGACCGTGGTCCGGCGGCGTGTCACGGAAGGACTCGATTCCCTCGCGCAGCCGGGCCGGCAGCCGCTCGGCGAGCGCGGCGAACGCCTCGCTCTGCAGGGCCTGTTCCAGGGGCTCCGTCAGTCGCGCCGCGACCTGGATCAGCCCTTCAAGGCGCTTGGTGTCGGACGGGTCGAGGGTGAGCGCGGCGAGGTCCGCACGGGGTTCCGCAGTAGTCGTCATGCCGAAGATCTTTCGTCCCCAACAAGGGCTGGGAACAGGAGAGTTGACCGTCCGGAAACGTCCATGACCCGCACCGGTCACACCTCGCACCTGTCCGGTACGGGACGCGGCCTGATGCGGACGCGTCCCGGCGCGTCACCGCCGCGTGCGGTACGGCAGCATGTGGGGTGGCGCGGCCATGTCTACGGGGGAGGTGTCCGCCATGTCTGAAGTTTCCTTGTTCTCCTTCATATGGGGATGATCGGTGCGATCCATGCGGTCGGTGTCCTTGTCCGCGGTCAACGCCGGCGTGGTGGCGATGGCGGTCTCCTACGCGGGGCCGCTCGCCCTCGTCCTGGCCGCCGCCGACGCGGCCGGTCTGAGCCCGGCGCAGACCTCGTCATGGGTGTGGGCGATATCCGTCGGCGCGGGCCTGACCTGTGTGGGGCTGAGCTGGTGGAGCCGCATGCCGGTGATCACGGCGTTCTCGACGCCGGGCGCGGCCATTTTGGTCACGGCCCTCGCCCAGCACGACTACGCCGAGGCCGTCGGCGCCTTCCTCTTCGCGGGCGTCGCGGCCACGGTGCTGACCGCCACGGGGGTGTTCACCCGGGTCCTCGCCCGGATCCCGGAGGGAATCGTCTCGGCGATGCTCGCCGGGATCCTCTTCTCGTTCGGCACGGCCATCTTCACCTCGCTGCGCGCGGCCCCGTTGCTCGCGGGCGCGATGGTGATCGCCTATCTGCTCGCCAAGCGCCGGTGGCCGACCTACGCGGTGATGTGTGCGCTGGCCGCCGGGCTTGCCGCCGCCTGGGCCGGCGGCGGCCTCGGCGCCGACATCGCCGGCCCCGGCCTGGCGGTGCCGCACTTCACGGCACCGCACTTCTCGGCCGGGGCGCTCATCGGCATCGGCGTACCGCTGCTCGTGGCCACGCTCGCCGGCCAGTACGCGCCCGGAATGGCCGTGCTGCGCGCCGACGGCTACCGGCCGAACGAGCGCGTGGTGTGCGCGACCACCGGTGTCGCCTCGACGCTGCTCGCGCCCTTCGGCTCGCACGCGATCAACCCGGCGGCCATCACCGCCGCCATCTGCACCGGGCCCGAGGCGCACCGGGATCCGGCCAGGCGGTGGATCGCGGGAGTGAGCTGCGGCGTCGGCTACCTGGTCGTCGGCTGCTTCGGCTCGACGCTCGTCGCCCTGTTCACCGGGCTGCCGACGGCGCTCGTGGCGACCCTGGCCGGACTGGCGCTGCTCGGGGCGCTCTCCGGCAGCCTGGCCCGTACGGTCGCCGACGAACGCGACCGCGAGGCCTCCGTGATCACCTTCCTCGCGACCGCCTCCGGAGTGACGGTCGCCGGTATCGGCTCACCCTTCTGGGGACTGCTCGCCGGAGTCGTCGCGCACGTCCTGCTCAAGATCCGCGGGCGCGAGCCAGCCCGCACGCTCGGCGAGGACGGCGACCTGGAACCGGCTGGTGGCGCCGAGCGTCGACGTCAGGTCGTTGACCATCCGGCGGACGGTGCGGTCGGAGACACCGAGCCGCCGGGCGACCGCCTCGTCGGTCAGACCCTCCGCGAGTAGCCGCAGGACGGCCCGCTGCCGCCGGTCGGGCCGCCCCTCCGGAACCTCGGCCACGGCGGAGCGCGCCCCCGTGTCGAAGGCGGCGGCCTGCGCCCACGCGTACTCGAACTGACTGCGGAACACCTCGACCAGGTAGGGGTCGTAGACGACGACGGCCGCCTGCTGCCCGTCCGAGCCGGTGGCGGGCACGATCGCCAGATGCCGGTCGACGACGATGAGCCGGTGCGGCAGCGTCACGGCGGTACGGACCCGCCCGCCCGCCTTCTGCAACTCCCGCAGGTACGCGCCCATATGGGGCTGCGCGGCGGACGAGGCGAGATGGACCGTGCGCATCGCGACACCGCGGCGCAGCGCCCGCCGGTCGCGCGACAGCCCCTCCTCCACCATGTGCTCGGGCACCCCACGCCCCGGATGCAGTGAGACCACCTCGTCGTGGGCCTGCTGGGCCGCGTCCTCCAGCGCGGCCGCGATGTTGGTCGTGCCCTCCACGAGCTGGGCCTGGGTGCCGGACAGGCGCATGGCGTGGATGGGGTGGAAGTCGGTGAGCATCCGAACCATGGCCTCGCGGGTGCGGGTGGTCTGCTCGACGAGCTCGGCGACCCGGCGCGCGTCGGCGGCGAGCAGGTGGTCCAGCGCGGACTCGGACGACACACAGGCCCACCCGCTGGGCGTGGCGGTCGTCCGCACCAGCAGCCCCAGCCCGGACAGGACGTGGATGGCAGTCGCGTACTCCTCGCTGCTCCAGCCGAGCCGCCGGCACACGGACGGCGGCGTCCAGCCGGCGTCCTGGACGGCGATGACATAGAGACTCTGCGCAAGCTTGTGCTCCAGCGCAGTCGTCCTGGTCAATGGGTCCCCCTCGTCGACGCTGCCCCGGTCGCGAGGAAGGGCCCTCCCTCCCGCACGGGGGAGTGACGGCCTCGTCACACAGTCGGACACCCTACGTCGAAGAGGGCACACTCTTCTGTTGTGACTGATGTGACGACCGAGATCGTTGGCACTGACGCCGGAGACGCCCGCATCACCTGGCACCCGGCGCGCGAGCCCCGGCTCGTACTGGCGGTGAGCCACGGCGCCGGCGGTGGCATCGAGGCCCGGGACCTGCGTGCGCTCGCCGAGGTCCTGCCGGCCCATGGGGTGACCGTCGCCCGCGTCGAGCAGCCCTGGCGCGTGGCCGGCAAGAAGGTGGCGCCCGCGCCGAAGACCCTCGACGCCGGCTGGCGGGGCCTGTGGCCCGCGCTGACCGCGCCCGGACTCCCGGTGATCTCCGGTGGCCGCAGCGCCGTCGCCCGCGTCGCCTGCCGTACGGCCGTCGAACTCGGGGCACACGCCGTCCTCGCCCTCGGCTTCCCGCTCCACCCGCCGGGCAGGCCCGACAGGTCCCGCGCCGACGAACTGCTCGGCGCCGGGGTCCCGACGCTCGTCGTACAGGGCGGGAACGATCCGTTCGGGAAACCGGAGGAGTTCCCGGACGGGGACTTCGAGATGGTCGAGGTGCCGTACGGCGATCACGGGTTTGCCGTGCCCAAGCGGGCGCCCCTCGACCAGGACGAGGCAGTGGCGATCGTCACGGACGCGGTCGTGCAGTGGGTCGGGTCACTCGGGTAAAGACTCGGGAATGTCCAAGGCCGGGCCTCTGTTGTGGCGGACAGCGGGTGCTGAAGCACCAGCGCAGACGTCGTAGGAGAGGAAGTCCGCCGCATGGGTTCGACCTACTGCCCGAGCCGCAGCAGCCGCGCCGACCTGGACTGGACGGTGCTGCACGCGGCCAAGACCGCTCCTATTCGAGGGGCGGCAGGTACGGCAGGTCGTCTATCCTCCGATTCAGGTGGGACCGGATTCGGCCCTGCCCGCAATCTTGAGGAGGTGGGTCCGGTTCCCGGTACCGACGCAGGGACCGACAACGGCCAGGCGGAGCAGCCCGAGGGCCAGGGCATGAGCGTGGACACGTCCGCGGAGACGACCGCCGAGCGCAGCGCGCGCTTCGAGCGGGACGCGCTCGAATTCCTCGACCAGATGTACTCGGCCGCCCTGCGCATGACGCGCAACCCGGCCGACGCCGAGGACCTGGTGCAGGAGACGTACGCCAAGGCGTACGCGTCCTTCCACCAGTTCCGTGAGGGCACCAACCTGAAGGCGTGGCTGTACCGGATCCTCACCAACACGTTCATCAACTCGTACCGCAAGAAGCAGCGTGAACCCCAGCGCTCCGCGGCCGAGGAGATCGAGGACTGGCAGCTCGCGCGTGCCGAGTCGCACATGTCGACGGGCCTGCGCTCCGCCGAGTCGCAGGCGCTCGACCACCTGCCCGACTCGGACGTGAAGGAAGCGCTTCAGGCGATCCCCGAGGAATTCCGTATCGCCGTGTACCTCGCCGACGTCGAGGGCTTTGCGTACAAGGAGATCGCGGACATCATGGGGACACCCATCGGTACGGTGATGTCCCGGCTGCACCGGGGCCGCCGTCAACTGCGCGGCATGCTCGAGGACTACGCCCGTGAGCGCGGGCTGGTCCCGGCCGGCGCCGGAGAGTCGAACGAAGCGAAAGGCTCGGGCTCATGAGCTGCGGAGAGCCGCACGAGACGGACTGCAGTGAGGTACTCGATCATCTCTACGAGTTCCTCGACAGTGAGATGCCGGACGTCGATCGCGACAAGTTCAAGCAGCACTTTCGCGAGTGCTCGCCGTGCCTGGAGAAGTACGGGCTCGAAGAGGCCGTGAAGAAGCTCGTCAAGCGCTGCTGCGGACATGACGACGTGCCGACGGACCTGCGCGCCAAGGTCATGGGGCGGATCGACCTGATCCGCTCGGGCCAGGCCGTGCCCGAGCACGACGTGACGGCGACGCCGCAGGAGTCCTGAACGCAAGGCCGTCACTCGAACGTGCTAATCCCGCTGTCCTGGACTGCGGACCTCCCCCACCCGCCCTAGGGTCCCGTGCTTGAAGCGCGTTGCCGGGGAGGGGCGTTATGGAAGCGGCAACCAGGGCGACACCCGTACGGGTCCGTGGCTACGTCGTCTGTGTCACCCTCGGCGCCCTGTTCTGTCTCCACACGCTGCCGTCGACGCACACTCCCTGGTGGGCGCCGGCCCTGCTCGCCGCGCTGTATGCCGGGGGCGCGTGGCTGTCCGGCTCGTTCTATCCCGTGCTCCTCGCCGGCGCTTTCCTGCTGCCTCCGTCCGCCGCCGCGCTGGTGGCGGTGCCGGGGGCACTGATCGCCCCGGTCGCCGGCCGGCCGTACCTGCTGCGACGGGTGTGGCGGGCGGCGCAGCTCGTGATCGCGGTGTGGGTGGCCGCCCGAGTGCACTGGGCGCTCGGCGAGCACGACGCCGTACAGGCGTCCGACTTCCCGTACGCGCTCGCCCCCGCCGGGGCCGCGGTGCTGTCGTTCTGCCTGGTGCTGACGGCGCTCGACGGCGGGATCCTGGCCCTCGCCGACCGTGTGCCCGCACGGCGTGCCTGGCGGGGGCTGTTCCTGCGCTCGCTGGCGCCGATCGCCGTGCACGGTCTTGCCGGGCTGATGATGGCCGTGCTGTGGCGCAGTCCCTACGGCCCGGTCGCCGCGCTGCTCGTGCTGCTGCCGATGTGCGTGTCGTGGTGGGTGTTCGCCCAGTACCACCGGGAACGCGCGGCGCATCAGGCGACCATCCGCGCGCTGGTCCAGGCCGTCGACATCAAGGACGGCTACACCCGCGGCCACAGCGAGCGGGTCGGACAGGCCACGATGATGATCGCGCGGGAGCTGGGCATGGCCGACGAGCGCGTCGAGGTGCTCCGCTTCGCCGGGATCCTGCACGACGTCGGGAAGCTCGGGGTGCCGACGCGACTGCTGCGCAAGGACGGGCCGCTCACACCCGAGGAACGGCGCGTCATCGAGCTGCACCCCGAGTACGGGCACGAGATGGTCCGGGGGATCTCCTTTCTCGGCGAGGCCCGGGCCGCCGTACTGCACCACCATGAGCGGCTGGACGGGAGCGGGTACCCCTACGGGCTGGCGGGCGGTCAGATCCCGGAGTCGGCACGGGTGGTGGCGGTCGCCGACGCGTTCGACGCGATGACGTCGAACCGGTCGTACTCAAGGGCCCGACCCGTGCCCGTCGCCCTGCGGGAGCTGGAGAAGTGCGCGGGCTCGCACTTCGACCCCCGGATGGTCACGGCCCTCGTCCGAGCCGTGGACCAGCAGGGATGGCATCCCGCCGTGACCGCCGACGAGGCGTCCGTGCCGCCGCCCCGCCCACCCGTCGCCAGCGCCCCGGGCGCGCACCGATGAGCGCCCCGAGGCCGCGCCTCCTGCTCGGTCTCGTGCACGCGGGCGCCGCTCTCCTCGTCGCCGTCTGCCTGGTCGACACCCTGGGCAGCGGTCTCGTCGAACGTGGCACGGCGCTGGCCTTCGGAGTCCTCGTCGCCCTCGGCGAGCTCGCCCGCTGGACGGGAGCGGCGAGCAGGGAGGCCGCACCACTCGGCGCCGCCGCGGCGCTGTCGTACGCCCTGGTGGGGGAGAACGGCGGACAGTCCACCCAGCACGGCGTCGCCCAGGTGATCGGAGTCGTCCTCGCCGCCTCGCTGCTCGGCAGCGTGCCGCACATCGCGCGCGGCCGCCCCGTCATCGACCATCTCGCCCGGCGCGTCCTCACCGTCGGCTTCGCGGCCGTCTGCTTCCAACCGCTGTACAACCAGGGCACGTTCCACGGCTGGGGCACCGCATACGCCCTGCTGCTGCTCGCGATCCTCACGCTCACCGCCCTGTGCGACGCCCTGCTCGCCGCCGCACTCGCGCACGCCCGCACCCGGTGGCCGTTCGGGCCGCTGCTGCGGGACGAGCTGCGGGCGACGCTCGGGATCGGTTCGGCCGTCTGCGCGACGGGCGCGGTGACGGCGCTCGCCGTCGCCGTGGCCGGGCTGTGGGCGCTGCCCGTCTTCTCGCTCCCCCTTCTGCTCACCCAGATGTCCCTGCGTCGGTACGCCGCCGTCCGGGCCACCTACCGGCAGACCATCGCCTCCCTCGCCCGGGCCACCGAGATCGCCGGGTACACCCCGGCCGGACACGCCCGGCGGGTGGCCGCGCTCAGCCGGGAGGTGGGGCGTGACCTGGGACTGTCCGAGGCCGAGCTCACCGTGCTGGAGTACGCGGCCCTGATGCACGACATCGGGCAGCTCAGCCTGGTCGACCCGGTGCCGGCCGGGGCGACCGCCGTACTGCCCGTCGAGGAGCAGCGGCGGATCGCGCTGCTGGGCGGGGCCGTCGTACGGCAGACCGGGGTGAACCCGCAGGTGGCGATGGTCGTGGAGCGGCTCGCCGACCCGTGCCCGGAGCAGCCGGTCGCGGCGCGGATCGTGCGGGCGGTCAACGCCTACGAGGAGAAGATCCGCGATGCCGGGCCAGGAGGGCCGCTGAAGGCGCTGGAGGAACTGCGGCTGGGCAGCGCCGGGGACTATGCGCCGGAGGTGGTCAGATCGCTCGCACGGGTGCTGTCCAGAGACTGTCTGACACCCCCTGTGGTTGGGTAACCCATGGGTAATGAGCGCCCTTCCAGCCGTACGTGGTTGGATGCGAATGAGAGTGTGTCCGGGGGCGAGCACTAGCCAGCCCACTCCACGGAACTGGCAGGCGGGAATCGTGAGGATCTTCGGCAAGGGACGGCACCGGCCCTCCGCCTCCTGGCGGCAGGCCACCGACCGTGCGTTCACGCTCATCGGCGACGGCCGGTACGAGGACGCGGGCGCGCTGCTGACGCGGGCCGCCGATCTGGAGCCCTGGCTTTCGGAGTCCTGGTTCAACCTCGCCCTGCTGCACAAGTTCCGGCACGACTGGGAGCAGGCCCGCGCGGCCGGGCTGCGGGCGGTGGCGCTGCTTGACCGGGAGACCGGGGCGCCCGACTGGTGGAACGTCGGAATCGCGGCCACCGCCCTGCAGGACTGGCCGCTGGCCCGGCGGGCCTGGCAGGCGTACGGGCTGCGGGTGCCGGGTGCCGCGACCGACTCCGGTGAGCCGGTCGGGATGGACCTGGGCAGCGCGGCCGTACGGCTGTCCCCGGAGGGGGAGGCCGAGGTCGTGTGGGGGCGGCGGCTGGACCCGGCCCGGATCGAGGTGCTGTCCATCCCGCTGCCGTCCTCCGGGCGGCGCTGGGGCGAGGTCGTACTGCACGACGGCGTGCCGCACGGGGAGCGGACCACGTCGGCGGGGCACGCCTACCCTGTCTTCGACGAGATCGAGCTGTGGGCGCCGTCGCCGGTGCCGACGTGGGTGGTGCTGCTGGAGGCCGCCACGGAGGCCGACCGGGATGCGCTGGAGCAGCTTGCCGCCGACGCGGGGTTTGCCGCCGAGGACTGGTCTTCCTCGGTGCGGTTGCTGTGCCGGATGTGCTCCGAGTCGCGTATGCCGTCGGACGAGGGGGACGGGGAGCATCTGGATCCGCACGATCACAGTGAGCCGGGGCATCCTGGGCCGCTGGGGCATCGGACGGACGGGCAGCTTTGGGTGCCGGAGCGGGAGTGCGGGGTGGCGGCACCGGCCGCGCTGGTTCGGGGGTTGCTGGACGGGTGGGTCGCGGACAGCCCCGATTCCCGGGACTGGCGGGATCTCGAAGAGGTCTGCTGAGGATTCGCCGTACCCTGTATCAGCATCACACCCCCCTTTGGTTCATTTGGTTGTGCAGGAAGGCATACGTCGGTCATGGCCCAGCAGGACACCGAGCAGCAGCACGCGGGCGTGCTCCCCGTGGACGACGAGGGGTTCGTCGTCGACACCGAGGACACGGAGGAGCGCGAGAACGCCTGGCGTGAGCGCGGCACCTCGCGGCCGATCACCGTCGTCGGGAACCCGGTGCTGCACAAGGAGTGCAAGGACGTCACCGAGTTCGGCGCGGAGCTGGATCAGCTGGTGGCGGACATGTTCGCCTCGCAGCGCACCGCCGAGGGCGTCGGTCTCGCAGCCAACCAGATCGGCGTCGATCTGAAGGTCTTCGTCTACGACTGCATGGACGACGAGGGCAGGCGGCACGTCGGTGTCGTGTGCAACCCGAAGCTCGTCGAGCTGCCCGCCGACCGGCGCCGGCTGGACGACAGCAACGAGGGCTGCCTGTCCGTGCCGACCGCGTACGCGCCGCTCGCCCGGCCGGACTACGCCGAGGTCACCGGGCAGGACGAGAAGGGCAACCCGATCAAGGTGCGCGGCACCGGGTACTTCGCTCGGTGTTTGCAGCACGAGACCGACCACCTGTACGGCTACCTCTACATCGACCGTCTCTCCAAGCGGGAGCGCAAGGACGCGCTGCGGCAGATGGCCGAGAACGAGCCCCGCTACCCCGTGGTCGCGAACGACTGAGGCCTCCTCCGAGACCCCACAAGTCACTTACGCACGGCGCCTGTTCAGGTACACCCTCCTGACCAGGCGCCGTTCGCATGTCCGGCACGTGTTCGATCCCATACAGGCAGGTACTGATCCAAATCCAGTCATAAAATGGGAGACTCACGGCATCCAGGGGTAGTGAAAGAAGCAAATCCGTTCCCAGAACGGTCGGTTATGGTGCTGAATGGAAGCGCGGGGATACGCGACGGCGCACGCCCGGTACAGCGGGAGGGGTGTGCGCGGCTGTATGAATGGCGGCTGAGAGGAGTTTGTTCGTGCATGCTTTCTCAGACAGCACCACAGCGACATCGACGGCGGTCCCGGTTCCACCGTCGCTCTCTCTCCCGGTGATCGAAGCAGCGTTTCCCAGGCAACTCCATCCGTATTGGCCGCGGCTCCAGGAGAAGACCCGCGCCTGGCTGCTGGAGAAGCGGCTGATGCCGGCCGACAAGGTCGCGGAATATGCCGACGGTCTTTGCTATACCGACCTCATGGCCGGGTACTACATGGGCGCCCCGGACAATGTCCTGCAGGCGATCGCGGACTTCAGCGCCTGGTTCTTCGTGTGGGACGACCGCCATGACCGCGACATCGTCCACCACCGCCCGGCCGCCTGGCGGCGGCTCAGGTTCCGGTTGCACGCGGCGCTGGACGCACCCGAGGACCATCTGCACCACAAGGACCCGCTGGTCGCGGGGTTCGCGGACAGTGCGGGGCGGCTGTACGCGTTTCTGCCCGGCACCTGGAACGCACGGTTCGCCCGGCATTTCCATCTTGTGATAGAGGCGTACGACCAGGAATTTCGCAACCGCGTCGAGGGGAGGATTCCGACGGTCGAGGAATATCTCGAACTGCGTCGGCTCACCTTCGCGCACTCGATATGGACAGATCTGCTGGAGCCGAGCGCCGGAACGGAACTGCCGGACTCCGTGAGAAAGCATCCGGCTTTTCGGCGGGCGGCATTGCTGAGCCAGGATTTCGCCGCCTGGTACAACGATCTCTGCTCCTTTCCGAAGGAAATAGCGGGTGCGGAGGTCCATAACCTCGGAATCAGTCTGATCACGCACAAAGGGCTGACCCTCGAAGAGACGGTGACGGAAGTCAGGCGTCGGGTCGAGGACTGCATAGCCGATTTCCTCGCGGCCGAGTGCGAGGTCCTGGAATTCGCCGACTCCCTCGCCGACGGCACGCAGCGGGGAACCGAACTCCGCGCCGCCGTACGTGCCTGCGTCGCCAATATGCGCAACTGGTTCAGCTCGGTCTACTGGTTCCACCACGAGTCCGGTCGCTACCGCGTCGACAGCTGGGACGACCGGTCCACGCCCCCGTACGTCACCAACGAAGCGGCAGGTGAGCTATGACCGTCGAGTCCGTCCGCCCCGAGGCCGGCCCGCCCGCGACCCCGGAACTGCGTGAACCGCCCCTCGCCGGCGGGGGCGTTCCGCTTCTCGGCCACGGCTGGAAGCTGGTCCGGGATCCGCTGGCCTTCATGGCGACCCTGCGCGACCACGGCGACGTCGTACGGATCGGGCTCGGGCCGAAGACGGTGTACGCCGTCACCACGCCCGAGCTCACCGGCGCGCTGGCGCTGAGCCCCGACTTCGAGATCGCCGGGCCGCTGTGGGAGTCCCTGGAAGCCCTGCTCGGCAAGGAGGGTGTGGCCACCGCCAACGGCCCCCGGCACCGTCGGCAGCGGCGCACCATCCAGCCCGCCTTCCGCCTCGACGCGATCCCCGGGTACGGGCCGATCATGGCGGAGGAGGCACGGGCGCTGACCGAGCGCTGGCGGCCCGGCGAGACCGTCGACTGCACCGCCGAGTCGTTCCGGATCGCCGTACGGATCGTCGCCCGTTGTCTGCTGCGCGGCGCCTACATGGACGAGCGGGCCGACCGGCTGTGCGCCGCACTCGACGTCCTCTTCTGCGGGATGTACCGGCGGATGGTGATCCCGCTCGGGCCGCTGTACCGCCTGCCTCTGCCCGCCAACCGCCGGTTCAACGGTGCCCTGGCCGATTTTCATCTCCTGGTCGACGAGGTCGTCGCCGAACGCCGGGCATCCGGTCAAAAGCCGGACGATTTGCTGACGGCATTGCTTGAGGCGAAGGACGAGAATGGCGACCCCATCGGGGAGCAGGAGATCCATGACCAGGTCGTCGCGATATTCACCGCGGGCGCCGAAACCGTGGCCTCCACGATCTTGTGGCTGCTCCATGTGCTCGCGGAACATCCGGAACACGCGGACAGGATCTGCGCGGAGGTCGAATCCGTCACCGGCGGCCGGCCCGTGGCATTCGAGGACGTCCGCGGGCTGCGGCACACCAACAATGTCATCGTGGAGGCGATGCGTTTACGTCCGGCGATCTGGATTCTGACGCGACGGGCGGTGACCGATACGTCACTGGGTGGCTATCGCATTCCAGCCGGGGCCGACATCGTATACAGCCCCTACGCCGTCCAGCGCGATCCGCGGTCGTACGTCCGCAACCTCGACTTCGACCCCGATCGCTGGCTTCCGGAACGCGTCAAGGAGGTACCGAAATACGCCATGAGCCCGTTCGGCGTCGGCAACCGCAAGTGCCCGAGCGACCACTTCTCCATGGCGATGCTGACGCTGATCACGGCGGCTCTGGCCGGCAGGTACCGCTTCGAGCAGGTGCCCGGCTCGAACGACGCGACTCGGGTGGGGATCACGCTGCATCCGCACACGCTGCTGCTGACGCCGGTGGCGCGGGAGTAGCTCAGGCGGCTTCGGGGCCCCGGAACGTCCGTCGGTAGGCGTTCGGGGTCGTGCCCAGGGCCCGGACGAACTGATGGCGCAGCGCGGCCGCGGTGCCGAACCCGGTCCGGCCGGCGATCGTGTCCACCGTCTCGTCCGTCGCCTCCAGCAACTCCTGGGCCAGCAGCACACGTTGGCGCAGGATCCAGCGGTAGGGGGTCGTGCCGGTCTCCTGCTGGAAGCGGCGGGCGAAGGTGCGCGGCGACATCAGCGCGCGCTCGGCGAGCTGCTCGACGGTGACCTCCTCGTCGAGGTGCCGCTCCATCCACGCCAGCACCTCGCCGACCGTGTCGCACTGGGAGCGGGGCAGGGGGCGCGCGATGTACTGGGCCTGTCCGCCGTCCCGGTGCGGCGGGACCACCATGCGCCGGGCGATCTTGTTGGCGACCTCGGGCCCCTGCTCCTGCCGCACGATGTGCAGACACGCGTCGATGCCGGCGGCGGTGCCGGCGCTGGTGATCACCGGCCCTTCGTCGACGTACAGCACATCGGGCTCGACGACCGCCCGCGGATGCCGCGAGGCCAGCTCCTCGGCGTGCCGCCAGTGCACACTGCACCGCCGCCCGTCGAGCAGCCCCGCCGCGCCCAGCACGAAGGCGCCGGAGCAGACGCTGAGCACCCGCGCGCCCCGCTCCACCGCCCTGACCAGGGCGTCCAGCAGCTCGGGCGGATAGGTGCGGGTCACGTACTCGCTGCCGGCCGGTACGGCGATCAGGTCGGCCTCGTCCAGCCGCTCCAGGCCGTACGGCGTCGAGACGGTGAGCCCGCCGACATGCGTGCCGAGCGTCGGCCCCTCGGCGGAGACGACCGCGAAGTCGTAGGTGGGCAGCCCCTCGTCGCTGCGATCGATGCCGAACACCTCGCAGACGACGCCCATTTCAAAGAGATGTACGCCGTCGAGGAGGACGGCGGCGACGTTCTTCAGCATGCTGCCAGTGTGCCTCGAAGCTGGCAGTAAATCGAGGGTGTGCGGCAGTCCTGCCACTGTTCGTAAGGAGTGTCCGGCGCGACAGTGGTGTCATGACTGCAGAACAGACACAGACACTGCTCGCCATGGTCGTCGTCCTCGGCATGCTCGTCCTCCTGGTCCTCCCGTCAGTGATCGGGATCGTGCACGACCGGCGCATCGACCGTCAGATCAGGGAGGCCCAGGAACGCGACAAGGTCAGGACTCGGCAGACCAGCTCTCAGAAGTCCTCGTCCAGGTCGACGGTGCCCTCCACCGCCACCTGGTACGCCGACGGACGCCGCTCGAAGAAGTTGGTCAACTCCTGAACGCCCTGGAGCTCCATGAAGGAGAAGGGGTTCTCGGAGCCGTACACCGGAGCGAAGCCGAGGCGCGTGAGGCGCTGATCGGCGACACACTCCAGGTACTGCCGCATCGAGTCGGTGTTCATCCCCGGGAGGCCGTCACCGCACAGGTCGCGCGCGAACTGCAGCTCGGCCTCGACGGCCTCCCTCAGCATGTCGGTGACCTGCTGCTGGAGCTCGTCGTCGAAGAGCTCCGGCTCCTCCTTGCGGACGGTGTCGACCACGTCGAACGCGAAGGACATGTGCATCGTCTCGTCGCGGAACACCCAGTTGGTGCCGGTGGCCAGACCGTGCAGCAGCCCCCGGCTGCGGAACCAGTAGACGTAGGCGAAGGCGCCGTAGAAGAACAGGCCCTCGATGCACGCCGCGAAGCAGATCAGGTTCAGCAGGAACCGGCGCCGGTCGGCCTGGGTCTGCAGGCTCTCCAGCTTCTCGACCTCGTTGATCCACTTGAAGCAGAACTCGGCCTTCTCGCGGATGGACGGGATGTTCTCGACGGCGTCGAAGGCCGCCGCCCTGTCCTCCGGGTCGGGCAGATAGGTGTCGAGCAGCGTCAAGTAGAACTGGACGTGCACGGCCTCCTCGAAGAGCTGCCTGCTCAGGTACAGGCGTGCCTCGGGGGAGTTGATGTGCTTGTACAGCGTCAGGACCAGGTTGTTCGCCACGATCGAGTCGCCCGTCGCGAAGAACGCGACCAGCCGGCCGATCATGTGCTGCTCGCCCTCGGACAGCTTCGCCAGGTCGGCGACGTCCGAGTGGAGGTCGACCTCCTCCACGGTCCAGGTGTTCTTGATGGCGTCCCGGTAGCGCTCGTAGAAGTCCGGGTAGCGCATGGGGCGCAGGGTCAGCTCGAAGCCCGGGTCGAGGAGGTTGGCGTTACGGGTGTTCGTGGGGGTGGTCATTACTGGCAGGCCTCGCAGGACTCGGGGTTTTCCAGGGAGCAGGCGACGGCGTCTTCGGGCGCCGGCTGCTGTACGGGGATGGTGGCTTGGGCCTGGGCGGCGCGGGCGATGCGGGTCGCCGGGCGCGAGCGCAGGTAGTACGTCGTCTTCAGGCCCGACTTCCAGGCGTACGCGTACATCGAGGAGAGCTTGCCGATGGTCGGCGTCTCCATGAAGAGGTTCAGGGACTGCGACTGGTCCAGGAACGGGGTCCGGGCGGCGGCCATGTCGATGAGCCCGCGCTGCGGGATCTCCCACGCCGTGCGGTACAGGGCCCGCACGTCGGTCGGGATCCAGGCGAAGTCCTGCACCGAGCCGCCCGACTCGCGCAGCGCCTCACGGGTGCGGGCGTCCCAGACGCCGAGCGCCTTCAACTCGTCGACCAGGTAGGAGTTGACCTGGAGGAACTCGCCGGACAGCGTCTCGCGCTTGAACAGGTTGGAGACCTGGGGCTCGATGCACTCGTAGACGCCGGCGATGGACGCGATGGTCGCGGTGGGCGCGATGGCCAGGAGCAGGGAGTTGCGCAGGCCGGTGGTGGCGATACGGCCGCGCAGGGCCGCCCAGCGCTCGGGCCAGGTGAGTTCGGCGTTCGGGAAGTGGTCGGGGTGCAGGACGCCCTGCGCGGTACGGGTCTTCTCCCAGGCCGGCAGCGGGCCGTTGCGCTCGGCGAGGTCGGTGGACGCCTCGTAGGCGGCCAGCATGATGCGCTCGGCGATCCGGGTGGAGAGCTGCTTCGCCTCCGCCGAGTCGAAGGGGAGCCGCAGCTTGAAGAAGACGTCCTGGAGCCCCATCGCGCCGAGTCCCACCGGCCGCCACTTGGCGTTCGAGCGGCCCGCCTGCTCGGTCGGGTAGAAGTTGATGTCGACCACGCGGTCGAGGAAGGTGACGGCGGTACGCACGGTGGCGTCCAGCCGCTCCCAGTCGATGTCGCCGGTCGCCGTGTCGACGAACGCGCCGAGGTTGACGGACCCCAGGTTGCAGACCGCCGTCTCCCCGTCGTCCGTGACCTCCAGGATCTCCGTGCAGAGGTTGGAGGAGTGGACGACATGGCCGGGCAGGGCGGTCTGGTTGGCGGTGCGGTTGGCGGCGTCCTTGAAGGTCATCCAGCCGTTGCCGGTCTGCGCGAGGGTGCGCATCATCCGGCCGTACAGGTCGCGGGCCGGGATGGTCTTCTTCGCCAGGCCCGCCTCCTCGGCCTTGCGGTAGGCGGCGTCGAACTCCTCGCCCCACAGGTCGACCAGCTCGGGCACGTCGGCGGGGGAGAACAGCGACCACAGGCCGTCGGCGTTGACCCGGCGCATGAACTCGTCCGGCACCCAGTGCGCGAGGTTCAGGTTGTGCGTACGGCGGGCGTCCTCACCGGTGTTGTCGCGCAGCTCCAGGAACTCCTCGATGTCGGAGTGCCAGGTCTCCAGGTACACCGCGGCCGCGCCCTTGCGCCGGCCGCCCTGGTTCACCGCGGCGACCGAGGCGTCCAGGGTCTTCAGGAACGGGACGATGCCGTTGGAGTGCCCGTTGGTGCCGCGGATCAGCGAACCGCGGCCGCGGACGCGGGAGTACGCGATGCCGATGCCGCCGGCGTGCTTCGAGAGGCGGGCGACCTGGTGATAGCGGTCGTAGATGGAGTCCAGCTCATCGAGCGGGGAGTCCAGGAGGTAGCAGGACGACATCTGGGGGTGCCGGGTGCCGGAGTTGAAGAGGGTGGGGGAGGAGGGGAGGTAGTCGAGGCGGCTCATGAGCCCGTAGAGCGCGGCGACTTCGTCCAGGGCCCGGGGGGTGTCGTCCTCGGCGAGACCGGCGGCGACGCGGAGCATGAAGTGCTGGGGCGTCTCGATGACCTTGCGGGTGATCGGGTGCCGGAGCAGGTAGCGGCTGTGCAGGGTGCGCAGGCCGAAGTAGCCGAAGCGGTCGTCGGCGGCCGTGTCGACCAGGGCGTCGAGGCGGGCCGCGTGGATCCGCGCGAACTCGGCGGTCCGGTCGGCGATGAGGCCCTCGCGGTGGCCGACCGCGACCGACTCGGTGAACGACGTGACGCCCTGCGAGGCGGCCTCCGCGCGGATGCCGATGGTGAGCAGCCGGGCGGCCAGCCGGGAGTAGGCGGGGTCCTCGGAGATCAGACCGGCGGCGGCCTCCGTCGCCAGCTCCCGCAACTCCGCCTCGTCCGCGGCGGCGGACCGGCCGCGCAGCGCGGCGGCGGCGACCCGCCCGGGGTCGGCGTCGGGGAGGTCGGCGGTCAGCTCGGTGAGGGTCCGCAGCAAGGCCGTTCCGGGGGCGTCCTCGTCGATGGCGACGGTCGGGACGGCTGAGGCCGGATCTGCTGGCGCGATGGTCACGTGGGGGCTCTCCCTCGCTCGGCACGGGGGCCTTGCGGAGGGCAGGGGGCAGCACACGAGCGCACGCGGCGTCGCGTCCACCGGCCCATTCCACGAGGCCCGGACGTCAGTGCGCACCGGCCGGGTGGCCGGGCGCGCTGTCGGCAGGTCCTCGGACTGACTCCTGTGCACGGTTCTGGGAACAGATATGCACAAGTACACCGTTGCGGGACAGTTCCGGATTCGCACCGGATTCCCCTGCGGCGACAGCGAGCATGAGCATACATCTTGTGCCGTGCTGTCGTGTCACCCCCAGATGTTGTGTCGCGCTGGTTTCAGAGCGTCAACTGGTAGGTGAGGAGAGTGATGTCGTCCAGGTGCGGGACCGGGTTCCAGTCCCGCTCGGGTGTGCGGACGAAGTCCAGGCGTTCGTAGATGCGGTGGGCGCTGTGCATGGTGCGCTGGGTCGACAGGACGATACGCGCACAGGTCTCCGTGGCCCGTGCGCGGTCGACGCAGGCACGTACGAGAGCCTCGCCGGCACCCCGGCCGCGCGCCGCCCGGTCGACGGCGAGCATCCGGATCTCGGCCTCCCCGGCGCGGGCTATGTCGGCCATCGGACCGCCGCTCGGCACGAAGGTCACGCCGCCGAGCAGCCGGCCGTTGTCGACGGCCACCAGCACGTCAGCGGCTGCGGCCCGCTTGGCCACGTCCCTGAGCTCGCCGACGTACTCGTCGCTCTCGCCGAAGTCGAGGAGACCGTCCTGGAGGTAGGCCTGGGCGGTGATCTCGCCGAGGGCGTCGTACTCGTCGGGGCTCGCGCGCCGAATCTGGAAGTCCATGCGGGTGAGTGTGCCCGACACACACGCCGACGGGCCGCCGGATTTCTCCGACAGCCCGCCGATGTCAGTTCAGGTCAGGTCCAGGGACTCAGTGGGACTTGCCCGCCGTCGCCGGCGGCAGTTCCGCCTGGACGCCCGGGTCGCCGGCGTCCGCCGTGTAGTCCTCCGGGCTGGTCTCGTCGATGCCCTCGGGGGCCTTCGCGGCCTTCAGGACGAAGGTCAGGACCACCGTGACGACGACGTTGAGCACGAACGCCGTCAGGCCGATGTAGCCGATCTCGCCGATGCCGGGGATCTCCGCCGAGGAGCCGCCGAAGTGCTTCTGCGTCGGCGTGGAGACGTTGTACGCGGCGACCGTGCCGTAGACCATGCCGACCGCCCAGCCGGCCAGCAGCGCCCAGCGGTGGAACCAGCGGGTGAACAGGCCGCCGACCAGGGCCGGGAAGGTCTGCAGGATCCAGATGCCGCCCAGGAGCTGGAAGTTGATCGCGACCGTCTTGTCCATGGTGAGGACGAAGATCAGCGCACCCACCTTCACCAGCAGCGAGACCAGCTTGGAGACCTTGGTCTCCTGGGCGGGCGTCGCGTCCGGCTTGATGAAGTCCTTGTAGATGTTGCGGGTGAAGAGGTTCGCGGCCGCGATGGACATGATGGCGGCCGGGACCAGGGCCCCGATGCCGATCGCCGCGAACGCCACGCCCGCGAACCAGTCGGGGAACATGTTCTCGAAGAGCTGCGGGATCGCCAACTGGGGGTTGGTGACGAGAACTCCGGCCGCGATGGCCATGAAGCCGAGCAGCGCCAGCAGGCCGAGCATCAGGGAGTACAGCGGCAGGATCGTCGTGTTGCGGCGAATCACCTCACGGCTGCGCGACGAGAGCGTCGCCGTGATCGAGTGCGGGTACATGAACAGCGCCAGCGCCGAGCCGAACGCCAGCGTGGCGTACCCCCACTGGGCCGCCGCGGGCGGGATGAGGCCGCCGGCACCGGCCTCCGTGTACTTCTTGTCCGCCGCGGCGAAGATCTCGTCGAAACCGCCCAGCTTGATCGGGATGTAGATGATCGCCACCGCGATGACGATGTAGATCAGCGTGTCCTTCACGAACGCGATCAGCGCGGGCGCGCGCAGACCCGAGGAGTACGTGTACGCGGCCAGCACACCGAAGGCGATGAGCAGCGGCAGGTCCTTGATGAACCAGTTCGTGTTCTCGCCGCCACCGATGCCCATCACGTCCAGCACGGCCTGGATGCCGACGAGCTGGAGCGCGATGTACGGCATCGTCGCCAGGATGCCGGTCAGCGCGACGGCCAGCGACAGGCCCTTCGAGCCGAAGCGGCCGCGCACGAAGTCCGAGGTCGTGACGTAGCCGTGCTTGTGGGAGACCGACCACAGGCGGGGCAGGAAGGTGAAGATCAGGGGGTAGACGAGGATCGTGTACGGCACCGCGAAGAAGCCCGCCGCGCCGGCCGCGTAGATCGCCGCCGGGACCGCCACGAAGGTGTACGCCGTGTACAGGTCACCGCCGAGCAGGAACCAGGTCACCCAGGTGCCGAAGGATCGGCCGCCCAGGCCCCATTCGTCGAGGCTGTGCTCGTTCTCGGCCTTGCGCCAGCGCGCGGCCAGGAAACCCATGACCGTCACGGCCAGGAAGAAGAAGATGAAGACGCCGAGCGCGACGCCGTTCACGCCGTCGTTCATTCCGACGCACCGCCCTTCTGGGAGGCACGGGCGCGCTGGTCACGCTGCCACAGCTTGTACGCGACCATCGTCAGCAGCGTGGAGACCAGGACCCACAGCATCTGGTACCAGTAGAAGAACGGGATGCCGGCGAACTCCGGATCCGCCTTGGCGTACGAACCGACCCACAACATCGCCACAAAGGGCGCGATGAGGCAGAGCGCGATGACGACCCGGACGGGTGTCACCAGCCCTCTGTTCACCTCTGGGGCATCTGACATCTGACGGCTCCGTCCCCTCACTGATCACCTGTGAAACGCCCGGGCAATGTAGGTGACGGTGCAACTACAGCGGAAGACCCTGTCCGCATATCGGATGTGGAGGATTGGTGTGTACGGCGGCAGCGGAACCCCTGGCGCGGTCCGCCTCCTGACGGCCGGTCCGCATCCGCTCGAACCCGTACCGCCCCTCAGTCCTGCGGCCGCTTCAACCTCGCCACGCTGCATCGTCGCGGGGGATAACCCCCGGACCCCCAGCCGACCCCACGCGTGCCGCCCCTCAGTCCTGCGGCCGCTTCAACCTCGCCACGCTGCATCGTCGCGGGGGATAACCCCCGGACCCCCAGCCGACCCCACGCGTACCGCCCCTCAGTCCTGCGGCCGCTTCACCCTCGCCACGCTGCGTCGTCCCGGGGGATAGCCCCCGGACCCCCAGCCGGCCCGCGCGTACCGCCCCTCAGTCCTGCGGCCGCTTCAACCTCGCCACGCTGCATCGTCCCGGGGGATAACCCCCGGACCCCCAGCCGACCCCACGCGTACCGCCCCTCAGTCCTGCGGCCGCTTCAACCTCGCCACGCTGCGTCGTCGCGGGGGATAGCCCCCGGGCCCCCAGCCGGCCCGCGCGTGCCGCCCCTCAGTCCTGCGGCCGCTTCAACCTCGCCACGAACTTGTACCGGTCGCCCCGGTACACCGATCGCACCCACTCCACCGGCTGTCCTTCCCGGTCCAGCGAGTGCCGGGACAGCATCAGCATCGGCAGGCCCACGTCGGTGCCGAGCAGGCCGGCCTCGCGCGGGGTGGCCAGGGAGGTCTCGATGGTCTCCTCGGCCTCGGCGAGATGGACGCCGTAGACCTCGGCGAGCGCGGTGTACAGGGAGGTGTACTTGACCAGGGAGCGGCGCAGGGCGGGGAAGCGCTTGGCGCTCAGGTGGGTCGTCTCGATGGCCATCGGCTCGGCGTTCGCCATGCGCAGCCGCTCGATGCGCAGCACCCGGCCGCCGGCGGTGATGTCGAGCAGCTCGGCGAGGCGGTCGTCGGCGGTGATGTAACCGATGTCCAGGAGCTGCGAGGTGGGTTCCAGGCCCTGGGCGCGCATGTCCTCGGTGTACGAGGTTAGTTGCAGCGCCTGCGAGACCTTCGGCTTGGCGACGAACGTGCCCTTGCCCTGGATGCGCTCCAGGCGGCCCTCGACGACCAGCTCCTGGAGGGCCTGGCGCACGGTCGTGCGGGAGGTGTCGAACTCGGCGGCCAGCGTGCGCTCGGGCGGGACCGGGGTGCCGGGCGACTGCGTCTCCGTCATGTCGAGCAGGTGCTTCTTCAGGCGGTAGTACTTGGGCACGCGTGCGGTACGAACGCCTGCCCCACCCTCGTTCTCCGCACTGCTGACGTCGGTACTCATGGCCTGCCTTCCCGGCTCCGGAGGAGGGTCACCTCGTGATCCCTTCTGTATACCCGTCGCCGCCTCTTTTGGTCTAGTCCACAGCGCCGAGTGGTCTAGCGGACGAGAGTACTCCGGCGCGGCTGTTTTCGCTGCCTTCTTACTTAAAGGTTCCTGCATATGTAGGTCCCATAACGGCTGGTCAGAGGCTATTCGGCCACCCTTGACACGCTTCGTGGTCTGGTCCAAGCTCCCCCTACTGGTCTACACCATTGGTCCAGGTCCCGGCCTGTGGGCGGGGGAGGTGTGGGCATCCCTGAGGAGGGTGGCGTGAAGCGCAAGCTGATATCCGCGATCGGTGTCGCGGGCATGATGATCTCCCTGGCGGCGTGCGGGGGCGACAACGGCGACGGCGGGGACAAGGCCGGGGCGGACGGGTTCGCGGGCCAGACGCTCACGGTGTGGGTGATGGACGGCTCCTCCCCGGACCAGTGGCAGAAGGACGTGGCCGCGGCCTTCGAGAAGAAGACCAAGGCCAAGGTCAAGTTCGAGGTCCAGCAGTGGAACGGCATCCAGCAGAAGCTGACCACCGCCCTGTCCGAGGAGAACCCGCCGGACGTCTTCGAGATCGGCAACACCCAGACCCCGGCCTACGCCAAGACCGGCGGCCTCGCCGACCTCGCCGACCTCAAGACCGAGATCGGCGCCGACTGGACCGCGTCCCTGAACGAGTCCTCCATCTACGACGGCAAGCAGTACGCCGCTCCGTGGTACTTCGCCAACCGCGTCGTCCTCTACAACAAGAAGATCTGGGCCGAGGCGGGCATCAAGGACACCCCCAAGACCCGCGACGAGTTCTACGCCGACCTCAAGCAGATCGGTGAGAAGACCGACGCCGAGCCCATCTACCTGCCGGGCCAGAACTGGTACCACTTCGTCGGCCTGACCATCGGCGAGGGCGCCGAGCTGGTGAAGAAGGACGGCGACAAGTACGTCTCCAACCTCGCCGACCCGAAGATCGCCGCCGCCATGGAGACGTACAAGAAGTTCCAGGCGCTGTCCAAGGCCCCCAAGGACAAGGACGAGGCCACCCCGCAGCAGGGCGAGGTCTTCGGCAAGGGCAACGTCGGTGCCTTCATCGGCATGGGCTGGGAGGCCGGCATCGCCGTCAAGGCCAACCCGAAGATCGAGAAGGAGATCGGCTACTTCACCATCCCGGGTGCCACGGCCGACAAGCCCGAGGGCGTCTTCCTCGGCGGCTCCAACCTCGCGGTCGCCGCGGGCAGCCAGAAGCAGGAGCTGGCCAAGGAATTCCTGCGGATCGCCCTGTCCGACCAGTACGAGGGCGAGCTGGCCAAGCTCAACGGTGTCATCCCCAACAAGGCGGCGCTGCAGACCAACCTCAAGGGCAACGCCGTCGCCGAGGCCGCCGCGCCGGCCGCCGCGGGCGGTGGCACCACGCCGCTGATCCCCGAGTGGGCCGCCGTGGAGAACGCGCCCAACCCGGTCAAGACGTACATGACCGCCGTGCTGAACGGCAAGTCCCCGGCCGAGGCCGCCAAGCAGGTCGAGGACGAGTTCAACAAGCGCCTGGCGCAGCAGCAGTAACCAGCCGCAGCAAGGCGCCGGTGTTCGCGCCGGGGTGGGGGATGCGCATGGCGCCCCCCGCCCCGGCGACCGCACGCGGGTCTACGTACGTAGGTCGAGAAGAGAGATCGCGAGCATGACCGTGCAGACCGAACGGCCGCCCTCCGGCCCGGTGGACGTGACCAAGAGGGATGAGAGCGGGCCCGCCGGGCCGCGGCCCCGTGCCGCGTTCCGCGCCGGCGCGCTCACCCCGTACCTCCTGTTGCTGCCCGCCTGCGCGGCCACCGTGCTGCTGCTCGGCTGGCCGCTGGTGAAGGACGTGCTGCTGTCGTTCCAGAACCTCAACATGGCGCAGCTGATCCAGCACGTCACCGAGTGGAACGGCGTCGACAACTACAAGGAGGTCCTCACCGGCGAGGACTTCTGGCGCGTCACCCTGCGCTCGATCCTGTTCACGGCGGTCAACGTCGCCCTGATCATGGTCGTGGGCGCGCTGGTCGGCCTGCTGCTCGCCCGCCTCGGCAAGCGGATGCGGGTCACGCTGCTGATCGGGCTCGTGCTGGCCTGGGCGATGCCCGTGGTCGCCGCCACCACCGTCTACCAGTGGCTGTTCGCGCAGCGCTTCGGCGTCGTCAACTGGGTGCTGGACAAGCTGGGCTGGCACTCCATGGCCGACTACAGCTGGACCAGCAGCCAGATGTCGACGTTCTTCGTGGTGACGGTCCTGATCGTCTGGATGTCGATCCCGTTCGTCGCGATCAACCTCTACGCGGCCACGACCACCATCCCGAGCGAGCTCTACGAGGCCGCGGCGCTCGACGGGGCCGGCGGCTGGAAGAGCTTCACCACGGTGACGCTGCCGTTCCTGCGGCCGTTCCTCTACGCCACGACGTTCCTGGAGGTCATCTGGGTCTTCAAGGCGTTCGTGCAGGTCTTCACCATCAACGGCGGCGGCCCCGACCGGCTCACCGAGATCCTGCCCGTCTACGCCTACATCGAGGGCGTCGGCAACCAGCACTACGGCATGGGCGCGGCCATCGCCGTCCTGACCATCCTGATCCTGCTCGGCCTCACCGCGTACTACCTGCGGATCGTTCTCAAGCAAGAGGAGGACGAGCTGTGAAGCGCTCGCTCTTTGGCCGCCTGTGGCCCAACGTCACGGCCGTCGTCCTGTTCATCGGCTTCGTCTTCCCCGTCTACTGGATGTTCTCCACGGCCTTCAAGCCGACCGGCGACATCATCTCGGAGAACCCGGTGTGGTTCCCGACCGACGTCACCTTCGAGCACTTCAAGCGGGCGATCGGCGTCGACCACTTCTGGACGTACGTCGCCAACTCGCTGATCGTCACGCTCTGCGCCGTGGGCCTCGCCCTGGTCGTCGCGCTCGCCGGTTCCTTCGCGCTCGCCCGGATGCGGTTCAAGGGGCGGCGCGGGTTCGTCATCGGCTTCATGGTGGCCCAGATGGCGCCGTGGGAGGTCATGATCATCGCGATGTACATGATCGTGCGGGACGCCTCGATGCTGAACAGCCTCGTGCCGCTGACGGTCTTCTACATGATGATGATCCTGCCCTTCACCATCCTGACCCTGCGCGGTTTCGTCGCCGCCGTGCCCCGGGAGCTGGAGGAGGCCGCGATGGTCGACGGCTGCGGCCGCGCCCAGGCGTTCCGCAAGGTCATCCTGCCGCTGCTGGCCCCGGGCCTGATGTCCACGTCCCTGTTCGGCTTCATCACCGCATGGAATGAATTCCCGCTGGTCCTGGTGCTGAACAAGGAGGCGGAGGCGCAGACCCTGCCACTGTGGCTGTCCAGCTTCCAGACCGCCTTCGGCAACGACTGGGGCGCCACGATGGCGGCGTCCTCCCTCTTCGCCGTCCCGATCCTGATCCTCTTCGTCTTCCTGCAGCGCAAGGCTGTCAGCGGCCTGACGGCCGGCGCCGTGAAGGGATAACGCCCCCCGATGACGACATTCGCCAGCGGCACCGACACTCTGACGCGCGATGCCCTGACCGTGCTCCAGCCGGGCTTCACCGGCACCACCGCCCCCGACTGGCTGCTCCGCCGTCTCGGCGAGGGCCTCGCCTCCGTCGGCCTGTTCGGCCGCAACATCGCCTCGCCCGAGCAACTGGCCGCGCTGACCGCCCAGTTGCGCGCCGAGCGGGACGACGTGCTGGTCGCGATCGACGAGGAGGGGGGTGATGTGACGCGGCTGGAGGTGCGCACCGGCTCCAGCTTCCCCGGCAACCACGCCCTGGGCGCGGTGGACGACGTGGAGCTGACCCGGGAGGTGGCCTTCGAACTGGGCCGCCGCCTGGCCGCCTGCGGGGTGAACCTCAACTGGGCCCCGTCGGCCGACGTGAACTCCAACGCGGCCAACCCGGTGATCGGCGTCCGTTCCTTCGGCGCCGACACGGCGCTGGTGGCCCGCCACACCGCGGCCTACGTCACCGGCCTCCAGTCGGCCGGCGTGGCGGCCTGCACCAAGCACTTCCCGGGCCACGGCGACACGGCCGTCGACTCCCACCACGCGCTCCCGCGCATCGACGCGGACGCCTCGGTGCTGGCCGACCGCGAACTCGCCCCGTTCCGCGCGGCCATGGCCGCCGGCACCCGGGCGGTGATGAGCGCGCACATCCTCGTCCCCGCCCTGGACCCCGACCACCCGGCGACCCTCTCCCGCCCGGTCCTCACCGACCTCCTGCGCGGCGAGCTCGGCTACACCGGCCTGATCGTCACCGACGGCATGGAGATGCAGGCCATCGCCGCCACCTACGGCATCGAACGCGGCAGCGTCCTCGCCGTCGCGGCCGGCGCCGACGCGATCTGCGTGGGCGGCGGCCTGGCGGACGACGAGACCGTACGCCGCCTGCGCGACGCCCTGGTCGCGGCGGTCCGCTCGGGCGAACTCCCCGAGGAACGGCTCGCGGAAGCGGCGCAGCGGGTACGCGAACTGGCCCGCTGGACGGCCTCCGAGGCACCGGTGACCGACGGCGACCGGTGGCCGGACGTGGGCCTCGTCGCGGCCCGGCGCGCGTTGACCGTGACCGGCGCGCAGGGCGCGGGCCCCTTCACCCCCCTCACCGAACCGCCGTACGTCGCCGCCTTCACCCCGGTGGCGAACATCGCGGTCGGCGACGAGACCCCCTGGGGCGTCGCCGCCGAACTGGCCCGCCTGCTCCCTGGCACGGAGACCGGCAGCTACACGGGCGAGGACGCGGGGCGAGCGGCGCTGGAAGCGGCCGGTGGACGCCGCGTGGTGGCCGTGGTCCGCGACGAACACCGCCACCCCTGGATGGCGACGGCCCTCGACACCCTGCTGCACGCCCGCCCCGACACCGTCGTCGTCGAAATGGGCGTCCCACAGGCCGAGCCCCGCGGCGCCCTGCACATCGCCACCCACGGCGCGGCCCGCGTCTGCGGACGCGCGGCGGCGGAGGTCATCGCCGGGACCTGAGACCACCACGGGCTGCCCTGGCCGCAGTTGGCTGCCTTCGCTGTTGCACCCCTCCCTCTGAATGTAGTACTTCTTATACATGAGCGAGCAGGTGCACAACAGATTGGCGATGGTGCGTGCCGAACGCAAGGTGTCGCGCCAGAGCCTGGCCGAGGCAGTGGGAGCCCACTACCAGACCATCGGCTATATCGAGCGGGGGCAGTACAACCCGAGCCTCGACCTGGCTCTGAAGATCGCGAAGTTCTTCGAGCTGCCGGTCGAGGCCCTGTTCTCCCTCGAACCGTTCCGCCCGCTCACGGACGAGGTCTACGGGAGGAAACAGATATGACGACCACACGCCTGACGCGCCACGACCGGAGCATGCTGCGGCTGATGAACGACCGCCGGGCGCTCCCGCTCTACGCCACGGCCACCCGCCGACGTCTGGTCGTCGCCACGCATGTCACGCTCACCGTGGCCATCGTGGCGCTGATCGGGTACTTCTGCCTCGCGCGTGCCGAGCCGGTGTGGTCCGCCGCCGTCGGCCTGGTGCTCATGCTGCCCTGGATGGTGGCGACCGGCGTGATCAACGGCGCCACCCGGGGCCTGATGGAACTGCGCGAACACGTCCTGGACGAGCGCCAGTCGGCGGAACGCAGGCGGGTGCTCGCCCGAGCCCACCGCCTGATGACCTGGCTGCTGCTCGGTTCCGTGGTCGGCCTGCTGGCGGCGGGCGCGGCCGACGGCGAGGCCCTCCGGGTCTACGCGGCCCCCGCCCTCGTCGCCGTCCTCACGGTCCACTGGCTGATGCCGCTGTGGGTGGCGGGCCTGGCCGCCCGGGACGAGCCGGCCGACGACGAGGCGGCCGCCCCTCAGGGCTGAGCGGCCGGGCTCCGTCTCCGCGGTGGGGTGTCTAGATCCCCTGCCAGTCCGGCTTGTTGGCGTACGTGTGCCGGAAGTAGTCGGCCAGCTTCAGCTTGGACGCGGCGGCCTCGTCGACGACGACCGTGGCGTGCGGGTGCAGTTGGAGCGCCGAGGCCGGACAGACGGCCGCGACCGGCCCCTCGACGGTCGCGGCGACGGCGTCCGCCTTGCCCTCGCCGGTGGCCAGCAGCACCAGGTGCCGTGCCTCCAGGATCGTCCCGATCCCCTGCGTGATGACGTGGTGCGGCACCTGCTCGATGTCCCCGTCGAAGAACCGCGCGTTGTCGATCCGGGTCTGCTCGGTCAGCGTCTTGATCCGCGTCCGCGAGGCCAGCGACGAACAGGGCTCGTTGAACCCGATGTGCCCGTCGGTCCCGATCCCGAGCAACTGCAGGTCCACACCCCCCGCCTCGGCCAGCGCCACGTCATACGCCTCGCACGCCCCCTGCACGTCCGCCGCCGTACCGTCCGGCCCCATGAACGCGTCCATCCCGATCCCGAGCGGCTCCAGCACCTCACGCCGCAGCACCGACCGGTACGACTCCGGGTGCTCGGCGGGCAGCCCCACATATTCGTCCAGCTGCGCGATCCGTGCCCGCGAGGCGTTCACGGCACCGGAGCGCACCTTGGCCGCGAGCGCCGTGTAGATGGGCAGCGGGGTCGACCCGGTGGCCACACCGAGCACGGCGTCGGGCTTGCGCGCGAGCAGCCGGGCCATGGCCTCGGCTATCAGCTCGCCACCCGCCTGGGCGTCCGGAACGATGACAACTTCCACGCTGGGCCTGCCGATCTGAAGAGGGACTCGAAGGGCACCCTGAAGGGCCATGTGGTTTAGACCAATCTAACAGAGCGGAGCCCCGCAGCCCAGGTGAACGCAAGCCCCGCGGACATTTCGGGAGCCCGTCGGGAAGGCGTCATCCCCCGTGGGGGAGTGGAATGGAGACTGTCCGTCCGAGGCGCCGGACGCCATGCCCGGCACGACGAGTGCGAGAGCAGGAAGGGCCCATGACCACCACGACGCCGTACCCTCCCGACCCCCACGCCCCGCACAACGAACTCCCCGGCCTGATCATGGCCCGCGAGATGGCCGAACAGCCCGCCGTACTGCGCCGCGTCCTCTCCCACGGCGCCCCCGCCATCCGCCGGGTCGCCCAGGAGATCGCCGCCCGCGCACCACGCTTCGTCCTGCTCACCGCCCGCGGCACCTCCGACAACGCCGCCCTCTACGCCAAGTACCTCCTGGAGATCCGCCTCGGCCTGCCGTGCGGCCTGACCTCGATGTCGACCACCACCGCCTACGGCGCCCGCCCCGACCTCACCGACGTCCTCGTCGTCACCGTCAGCCAGTCCGGCGGCTCCCCGGACCTGGTCGCCTCGACCCGGGCCGCCCGCGAGGCCGGCGCGATCACGCTCGCGGTGACCAACAATCCCGACTCCCCGCTGGCCGCCGTCTCCGAGTACCACCTCGACATCATGGCCGGACCCGAACGGGCCCTCCCAGCGACCAAGACCTACACGGCCTCCCTGCTGGCCCTGTACCTCTTCGTCGAAGGCCTGAGCGGCGGTGACGGCACCCCCGCCAAGGTGCTCCCCGACCTCGCCGAGCAGACACTCGCCCGGCAGGACGAGGTCCGCGCCCTCGCCGCCCGCTACCGCTTCGCCGAGCGCATGGTGATCACCTCCCGCGGCTACGGCTATCCCACCGCCAAGGAGGCCGCACTCAAGCTGATGGAGACCAGCTACATCCCGGCCCTCGCCTACTCCGGCGCCGACCTCCTGCACGGCCCGCTCGCCATGGTCGACAACGTCTCCCCGGTCATCGCGGTCGTCACCGACGGCAAGGGCGGCGAGGCCCTCCAGCCCGTCCTCGACCGGCTTCGCGGCCGCGGTGCCGACCTGGTCGTCATCGGCGCCCGCCACCAGGTCGAGCGGGCCTCGGCGGGCTTCGTCCTGCCCACCGACGGCTTGGCCGAGGAGCTCCAGCCGATCCTGGAGATCCTCCCGCTCCAACTCCTGGCGTACGAGGTCACCATCGCCCGGGGCCAGGACCCGGACGCACCGCGGGCACTTGCGAAGGTGACGGAGACCCGCTGAGAACGCCCCTCACAACAGGCGCGGGACGGGGCGAGCCGGGAGGAACCGGCGGCGCTCGCGGAAATTGCCATGGCCAACTGGCCCCGCACATGAACCCACACGGGTTAGGCTGCGTGATGGATACCAGGGCGTCCTACTAGTCCTCCAACTGGTCGGAGCCCCGCGAAGAAGCGTCAACAGCAAACAGGCTCCAACGCATGGACACACCGGAGTGGTCTAGTCCACAATTGCGGAGGAGTGCGTAGTACGAGAACGCACCGACTTCCGTCCTCCCCGCACAGGAGGACGGACCGAGGAACCGGAGCTCTCTGCCCTGACTGCCCCGGGTCCTCATCCTTCGGCCGACCGGGACCGCACACCCCATGGCCGATGTTGCTCCGGGCTGCGGTGCCGGGAGGGTTGAGGGTCCCTCTCAGGCGCCGCGGCCCGCGGGTGTTTCCAGGGCCCTTCATCGCCAGGATCGCCTCCGCGATGGCTGGTTTCGGACCATGTCCGTACCGCCAGGTACGCTCGGCCACGTGCCCTCCATGAACGAACTCGTACGCCAGCACACGGCCCTCGACGACTCCGACCTCGAGTGGCTCCACCTGCTGGTGTCGGAGTGGCAGCTGCTCTCCGACCTCTCCTTCGCCGACCTCGTCCTGTGGGTCCCCACCAGCGACGGCACCCGCTATGTCTCCGTCGCCCAGATGCGGCCGAACACCGGCCCGACCTCGTACCAGGACGACATGGTCGGCCATCTCGTCCCGCGCGGCCGCCGCCCGATGCTGGACGCCGCGCTCGACGAGGGCCGCATCGTGCGCGAGGGCGACCCCGAGTGGCGCGAGGAGGTACCGGTCCGCGTCGAGTCGATTCCGGTACGCCGGGACGGGCGCGTCCTGGGCGTCATCGCCCGCAACACCAACCTGCTGACCGTCCGCACCCCGAGCCGCCTGGAGCTGACATACCTCCAGAGCGCATCGGACCTCGCGCAGATGATCGCGGCCGGATCGTTCCCGTTCGCCAATCAGCAGGTCGACATGGACGCCTCGCCGCGCGTCGGCGACGGCCTGATCCGCGTCGACGCCGACGGCATCGTCCAGTACGCCTCGCCGAACGCGCTGTCCGCCTACCACCGCCTCGGCCTCGCCGCCGACCTCGTCGGCCACCACCTGGGCATGACCACCGCCGAACTCGCCCCGACCCACGGGCCGGTGGACGAGGCCCTCGCCAAGGTCGCCAGCGGCTGGGCTCCCCGCGAGTTCGAGATCGAGTCGGGCGACGGCGTCATCCAGTTCCGGGCGATCCCGCTCAAGCCCAAGGGCACCCGCATCGGTTCGCTGGTGCTACTGCGGGACGTGACCGAACTGCGCCGCCGCGAGCGCGAGTTGATCACCAAGGACGCCACCATCCGGGAGATCCACCACCGGGTGAAGAACAACCTCCAGACGGTGGCCGCCCTGCTCCGCCTCCAGGCCCGGCGCATCGAGTCCGACCGCGGCCGCGAGGCCCTGGAGGAGGCGGTACGGCGGGTCGGCTCGATCGCGATCGTGCACGAGACCCTCTCCCAGAACCTCGACGAGCGCGTGGAGTTCGACGAGATCGCCGACCGGGTGCTGGCGATGGTCGCCGAGATCTCGCCCGGCAAGGTCACCGGCCGGCGCACCGGCCGCTTCGGCATCCTGGACGCCGAGGTCGCCACGCCCCTGTCGATGGTCCTGACCGAGATCCTTCAGAACGCCCTGGAGCACGGCTTCCGCGAGGGTGACACCGGAGCGGTCGAGGTCTCGGCCGTCCGCGGCGGTACGACCAAGCAGGCCCGCCTCCTGGTCACCGTCCAGGACGACGGCGTGGGTCTGCCCGAGGGCTTCGACCCGCACACCGCCGGCAACCTCGGGCTCCAGATCGTACGGACCCTGGTGGAGGGCGAGTTGGGCGGCACGTTCGACATGGTCCCGGCGCCGGAGCGGGGGACCCGGGTGATCCTCGACATCCCGGTGCGGGCGCACAAGTAGACCCACCGCCGTACCGTCGGCGCGTCGCGGACAGCAAAGAGCCCCAGCCCGTTCAGGGGGCTGGGGCTCAACATGCTCGTTGCCAGCGTTTGCTGCGCATCGGGGGTACTGCGCGCTGCGGCTCGGGGGCGGGAGATGCGTACTCGCTGTACGCGCCGCCAAGCTCAGGCTGTTTGCGGGGCGGGTGTTGTCAGGCGGAGGCCTGACGGGCCCGGTTGCGGGCGGCGCGGCGCTTCATGGCGCGGCGCTCGTCCTCGCTGAGACCACCCCAGACGCCGGAGTCCTGACCGGACTCGAGCGCCCACTGCAGGCACTGCTCCATGACAGGGCAGCGACGGCAGACGGCCTTGGCTTCCTCGATCTGCAGCAGCGCAGGACCGGTGTTGCCGATGGGGAAGAAGAGCTCGGGGTCTTCCTCGCGGCAAACGGCGTTGTGACGCCAGTCCATGGCTGCTACCTCTCCTTGGTATTACGTGCTGATTGCTTGTGAATGTGAACGCTTTCACGAATCCCTCAACAAGTGAAGGGCCAACCGCCAGGTTCCCTGGCGTGGGTCCTGTGATTTGAAGGGGGATTCCGGTGATCAGTGGAGGCCGGTCCTGCGGGCCGTCCCGATCGCCACGTAGAGACTCGCAAACCTCAGCGACGGATACAACCCCTTCCGGAAAGTTTTTTTTGATTCCTCGGTGTCGACTAGGTCACAGCCGTACTTCCATGGGGTGGATCCTGGCCTAAACGTTCGAGTGAAAGGACTTTAGCCCGTTCCGCTCACACAATCACACGCAGTGCACGGCGTACGCCTGTGAACGTCACGCTCGTACGCAGCCCGAGGTGGTCGCCGTCCATCTGGAGGGGCAACGGCACCTTCGAATGCAAGGTGAACTGGTCCAGGTCGTGGAGTGTGACCGCATGCTTGCCACGGGCCCCGCGCTCGGGGGACGAAGTGAGCAACTGGGTCGCATACCGGGCAACCGCGACCGTGGACATACGGCTGAGACCGAGTACGTCGAGACCGGTATCGAACGAGGCCTTAGGGGCCGCGTACACCGGGCGATTGCCCAAATATGTCCACGGAGCGGTATTGCAGACTATGGACAGCACCAAATCGGTCACCGGGTCCTGGCCCGGCCGCTCCAGCGTGATCGTGCCGTGCCGGCGGTTGGGCTCCTGGAGGAACTGGCGTACCACCTGGCGCAGGTAAAGGGCGTGTGTGGATTTCTTGCCCCGTTCGCGCTGCTGCTCGACCCGGCCGACGACACCCGCGTCGAAGCCGAGCCCCGCGCAGAAGGTGAACCATCTGGCCGGAGCCGCCTCGTCCTCGGTGCCCGGCGTGCCCGCCGCTATGCCCATGCCGACCGTACGTTCGCTGCCCTCGCTCAGGGCGTCGAGCAGGGCGCCGGTCGCCTCCACGGCGTCGTTGGGCAGACCGAGCGCGCGGGCGAAGACGTTGGTGGAGCCGCCGGGGACGACGGCGAGGCGGGGGAGGCGGTCCGGGTCGGGGCCGTTGTGCAACAGTCCGTTGACGACCTCGTTCACCGTGCCGTCGCCACCGAGCGCGACCACCAGGTCGACGTCGTCGCTGTCCGCGGCCAGTCGGCCCAGGTCGCGGGCATGGCCGCGGTACTCCGTGGTGACAACCTCGAGTTTCATCTCGCTGGCGAGCGCATGGATCAGGACATCGCGCGTACGTGCGCTTGTGGTGGTTGCTGCCGGATTGACCACGAGAAGTGCACGCATGGGTTGCAGCGTACCTACTGGGGGGTACCGGGCACAGGTCGAGGTGGGGATCAGGTAAGAGATGCAGCGTGAGCCTCAACACGGGGGGCTCCGCCGGTTGGGCCGGGCTATTGGGTGCCGCTCGCTGCCTCGTCCTCAAACGCCGGACGGGATGGGTGGTGCCGGTCTGCCTTGGCGGTCCTGGCCGGTGAGGCGATGTAGTGGAGGACTACCCTTCAGGGGTGACCAAGGAGCAGAGCCCCGCCACCCCGGAAACCACCGTCCCGCGACCGCGGCGGCTGACGTATGCGGCCGTGCTGACCGCGCTGGAAGGTGTGGGCCTTGCCGTCGGGGGCGTGTGGGTGCTCGTGCTGGGGGTTGCCGGGGATCCGGACGACCGGCAGCAGGCCGTCACGCTCGGGGTGACGCTGGTCGCGCTCGCGCTGTTGCCGTTGCTCGCCGCGCGGGGGCTGTTCGGCTTGCGCAGCTGGAGCCGGGGGCCGTCCATCATTACGCAGATCCTGGCGCTGCCGGTGGCCTACAGCCTGTTGCAGGCGGACAGCATCGCCATCCCGGCGGGCATCGTGATCGCCGTGATCGCGGTCGCCACGCTCGTCCTTCTGGTCAATCCGGCGACGACCGAGGCCCTCGGGATCCGGGGGCCCGGCAACACGCCGGATCAGCAGTAGCCGACGGCCGTCACTCCTCCACCAGCAGCTTCTCCCGCAGCTGCGCCAGCGTGCGCGCCAGCAGGCGGGACACGTGCATCTGGGAGATCCCGACCTCCTGCGCGATCTGCGACTGGGTCATGTTGCCGAAGAAACGCAGCAACAGGATCCGCTTCTCGCGCGGTGGAAGGTCTTCCAGCAGCGGCTTGAGGGACTCGCGGTACTCGACGCCCTCCAGCGCCTCGTCCTCCGCGCCGAGGGTGTCCGCGACCGCCGGGGACTCGTCGTCCGTGTCGGGGACGTCCAGGGACAGCGTGGAGTACGCGTTGGCGGACTCCAGGCCCTCCAGGACCTCCTCCTCCGAGATCGACAGCTTCTCGGCGAGTTCATGGACCGTGGGGGAGCGGCCGTGCTGCTGGGACAGCTCGGCGGTGGCCGTCGTCAGTGCCAGGCGCAGCTCCTGGAGCCTGCGTGGAACGCGGACCGCCCAGCCCTTGTCACGGAAGTGCCGCTTGATCTCACCGACGACAGTCGGGGTCGCGTACGTCGAGAACTCGACGCCGCGCTCCGGGTCGAACCGGTCGACCGACTTGATCAGACCGATGGTGGCGACCTGGGTGAGGTCGTCCAGCGGCTCGCCGCGGTTGCGGAAGCGACGCGCGAGATGCTCGACGAGCGGCAGGTGCATCCGGACCAGCCGGTTGCGCAGCTCCGCGTACTCGGCGCTGCCGTCCTGCAGCTTGCGCAGCTCGACGAACATGGCGCGCGCCCCGCTGCGGTCCTGAGGGTCGTGCTGCGTGGCCTGCACGCTGTGCGTGCTCATCGCCTCGTCCTCGGCGTTTCGCTGGTGCTCGCTCATCGTCCCGCCCGTTGCCCTCTCCCGAGCCCTCGCCTCTACTCGGACTGGGGAGACCCCCATCCGCCCGCCCAGAGGCGCGCCCTGCACGGCACCTTCGTCATCCCGTCCCTCGGCCAGGAGGCCGGCCTCCACGGAGTCGTCCTCCGGGTGCGGCCGGGCCTGCTCGGGGATGCCGTCGATGCCGTCCGCCATGCGTCGGGAACCGCTCGGACCGCTCGGGCCCGCCCCCAGGGTCTCGGCCGCGTCCGAGAAGGGGGCAGCGCCGTCCGGCAGCTCCCGTGTGCCGCGCTCTTCGTCCCGCACCGGCCCGTCCCCGTTCCTCACGCCGGCCCGGGTCCCGCGCCGCGCTGTTTGTAGAGGCTGATCGAAACGGTTTTGTCCTCGTCCACGGCGGAGGAGACCTTGCCCGCGAGGGCCGACAGGACGGTCCAGGCGAAGGTGTCCCTGGAGGGGGCGTGGCCGTCCGTGGTCGGGGCCGAGACGGTGACCTCGAGTGAGTCGTCGACGAGTCGGAAGACACAGCTGAGCACCGAGCCTGGCACGGCCTGCTGGAGCAGGATCGCGCAGGCCTCGTCCACCGCGATGCGCAGGTCCTCGATCTCGTCGAGGGTGAAGTCCAAACGGGCCGCGAGGCCGGCAGTCGCCGTACGCAGCACCGACAGGTAGGCACCCGCGGCCGGCAGCCGGACTTCCACGAAGTCCTGGGTCGCGGGCTCGCCTGCGATCTGGGACACCCTCACCTCCAAGGTGGTACAAGCTTCTCGGGGCCGAGGGTCGCCCCCCGGGGTAACGCGATGTGTGGTTCAGCGGTGACGCTATCGCGCTCTGAACTTTCCTGTCCCCAGGACCCCAACCCCTTGCCGTCACTCACAGTAAACCTGTGGACACGCTCCGTGTCTAGGGGTCTGCGGCTCCAATTGGGAAGAGCGCGCGCCGGGTTGACGTACCCAGACGTCAGACGGTCGAACCGTCCGGATCCAGGGTCACACGAGTACGTGGTCGACGAAGCACCAACGCCATTCCTCGCCCGGCTCGAAGGTCCGCATCACCGGGTGACCGGACTCCTTGTGGTGTTCTGTCGCATGCCTCCCTGGCGATGAGTCGCAGCAGCCGACGTGCCCGCAGCTGAGACAGAGCCGCAGTTGTACGGGGTGCATGCCTTCCGCCAGACACTCCGGGCACGTCTCGTTCAGCGCCTCGGGTTCCGGGTGCGGCAGCGCGTCGGCGTGCGTGCACTGTTTCATGATTGCCAGGTTACGACGGCCGCGACGATGGCCGCGCGGAAAAACGAGGGCGGGCGAGAACCATGGACGTGATGCCGCTGCTGTTGCTGGTGGCGGGGAGCGCCGCCGTGGCCGCGGCCGGGCGGCGGTCGCCCGTGCCGGCGCCGCTGCTGCTGGTCGCCGCGGGGCTCGCCGTGTCGTATCTGCCGGGGGTGCCCGAGTACACGCTCGACCCGCACGTCGTCCTGCCCCTGGTGCTGCCCCCGCTGCTGCACACCGCGGCGACGGACAGCTCGTATCTCGATCTGCGGGCTCAGCTGCGGCCCGTGATGCTGCTGTCGGTCGGTTACGTGCTCTTCGCGACCTTCGCCGTCGGCTGGGTCGCCTATCTCGTCGTACCGGATCTGCCGCTGACCGCGGCCCTGGTGCTGGGCGCGGTGGTGGCGCCGCCGGACGCGGTCGCCGCCACGGCCGTCGCGCGCCGGGTGGGGCTGCCGTCCCGGATCACCACGATTCTTCAGGGCGAGTCCCTGGTGAACGACGCCACCGCGATCACCGCGTACCGGGTCGCCCTCGCCGCGGCCGTCGGCGAGGGCGCGACCTGGGCCGGCGGGATCGGTGAGTTCCTGCTCGCGGCGTTCGGCGGCATCGGGGTCGGGCTGGTGCTGATGGTGCCGATCCACTGGCTGCGCACGCACGTGAAGGAAGCGCTGCTGCAGAACACGCTCTCCCTGCTGATCCCGTTCGTCGCCTACGCGGCCGCCGAGCAGGTGCACGCCTCCGGAGTGCTGGCGGTCGTGGTCGTCGCGCTGTACCTGGGACACCGCGCGTGGGAGGTCGACTTCGCCACCCGGCTCCAGGAGGAGGCGGTGTGGAAGATGGTCGCGTTCGTGCTGGAGTCGGCGGTGTTCGCGCTGATCGGACTGCAGCTGCCGGTGGTCCTGAAGGGCCTCGGGGAGTACGAGGGCGGCCGCGCCGCCTGGTACGCGGTCGCCGTCTTCCTCGTGGTCGTCGTCTCGCGGTTCGTGTGGGTGTATCCGGCGACGTTCCTGCCGCGCATGATGTCGGCCCGGATCAGGGAACGCGAGGGCGATCTGACCTGGAAGGCGCCGTTCGTCATCTCCTGGGCAGGAATGCGCGGCGTGGTCTCGCTGGCCATCGCTTTCTCGATCCCGCTCACGGTGCACGGCGGCGAGCCGTTCCCGGAGCGCAACCTCATCCTCTTCCTCACCTTCACCACGGTCATCGGCACCCTGGTCGTCCAGGGCGTGACCCTGCCGCCCCTGATCCACCTGCTGAAACTCCCCGGCCGCGACGCGCGGGCCGAGACCCTCGCCGAGGCCAACGCCCAGGCGCAGGCCTCCCGGGCCGCCGAACGACGCCTGGAGGAACTCCTCGCCGACGAACGCAACGCCCTGCCCGACCCGCTGGCCGACCGCCTGCGAGCCGTCCTGGAACGCCGCCGCAACTCCGTCTGGGAGCGCCTCGGCCAGGCCAACCCCGTCACCGGCGAGTCCGTCGACGACACCTACCGCCGGCTGTCCCGCGAGGTGATCGGCGCCGAGCGCGCGGTGTTCGTGAAGCTGCGCGACGGTCGCTACATCGACGACGAGATGCTGCGGACCCTGCTGCGCAGGCTGGACCTGGAGGAGGCGGCGGCCTATCGGGAGGCGGGGTGAGGGGCCGCCGCGGGCCACGGTGACCCGGTGATCACGGCCGCCACCGTCGTCCCGGGAGCGAAGGCACCCTCCTCCACCAAGGCGACAAGTCCATGCAGCAACTTGGCGACATAGAGACACTCGACGGGCATCCCGTGCCGTGCCTCGAAGTCCTCGGCGAAGTCGTCGAGTTCCGGTGTCGTACGGGCGTATCCGCCGAAGTGGAACCGCTCGTCGAGCCACCAGTCGCCCCGCGGGCCGCCGAACGCCTCGGCTTGCAACTTTCGTATGTCGTCGGCCAGGAAGCCGCCCTTGAGGACGGGGACGCCCAGGGCCCGTTGCCCGGGTCCGAGCCCGGCCGCCAGGCCCGCCATCGTGCCGCCCGTGCCGCACGCCACCGCGACCACCTCGGCCCGCCCGCGCAGCTCCTCGCCGAGCGCCCGGCACCCGCGTACGGCGAGGGCGTTGCTGCCGCCTTCCGGGACGACGTACGCCCCCTCCGCGTCCGCCGCCCGCAGGACGGCCGCCAGCGTGTCCGGATCGGTCTTGCGGCGGTACGTCGACCTGTCGACGAAGTGCAGCCGCATACCGTCGGCCACGCATCGTGCGAGGGACGGGTTGAGCGGGCGGTCGGCGAGTTCCTGGCCGCGGACCACGCCGAGGGTGTGCAGGCCGAGGAGGCGGCCGGCGGCGGCGGTGGCGCGCAGATGGTTGGAGTAGGCGCCGCCGAACGTCACGACCGTACGGCCCGCGGCGGCCTTCAGGTTCGGCGCGAGCTTGCGCCACTTGTTGCCGATCAGCTCCGGATGGATCAGGTCGTCGCGCTTGAGGAGCAGCCGCACGCCCCGCCGCGTGAACCGCTCGTCCGCCGACTCCTGTGCGGGGGAGGGCAGCCGGGGGTGGAGGGCGGTGAGGTCGGGCCTGGTCACTCGGTCATTGTCGCCCGGCGCCGTGGATTCGGCCGCCCTGCCTCAGCGGCACACCGGCTCCGCCCTACTTCAACCGCTCCCGGATCCGCTCCCGCATCCACGCCATCGTGAACCCGCGCGGATCCACCTTCCCGGGCTGCCACTCCAGATGCCCGATCACCGAGCGCTCCGTCCACCGGTGATGACGGCAGACGGCCGCCGACACCCGTTCGATCGCCTCCAGCTGGGGCTTTGGCCACGGGTCCTTGCCGTCGCCCAGGTTCTCGCACTCGAAGCCGTAGAAGTGCCGGTTGCCGTCGGTGTTGGCCTCGTTGTCGGGCGGCAGAGCCTTCTCCGCGATGACCGCGCGCAGGACGTCGTCGTCGCCGAGACCGGCGTGGTTGGCGCGGCCGTAGCCGACCAGATGGACCCGGCCGTCCTTGGTGATGACGCCGTGGCAGAGCGGGCCCGGCAGCCCCGCGTAGCCGTTGCGGCACAGGTCCACCGTGTGCGCGCTGCCCTTGGTCACCGTGTGGTGGATCATCACGCCGTGCACGGGGCCCCACGGGCCCACATGGTTGCGGTTGTGGTGCTCCCAGTCGCCGACCTCTACGACCGTCGCGCCCTCGGCCCTGAGTCTCTGCAGGAATCTGCTCGCGGACATGGGTGTGGCCATGGCCGCCTCCTTCACGCCGTACGCCGGCCGCCGTGCGCGGCCGTCTCGTACCGGTGCTTTACCGAAAACGGGCAGACGGGACTCCTCGCCTCGCACGGTGTGCGATGCGTTTCGGACAAGTTGCGTGGCGGGTTCGGGACGACCGTCGTGGCCGCGCGAGACGGCGCTGCGACTGGACAAGGTCCCCCTGTTTGCCCAGGTGGACGGTGATCCATTCCCGCTCTTTCGGGTAATAGCACCGGCACCCTCCGTGATGCAAGGCTCGGACATGGAGATCGCGATGCGTGGCGCCAAAGCGGTGCCGGTGCACGACCGGGAGGGCAATTCCTTATGTCGGTAGGCGAAGAGGTCCGCACGGAGCAGGGCCAGCCGCAGCAGAGTCTCGGCACTGCGGCCGCGCGGAACCTGGCCACCACGACCAAGTCCGCACCCCAGATGCAGGAGATCAGCTCCCGCTGGCTGCTGCGCATGCTGCCCTGGGTGAATGTGCAGGGCGGCACGTACCGGGTGAACCGGCGCCTGACGTACGCCGTAGGGGACGGACGCATCACGTTCGTGAAGACCGGGGACCGGGTCGAGGTCATCCCGGCCGAGCTGACGGAACTGCCGGCGTTGCGGTCGTACGACGACGAGGACGTGCTCGCCGAGCTCGCCCAGCGCTGCCAGCAGCGGGAGTTCGCGGCAGGCACACTGATCGCCTCGTTCGGCAGCCAGACCGACGAGGTGTACCTGCTCGCCCACGGCAGGGTGGAGAAGCTCGGCACCGGCCCCTACGGCGAGGACGAGTCCCTCGGCGTCCTCGCCGACGGCGCCTACCTCGGTGAGCAGGCGCTGCTCGACTCCGACGCCATCTGGGAGTACACGGTCCGCGCGGTCACCGCCTGCACCGTCCTGGTCCTGCCCCGCCAGGAGGTCGAGCGCGTCGCGGAGCGCGCCGAGTCGCTGAGCGGCCACCTGGAGCGGCTGCGGACGATCCCCTCGCAGCGCACCAACAAGTACGGCGAGAAGGAGGTCGACCTCGCGGCCGGCCACAGCGGCGAGCCCGACATCCCGCACACCTTCGTCGACTACGAGGCCCGGCCCCGTGAGTACGAACTGAGCATCGCCCAGACCGTGCTGCGCATCCACACGCGCGTGGCCGACCTGTACAACCAGCCGATGAACCAGACCGAGCAGCAGTTGCGGCTGACGGTCGAGGCGCTGAAGGAGCGCCAGGAGCACGAGCTCGTCAACAACCGCGAGTTCGGACTGCTCCACAACTGCGAGTACGACCAGCGGCTCCAGCCGCACGACGGTGTGCCCAGCCCCGACGACATGGACGAGCTGCTGTGCCGGAGGCGCGGCACCAAGCTGTTCCTCGCCCACCCGCGCGCGATCTCCGCGTTCGGGCGTGAGCTGAACAAGCGCGGGCTGGTTCCCGAGACGATCGAGATGGGCGGCAACCGCATCCCCACCTGGCGCGGGGTGCCGATCTTCCCGTGCAACAAGATCCCGGTCACCGACGCCCGTACGACCTCGATCATCGCCATGCGTACGGGCGAGTCGGAGCAGGGCGTCATCGGGCTCCAGCAGGCGGGCATCCCGGACGAGATCGAGCCGAGCCTGTCCTGCCGTTTCATGGGCATCAACGAACAGGCCATCATCAAGTACCTGGTGACGGCCTACTACTCGGCCGCGGTCCTGGTTCCGGACGCCCTCGGTGTGCTGGAGAACGTCGAGATCGGGCGCTGGCGGTGACTCTGCCCGCCCGGTTCTCCGCCGCCCGGACTCTCGTCGGGGGCCCGCCGTGTCCGGTGGTCCCCGCACGGGTAGACCTTCCGGGTAGGCGCCCAGCCGTAGCGGAAGTGCCACTGTCCGCCGACTCTCCGAGGCGATGCCATGGGTGAGTTCATGACGGAGACGGGGGCGCGCCCCGCGGGGGTGCGGCCGTCCACCGAGACGCTCGAAAGGCGGGGCTCCATCGCGACCGACAGCCACGGCGGTCCCGGTCCGCTGGACGGGCCCGAGGCGGCGGTGATCCTGGAGCGGGTCCGGGCGACGGTCGACCCCGAACTGCGCGCCGCCGTCGAGTGGTTGCCGACCTCCCTGCGCCGGATCACGCGCTATCACTTCGGCTGGGAGCGCGCGGACGGTACCCCGGCGGCGGGCAACGCGGGCAAGGCGATCCGGCCCGCCCTCGTCCTCACCGCGGCCGCCGCGCTCGGCGGACCCCGGGCGCGGGCGGCAGCCGTCCGGGCGGCGGTGGCGGTGGAGCTGGTGCACAACTTCACGCTGTTGCACGACGACGTGATGGACCGGGACGCCACCCGCAGGCACCGGGCCACCGCCTGGACCGTGTTCGGCGACGCCGACGCGATCCTCGCCGGGGACGCCCTGCAGGCCCTGGCCCTGCGACTGCTCGCCGAGGACCCGCACCCCGCGTCCGCGGCGGCCGGCGCCCGGCTCGCGGACTGCGTAGTCGAACTGTGCGCCGGCCAGCAGGCCGACACGGCGCTGGAGAAGCGGGGGCCCGGCGAGGTCGACCTGGACGAGGTGCTCGCCATGGCCGAGGCCAAGACCGGGGCCCTGCTGGGGTGCGCCTGCGCCCTCGGGGCGCTGTACGCGGGCGCTGCGGACGAGGACGTGGTGGCGCTGGACGCGTTCGGCCGGGAGGCCGGGCTCGCCTTCCAGCTCATCGACGACGTGATCGGCATATGGGGCGACCCGGGGCACACCGGCAAGCCGGCCGGTGCGGACCTCGCCGCCCGCAAGAAGTCCCTGCCGGTCGTCGCGGCGCTGACCTCCGGTGGTCCGGCGGCGGCGGAGCTGGCCGCGCTGTACGAGGTGCCGTACGCCGAGGAGGACCTTCAGCGGACCGCGCTGGCCGTGGAGCGAGCGGGCGGCCGTGACTGGGCGCAGACCCAGGCCGCCGAGCGGATGGCCGGCGCCATGCAGCAACTGGCCCGTGCGGTCCCCGACCCGGAGGAGGCGGGCGGACTGCTGGCGCTGGCGGAGTTCGTGACGCGGCGCAGCAGCTGACACGGCGACGAGTCGACGACCGCCGCCGAGGTGGCCGGCGGTAGGGAAGACCCCGGAGTCCCCGGGACCGTACGGTTCCTGACCCCGTACGGCCGCCGGGCGGCTCCGGACCGGCGGGTCCCGCACATCCCCACGGTGTGCGGGGCCCGCCTCTGGCCCGCCTCTGAGTACCGTACGGATCTCGACAATCTCCACCCCGCGGACCGCGCACACGTCCGCATCGCCCTACGATCAACGGCAGTTGACGCGAAGGGGCGGGAAGACATGGGCGTGGCGATCCGGACGGCGGACGAGGGAGACCGGGAGCTGGTGGCCCGGCTGCTGGACGCGGCCTTCCAGGACGATCCGGTCAGCGGCTGGGTGTTCCCGGGCGCGGAGCACCGCCGTGTCGCCCACCCCCGGCTCATGGCCGCGTTCACCGACATCGTGCTCGCCGTCGGCCGTATCGACGTCACCGAGGACGGCTCGGCCTGCGCCCTGTGGATATCCGTGCCGGCCGACGAGCCGGAGCACGACGAGGAAGGACCCGCGCGGCTGCGTGAGGCCGTCGACCCGGAGAACGAGCGCGTCGAGCTGATCGGCCGTCTGACGGACGGCATCCACCCGACGGGACGTGCGCACGAATACCTGTGGATGATCGCCACGACCCCCGAACGCCAGGGCGAGGGACTCGGCACCGCCCTTCTCAACTCGGTCCTCGACCGCTGCGACCGGGAGGGACTGTCCGCCTATCTGGAGGCGAGCAGCGAGCGCAGCCGCAAACTGTACGAGCGCCTCGGCTTCGTTCAGAAGGGCCGACCCCTCGACCTTCCGGACGGCCCTCAGATGTGGCCGATGTGGCGCGAGCCGCGGGGCTGAGCCCAGGAGGTCCGGCCTACTTCGCGGGCACGATCGTCTCCGCGATCCGCTCCACCAGCCCTTCTGGCACACTCACCCCGGGCAGGACGCCTTCCAGCACGTCCGGCAGCGTCAGATGCTCCAGGAGCAGCCCGAGCATCGCGAGATAGAGGACGGTGACGACCGTGTCGTCCCCGGGCAGCCCGGCGTCGCGGTGGAACTCCATGGCCTCGTCGAGGTCGCCGCGCACGGACTGGGTGAAGGAGGAGCGCAGTTCCGGACGGCGGGTGGCCTCCAGGCGCATTTCCAGCAGGGCCAGATAGCCCGTCCGGTCGCGGTTCGCGCGGCCCATCAGGTCATGCATGAACGCGGTGACCAAGCCACGGTCCTTGGGCCGGGTCAGCAACTCGGTGATCACGTCCGGGTCGGGCGCCAGCCGTACGTGCAGTCGGGCGTCGATCTGGCGGAGCAGGTCGTCGCGGCCGGTGAAGTAGTTGGAGGCGGTGCCCACCGGCACCCCGGCCTCGGCGTCCACCGCGCGGAACGTCAGCCCGCGTGCCCCCTCACGGGCGAGCACCTCGACGCCCGCGTCGACGAGGGCGGCACGGCGCTCCGGATTGCCCGCCATACGGAATCCCCTCTCTCGCTTTCCTCCGGTCCTCAAATGCCCTTGCAACCACTACAAGCGAAGTACTACAACTGGAGCACTACAACCGGAGTGGTTGTTCGACACCCTACGAAAAGAGACCGGCTTGCGAAAGCTCACCTACTTCATCGCCTGCTCGATCGACGGTTTCATCGGCGGCCCGGACGGTGACGCCACGGCGATGTACCCGTTCGTCGACGAGGAGTTCCTGGAGTTCATCAAGGCGGAGTACCCGGAGACCAACCCGACCCAGGTCCGCCGGGCCATCGGCACCGACGACCTCCCGAACCGCAGGTTCGACACGATCATCCAGGGCCGCGGCAGCTACGACCTGGCACTGAAGGATGGCATGACCAGCCCGTACGCCCACATGCGGGAGTACGTCGCCTCGCGCACCCTGGCCGAGTCGCCCGACCCGAACGTCGAGATCGTCGGCGACGACGTGGTCGCCAAGGTCCGCGAACTCAAGGCCGAGGACAGCGAGTTCGGCATCTACCTGTGCGGCGGCTCGCAACTCGCCGGCGCGCTGCTCGACGAGGTCGACGAACTCGTCATCAAGACCTACCCCATCGTGTACGGGACGGGCATGCCGATGTTCGGCTCTGACTTCGACGTCACCGAGTTCACCCTCGGCGAGGTCCGTTCGTTCGGCAACGGCGCCGTGGTTCGTACGTACAGCAGGAAGCGCTGAGCCCTCTCCCGCCCTACTCTGAGGGCATGGGCAGCAGCGCAGAGCACCACTGTCCCGACTGCGGACAGCCCGTCGACACGGTCGTCCGGCGCCACAAGACGCTGGGTGCCTGGGTCCCCACATGGGTGGCCGGCCCGTGCCGGAACCCCGAGTGCGGCGCGTACGCCGAGGGCGGCGCCGAGCACGAAGAGCACCACGAGCACCACAAGCGGCCCGAAGAGCCCGAGGAACCTTCCGAGAAGAATTCCTGAACCCTGTCGAGAATCCCGGACCGGCTCCGACGTTCCCTGTGAGAGCCGCCGAAACGGTGGCCCGAGCCGACGGAAACCGAAGGAGCGGACTGTGATGAAGTACCTGGTCATGGTGCAGGGCACGCAGCAGGACTACGAGGCGATGAAGGGCAAGGGGTCCGACAACTCCGTGGCCTGGAGCCAGGAGGACGTCCAGGCGATGTACGCCTTCATGAGCGACCTCAACAACGACCTCGCCGAGAGCGGCGAGATGGTCGACGGACAAGGGCTGGCCGAGCCCGCGAAGACCCGGCACGTCACCCTGGGCGACGACGGCAAGGCGGTGATCACTGACGGGCCGTACAGCGAGACCAAGGAGCTGCTGGCCGGGTACTGGGTGCTGGACTGCGCGAGCCTGGAGCGGGTCACGGAGATCGCCGAGCGCGTCCTGCAGTGCCCCCAGCCCGCCGGCGCACCCGTGTACCCGGTGGTGATCCGGCCCATCGACGACGGCTCCGGGGACGTCTGAGCCGTACGAGCCCCGGGAGCGCCCACCCGACATGAGCGTGACACCCGAGACCGAGGACCTGCTGCGCCGTCACGCGCCGCAGGTCCTCGGCGCGCTGGTACGACGGTACGGCCACTTCGACATCGCCGAGGACGCCGTACAGGAGGCACTGCTCGCCGCCGCCGAACAGTGGCCGCGCACCGGCGTCCCCGACAACCCGCGCGGCTGGCTGATCAAGGTCGCCGCACGCCGGCTGACCGACGCGCTGCGCGCGGAGGAGGCACGCCGGGCCCGGGAGGAGAAGGTCGCGGCGCTGTCGCCGCGCGACGCCTTCACCGCCCCGCCGCCGGGCGCGGACCGCGCTCCCCGCGAGGACGACACCCTCACCCTGCTCTTCCTGTGCTGCCACCCCGACCTGACCCCGCCCGCCCAGGTCGCCCTCACTCTGCGCGCCGTCGGCGGTCTGACCACGGCGGAGATCGCCCGCGCGTATCTGGTCCCCGAGGCGACCATGGCCCAGCGCATCAGCCGGGCCAAGCAGAAGGTCCGCGGCGTCCGCTTCGCGCGCCCCGACAACGGGGAGGAACGGCTGCCCGCGGTCCTCCAGACGCTGTACCTGATCTTCAACGAGGGCTATACGGCCACCTCGGGCACCGCCCTCCAACGGCGGGAACTCGCCGGCGAGGCGATCCGGCTGACCCGCGAGGTCCACCGTCTCCTCCCCGGCCACGGCGAGGCCGCCGGGCTGCTCGCCCTGATACTGCTCACCGACGCCCGCCGCGACGCGCGCACCGGCCCGCACGGCGAGCTCGTCCCGCTCGACGAACAGGACCGCGACCGCTGGGACAAGGCCGCGATCGACGAGGGCGTCGCCCTGGTCACCGGCGCCCTCTCGCAGGGGCGCGCCGGCCCGTACCAGCTGCGCGCCGCCATCGCCGCCGTCCACGACGAGGCACCCTCCGCCCAGGCCACCGACTGGCAGGAGATCCTCGGCCTCTACGACATCCTCGTGCGCCTCGTCCCCGGGCCCGTCGAGCGCCTCAACCGCGCCGTCGCCGTGGCCATGGTCCTGGGGCCGCGCGCGGGACTGGCCGAACTGGCCGAACTGGAGGGCGAGTTGGGTGCCGGGCACCGGCTGGACGCGGTCCGCGGACATCTGCTGGAGCGGGCGGGCGCGCGCGACGAAGCCATCGCCGCCTACGAGGCCGCCGCCGCCAAGACCCTGAGCCTGCCGGAGCAGCGGTATTTGCACGCGCGGGCGGCACGGCTGAAGCCGTAGCGTGGACTCATGCCCGAACAGACGTTCATCCTCCACATCACCGAGCGCTCCCTTTGGGACGCGGCCCGCGAGCGCGGCACGTACGCGATGTCGACGCGCGGCCGCACCCTCCAGGAGGAGGGCTTCATCCACTGCTCGACCCGAGCACAACTCCGACCCGTGGCCGACTTCCTGTACGGCTCCTACGACGGCCCCGACGAACTCGTGGTCCTGGTCGTGGATCCCACACGGCTCGACGCGCCGCTGAAGTACGAGGCGCCGGAGCCCGGGGGAGAGGCGTTCCCCCATGTGTACGGGCCCATTCCGGTGGACGCGGTGGTGGACGTGGAGCCGTGGGGGTGAGGGGGCGCGGCCGGTTATGGCGGTGGGCCGTGGCAGTGTGGGTGATGCCCCACCAGTTCGGTGCCGTCGCCTCCACAGGGGTGGGAATCGGCGTGCACGACGCCCACGCCGAACGAGGACGGCCGGGCGCACAGGCTCTGCGTCTTCAGCTCGGGCTAGGGGCAGGCAGCCCACCCGTCTCCGGATCCCGCCCCGTCAGGCAGTAGACGCCGCCCGCCGGATCCCGCATCACCGTCCAGTGGGCACCCTGGGCGACGAAGGCCGCGCCGAGCTCCTCGTGCCGGGCGCGGGTCGCCGCGATGTCCGCGCAGGCGAGGTCCAGGTGGGCGGAGGCGGCGCGCTCACCGTCGGCCCGCTCCTCGCCGAGCCGCTGGAGCAGGACGCGGACCGGCAGCCCGTTCGGCGGCCGGAGCACATGGAACTCGGGGCGGGAGCCGGGCGCCGACGTCCAGTCGGCCAACAGGTCGCTCCAGAAGGCGACTTCGGCCTCGTACAGGGACGTCGGTACGTCGACGCAGACCTGGTCGAGCCGGCTGCCGCGCACCACGGGAGGCCGTACCGACTCCCCGTGCCAGGGCACGGCGCAGAACAACTGCCCGGCGGGCGAGCGCAGTACGGCCCACCCCTCGTGCTCGGCGGCGATCCCCGCGCCCCGCTGAAGCGCCGACTTCACGAACCCCGGTACGTCGTCCACGGCGAAGTCGAGATGCGCGCCGCCGGTGCCCGAGCCGACTCCCTGGACCTTCACACAGGCGTCGGCGCCGGAGTCCGGCACCAGCGTCACGAACTCCCCCTGATCACCGCGGAATTCGGACAGCCGGGTATCCGTCACCGCGGTCCAGAAGGCATGGGCCCGGGCGAAGGACGCGGCGGGGCGGTCGACGAAGGCGTATGTCCAGCGGATGCTCATGCGGGCGATCGTAGATCCGTCGCGGTCACCATCGCGGCTTCGCAGGACCCTTACCAACCGCGCGCCGACTCCTGGGACACGCTTTGCCATCGGTTCGCCGTGAATTGGCCCGCGCTTGTTTGCATTGGGGAATGGACCACATCACGTTCCTGGTGGCGGTCGTCATCGTGACGGCCCTCGCTTTCGACTTCACCAACGGATTCCACGACACGGCGAACGCGATGGCCACATCCATCGCCACGGGGGCGCTCAAACCGAGGACGGCCGTGCTCATCAGCGGCGTCCTGAACGTCGTCGGTGCCTTCCTGTCCACCGAGGTCGCCAAGACGATCTCCGGCGGCATCGTGGACGACGCCCTCGTCAGTCCGGGCATGATCTTCGCCGGGCTCGTCGGGGCCATTCTGTGGAATCTGCTGACCTGGCTGGTCGGGCTGCCGTCCAGCTCGTCGCACGCGCTGTTCGGCGGGCTGATCGGAGCCGTCTGGGTGGGTGCGGGGTCGCACGGCGTGCACTTTGACAAGGTTGTCGAGAAGGTGCTGATCCCGGCGGTGGCCTCGCCGATCGTCGCGGGGGTCGCGGCGCTGCTGGCCACGTTCCTGGCCTACAAGCTCACCGCCCGCGCCCGCAGCCGGTCCGTCACCAAGGGCTTCCGCGTCGGGCAGATCGCCTCGGCCTCGCTCGTCTCCCTGGCGCACGGCACCAACGACGCGCAGAAGACGATGGGCGTCATCACGCTGACCCTGATCTCGGCGGGTGCGCTGGGCCACGACTCCGGCCCGCCCCTGTGGGTGATCACCTCGGCCGGCCTGGCGATCGGCCTGGGCACCTACCTCGGTGGCTGGCGGATCATCCGCACCATGGGCAAGGGCCTCACGGAGATCCAGTCCCCGCAGGGCTTCGCCGCCGAGACGGCCTCCACGACGGTCATCCTCACCTCGGCCCACCTGGGCTTCGCCCTGTCCACCACGCAGGTCGCCTCGGGCAGCATCCTCGGCGCGGGCCTCGGCCGGCGTCTGGCGGAGGTCCGCTGGGGCGTCGCCGGGCGCATGGTCGTGGCCTGGATGGTCACCCTGCCGGCCGCCGCCCTCGTCGGCGGCGTCTCGGCGAGCGTGGTCAAGCACGGCGGCAACCTCGGTACGGCCGTGGTCGCCCTGGTCGGCGCGGCCGTGGCCGCCGGCATCGTGCTCGTCTCCCGGCGCAACCCGGTCTCCGCGCACAACGTCAACGACGCCCACGAGGTCACGATCCGCGGCACCGAGCCGACCAAGGTCGGTACGGCCGCCTGAGACAAGGGGAGTTCCCATCATGAACCTCGAATGGACCGCACTCGGCCAGGTCGCCGCGGTGAGCCTCGCGGTGACCGTGGCCGTGGTCGCCGTCTTCGCCCTCGGCGTGCTGGGCCTGGCCCGCCACGAAGGCGCGCGCGAGGAGTCCGGCGCCACCTCCGCCCTCGGCCTCACGCAGGCCGGGCTGTGCTTCGTCGCCTGCGCGGCGGTGGTGGCGTACGGGATCCATCTGATCGTGCCGCAGTTCCACTGACGGACGGTTCCAGTGAAGGACGCATTCAGGGCCCGGCAGGGGGAACGGCCGGGCCCTGAATGCCGCTGTTCCCTGTTCAGAGCCGCTCGTAAGCCGTCACACGTCGCCCACGGACCTGTACGTCCGCCACCACCGTGAAGTGCTCCTCCAGCACGGCGGTCTTCGTCCGGTCCCGCTCGGCGGACACGGGCCGTGCCACCGCGGGCACGTCGGTGACCAGCAGTATGCGCCGCTGCGCCAGCATCGCGTCCCGTATCCCCGCCGGGCCCGCCTCCTCACCCTTCAGCGTCCCCGACTCGACCGGGTCTTCCGCCAGCGCTATGTCCCGCAGACCGGCGAAATCGTCGGGGCAGACCAGCGCGGTGTCGCGCCGGGCCGCCGGTACGAAGACGACCGCGTCCCCGTCCTGCTTCAGCCGCCGTACGTCGGCCGCCACCGCCAGGACGTCGTCCACCCGGCTCGACGGGGACCGCTTGGCCAGCGACTGCGGCAACAGGGCGACGACCGCCACGGTGACCGCGATGGGGACGAGCCAGGGCGCCGCTCTCGGAAACCGCGGCCTGCTCGCCCGTACGGCCGTCCCCAGCGCCGTGCCGATCAGCAGGGCCAGGCCGAGCATGCTGAACAGCACATAGCGGTCCAGGAAGAGCGGTCGGACCAGGGAGAGCCCGAGGAGGCCGAGTTGCGGCACGGCCAGCAGCGGCAGCCCGACCGCCGCCACCGACAGCCGTCCCGCGCACGGCCGGTCCACGAGGGCCGCGAGCCCTCCGATCGTCAGCAGGATCGCCGGGCCGATCAGCATGTGCCAGGTCAGCGGCGGGATCCAGGACACCTGGGCGGACTGGCGCCGGCTGAAGAGGATCAACGGCAGTACGGCCACCAAGGCGATTGTCGCGGCAGTCGCCCAGCACCTCCAGGTGCGGCGGGGTGCCCGTACCCGGAAGAGGGTGGCCAGGTGGGCGGGCAGGATCAGCAGGGACAGCCAGTTCAGCAGCCCGCAGACCGCGACCGTGCCGGCGTACGCGGCCCAGTGCACCGGGCGGCCCCGTCCCTCCAGGGCGGTCACCAGCAGCAGGGTCGAGATCCCGGCGCCGGCCGCGACCAGCGCGTACGGGCGGCCCTCCTGGAGATAGAACTGCACGGCCGGAAGCAGCCCGAACGCCAGTCCTCCCGCCAGGCCCGCCCAGACCCCTGCCAGCCGCTGCCCGATGACCGTCACACAGGCCGCCGCCACCGCCATGGCCAGCACGGAGGGCAGGCGCAGGGCCGTCGTCCCGGCGCCGAAGCAGGCGAACACGCCGTGCATCAGCAGGTAGTAGAGCCCGTGCACGGCGTCGACCTGCCCCAGCATGTGCCAGATGTCGGCGACCGGCCGCCGGGCCACCTGCCAGGTCGCGGCCTCGTCCCGCCAGACACTGTGTTGCCGGGACAGCCCCCACAGGCCGAGCGCGAGGGTCCACAGCAGCGGGATCGGCCAGAGAGGCAGGCGGCGGCGCAGGGGGTTCTCCCGGGAGTCGGCGTTCCGTCCGGCGGGGGCCGGCCAGGCCGCCGGGTGACTGGTCCCCTGATGTGGTCCCCACTCGCCCGCTCGTCGCCGAGCACGAAAAACCCCGCCTCGGCCGTGTGGGCCGAGACGGGGTCGGAGCGATGCTCACTCCCCCTGTGAATTCATCAAGAACCTACGGGACACGGAGGACGCGGGGCCACTGGCCGGCGCGTGAACACAATCACCGTGAATTCGGGGAACCTTGAGGGAGGGGGGTGACCCATTTGCGCCGCTTGACCAGTAATTGAAGGGCGTGTCGTCTCCCTGTGCGGGGCCGGGAACAAGACCGCACCCGGACCGTCACGACCGCCGTTCTCGGCGGCCTGCGGGCCGGGTGCGGGAGGTGGAGCAGGCGATCGAAGAGATCGCGGGTCCAAGGGGCGAGACCGGGGTCAGGCCTTCTTGGTCTCCCAGAAGATCTTGTCGATCTGGGCGATGTAGTCCAGAGCCTTCTGACCGGTCGCCGGGTCGGTGGACGCCTTGGCGGCCGAGAGGGCCTTCAGGGCGTCGTTGACCAGCTGGTGCAGCTCCGGGTACTTCTCGAAGTGCGGGGGCTTGAAGTAGTCGCTCCAGAGCACCGAGACGTGGTGCTTGGCGAGCTCGGCGCGCTGCTCCTTGATGACGGTGGCACGCGCCTGGAAGTGCGGGTCGTCGTTGGCGGCCATCTTTTCCTGGACGGCCTTCACCGACTCCGCCTCGATGCGGGCCTGGGCCGGGTCGTACACACCGCAGGGCAGGTCGCAGTGTGCGCTGACCTTGACCTTGGGGGCAAACAGGCGGGAAAGCATGGAGCATTCCTTCCTCGTGATCGTCTTCTCAGGTGGGACATTACTCCCTGCGAGACGGGTTTTCGCGAGTGCCCCCATGGGCTTAGGACAAAAGTCCAGGGTCAGACTGAGACTGGTGGAGGACAGTACCGGGGAGGTGCCGGGGATGCCGGAGTTGTCGCAGGACGCCGAGCGCGGGCGGGCCGCTCAGCCCTTCGGGTGGGCCGAGGTGACCGGGCCGTCGATGGTGCCCACGCTGTATCACGGCGATCTGCTCGTGGTGTGGCACCGGGGGCGGATCCGGCCGGGGGACGTGGTGGTGCTGCGGCATCCGTTCCAGCAGGACCTGCTGGTCGTCAAGCGTGCCACCGAGAAGCGCGAGGGCGGGTGGTGGGTCCTCGGGGACAACGCCTACGCCGGTGGCGACAGCACCGACTACGGGGTGGTGCCGGACGAGCTGATCCTGGGCAAGGTCCGGCTGCGCTACCGGCCGCGCAAGCCCGGTCAGCGCTCGCCGTTCGCGCTGGCGCGCTGGGCGCTGTCGGCGGTGCGGCCGGTGCTCGCCGACCGGTCCGCCTCCAGGCGTTTGCGGGCGCGGTAGGCGGCGACGTTGGCGCGGGTCGCGCAGCGGTCCGAGCAGTAGCGTCGGGAGCGGTTGGTGGACGTGTCGAGGTAGGCGTTGCGGCACGGGGACGCCTCGCACAGGCCCAGGCGGTCCACGCCGTACTCGGTGAGGTGGAAGGCCAGGCCCATCGCCGCGATGGCCGCGTAGCCGGCGGTCGCGTTGGACGGGTGGTCCGCGAGGTGCATGTGCCACAAGGGGCGGCCGTCGTCGTCCCGGAAGTCATGGCCGGAGATCTGCGGGCTCACCGGGAACTCCAGGAGGAGCGCGTTCAGCAGGTTCACCGCCAGCGCCTCGTCGCCCTTGTCCGCCGCCTCGAAGACCGCCCTCAGCCGTGCGCGCACCGAGCGGAAGCGGGTGACGTCCCCGTCCGTGGCGCGACGGGCCGCCTCCTGGCTGACGCCGAACAGATCGCGGACGGCCTCGACCGAGGTCAGCGAGTCCTTGCCCCGGGCCGGGTCCTCGCTGTTGACGAGTCGTACGGCGTAATCCGAGTAATAGGCCAGTTCCACTTGTAGTCCTTACGGAGGCGTTCTATCGTCGTGGTGCGGTCGGGTAACAGCTGATCGTGCTTCCAGGGTATTACGTGACTTGCGCGATGGAGGGTTCCATGACGGACGCGGGCATCACCACCACGACGACCGGAGCCGACTGGGCCGCCTGGCAGAAGAGCTGGGACCGGCAGCAGGAGTGGTACATGCCCGACCGCGAGGAACGCTTCCGGATCATGCTCGACATGGTCGAGGCCCTGGTCGGCCCCGCCCCGCGCGTGCTCGATCTCGCGTGCGGCACGGGAAGTATCACGGCCCGGCTGTTCGCCCGGTTCCCGGGGGCCACCAGCACCGGCGTCGACCTCGACCCCGCCCTCCTCGCCATCGCCGAGGGCACCTTCGCCGACGACGACCGGGTCTCCTTCGTCACCGCAGACCTCAAGGACCCCGACTGGCCGGCAAGGCTTCCGTACGACTCGTACGACGCCGTCCTGACCGCCACGGCCCTGCACTGGCTGCACCGTGAACCCCTCGCGGCCCTCTACGGTCAGGTCGCGGAGCTGGTCCGCGACGGCGGTGTGTTCCTGAACGCGGACCACATGATCGACGACTCGACGCCCCGGATCAACGAGGCCGAGCGCGCCCTGCGTCACGACCGCATGGATCAGGCCAAGGCGGACGGCGCCCTCGACTGGTCCGAGTGGTGGCAGCTGGCGGCGCAGGACCCGGTCCTCGCCGAACCCACGGCCCGCCGCTTCGCGATCTACGGCGAGCACGCCGACGGCGACATGCCGTCCGCCGAGTGGCACGCGCGCGTGCTCCGCGAGAAGGGCTTCGGCGAGGCCCGCCCCGTGTGGTGCTCGCCGTCGGACACGCTGCTGCTCGCACTGAAGTGACGGCAAGGGCCCCATGCTCGACGCCCCGCCGCTGACGGCGGACCGGCTGCGCGCCGTGGTGACGGCGCCCCAGCTGCTGCCGCAGGGAGCGCTACACGCCGAAGGGGCGGTACGAGGATCTCGTACCGCCCCTTCGGCGTCGTACCGTCAGAGCACCTTGGACAGGAACGCCTGCGTCCGCTCGTGCTGCGGGTTGGTCAGGACCTCGCGCGGGTCGCCGGACTCGACGACCACGCCGCCGTCCATGAAGACCAGGCTGTCGCCGACCTCGCGGGCGAAGCCCATCTCGTGGGTGACGACGACCATCGTCATGCCGGACTCGGCCAGGTCGCGCATGACGTCGAGGACGTCGCCGACCAGCTCCGGGTCGAGGGCCGAGGTCGGCTCGTCGAAGAGCATCAGCTTCGGGTCCATCGCCAGCGCCCGGGCGATGGCCACCCGCTGCTGCTGGCCGCCGGAGAGCTGCGAGGGGTAGTTGCCCGCCTTGTCGGCCAGGCCGACGCGGTCGAGCTGCTCCCGGGCGCGCTCCCTGGCCTGGGCCTTGCTCACGCCCTTGACCTGGACCGGCGCCTCCATGACGTTCTCCAGCGCCGTCATGTGCGGGAACAGGTTGAACCGCTGGAACACCATGCCGATGTCCCGGCGCTGCTGCGCGACCTCGCTGTCCTTGAGCTCGTACAGCTTGTCGCCCTTCTGGCGGTAGCCGACCAGCTCACCGTCGACGTACAGCCGACCGGCGTTGATCTTCTCCAGGTGGTTGATGCACCGCAGGAACGTCGACTTTCCGGAACCGGACGGGCCGATGAGGCAGAACACCTCGCCGGTCTGCACCTCGAGGTCGATGCCCTGGAGGACCTGGACCGGGCCGAAGGACTTGTGGACGCCCTCGGCCTTCACCATGGCGGTCATCTCACACACTCCTTCCGCTGCTGCGAGCCATCAGGTTGATCTTGATCTTCTGCCACGGCGTCGGCGGCAGGTTCCGCGTCGAACCACGGGCGAAACGGCGCTCCAGGTAGTACTGGCCGACGCTGAAGACGCTGGTGATGACCAGGTACCAGATGCACGCCACGAACAGCATCTCCATCACGGCGTACGACGTGGAGCCGATCGTGGAGGTGGCGCGCAGCAGTTCGTTGTACGTCACCGCGTACACCAGCGACGAGGTCTTCAACATGTTGATGAACTCGTTGCCGGTCGGCGGCACGATCACCCGCATGGCCTGCGGGATCACGATCCGGCGCAGCGTCTTCGCGTGGCTCATGCCGAGCGCGTGCGAGGCCTCGGTCTGGCCCTCGTCGACGGCCATCAGACCGGCGCGGCAGATCTCCGCCATGTACGCCGCTTCGTTCAGGCCCAGGCCCAGCAGGGCCGCCATGAACGGGGTCATGACGTCGACCATCTCGTCCTTGTAGATGGGACCGAGATTCAGCACGGGGAAGATCAGCGCCAGGTTGAACCACAGCAGCAGCTGCACGTAGACCGGCGTACCGCGGAAGAACCAGATGTAGACCCAGGCCACCCAGCTGGTCACCGGGTTCTTGGACATGCGCATCACGGCCAGGATCACGCCCAGGACGACACCCATGACCATCGCGAGGACGCTGATCAGCAGGGTGCGGCCGGCACCGGCGAGAACCGTGGAGTCGAAGACGTACTCGCCGACGGCGTTCCACTGGATCTTCTCGGCGGTGGCGAAGGCGTTGACGAGCAGGGCCACCAGGGCCAGCACGACGACAGCGCTGACCCAGCGGCCGTAGTGCCGAACCGGAATGGCCTTGATCGCCTCGGGCGGGACGGCCCCGCCGTCCTTGGAGACGGCGGCCGACGGCTTCCCGTCGGCCGGCTCCTTGTCGAACTTGTCAGTCACTGTGACTGCCCTTCAGTGCTTGCCCGGGACGGTCACTTGCCGCCGTTGATCGCGGCCTTGTCGATCGCGCCGGACTCGGCGCCCCACTTCTCGAGGATCTTCTTGTACGTGCCGTCCTCGATGATCGCGTTGACGGCCTCTTCGAGGGCCGCGGTGAGCTGCTTGTTCTCCTTGTTCACCGCGATACCGAACGGACCGGCGTCGACCTGCTCGCCGACGACCTCGAAGTCGTTGCCGCCGCCGGACTTGCGGGCCAGGTCCACGGCCACCGGGTAGTCGTTGACGCCGGCGACCGCGCCGCCCGACTTCACGCGGGTCTGGGCCTCGGTGTCGTTCTCGAACGACTCGATGTTGATCTTCTTCTTGCCGCCGTCCGTGCAGGCCTTGGACTGGGTCTGCAGCGCCTTCTCGTACGTCGTACCGCGCTGCACGGCCGCAGTCTGGCCGCAGAGGTCCTCGATCGAGTTGATCTTCTTCGGGTTGCCCTTCTGCACGTACACGGCGGTGCCGGCCGTGAAGTAGTCGACGAAGTCGACACCCGGTCCGAGCTTCTTGCCCTTGTCGTCCAGGCCCTCCTGGCGCTGCGGGGTGTCCGTGATGGAGGACATGGCGACGTCGTAGCGGCCGGAGTTCAGGGCGGTGATCAGGCCGTCGAAGGAGCCCGAGGTGAACTGGAACTCCACGCCGAGCTTCTCGCCCAGCGCGGCGGCGATGTCGGGGTCGACGCCGACGATCTTGCCGCCCTGCTGGAACTCCATCGGGGCGTACTCGGCGTTCGTGCCGGCCTTGATGACGCCCGCGTCCTGGATCTTCTTGGGCAGCTTGTCGAAGAGCGGGGCGGTGCTCGACTTCCCCGTCTCGTCGGTGCTGTCGCTGCCGCTGCCGTTCGTCTGGTCACCGCAGCCGGTGAGAATCAGGGCGCCTGCGACCGCGATCGAGCCGACCGCTGCCAGCCGGGAGCGCGCGGCGGTCGTACGACGGGTGGAGCTTGCGGTCATGGTGGGTTCCTCCGGCGGATGGGTGGAGTTGCCGATGGGGCGGGCGCCTGCCGATGGGTTCGGCCGGCGCCTTGGTTTCCTAGGTCGACGAGAGCACACACCTTCGAGTGCCGCGACCTCGTGTGATTACGGCATCTTGCCATTCGGACTTAGGCATTCAGGGCGCCCGCGATGTCAAAATCGGATAACGGGTGACCTCCGAACCGCCTCAGGTCGGACATCCTGGCCGCACCTTCTGCGGGAATCTGCCCTTCCGGCCGAAAGATCTTCGGCGTATCTCGGGATGTGGGCGAGTTGTGGATCGGTCGTGACCGATTGAGGGCCGACTGCCGGGTTGTTTGCGGGTGACGATTGCTCTTTGCACTGTACGTCGTCGATTGTCCGTTTATTTGGTCACGAATCACACCGGCATCGTCATCGGCTTGTGTCCGATTCGTGTCGTCCGCGTGCGTGTTTCCCTTCCCCCCATGTGATCTTGCACGTATTGGACTCGTCGTCGATGCCGTCCGTCCGGTAAGAAGGTTCTTTACACCCCTCATCCGGGGCTCAGGGCGCGTGTGCGGCGCGCCCGTCGCGTATGTGCCCGTACGTCGTACGTCGCACGTATCAACGAGCAGGGTCATACGCGGTCCCGCCCACTTCTCACCAGGAGTGGTCCCACCCTCAAACCATGAACACTTAAGGGGTCAGACAAAGTGGCAGCGGAGATCGTCAATCCTCGCAGCGGCGGCAATACCGATCAGGACGGCGGGGTCGAGCCCCTCGATTCCTTCGATCCGGCGTTCGCGCTGCACCGTGGCGGCAAGATGGCCGTGCAGGCCACCGTGCCGGTCCGCGACAAGGACGACCTGTCCCTGGCGTACACGCCCGGCGTCGCGAAGGTGTGCAGCGCGATTGCCGAGCAGCCGGAACTCGTGCACGACTACACGTGGAAGTCGTCCGTGGTCGCCGTCGTGACCGACGGCACGGCCGTTCTCGGGCTCGGGGACATCGGGCCCGAGGCCTCCCTTCCGGTGATGGAGGGGAAGGCGATTCTGTTCAAGCAGTTCGGCGGCGTCGACGCCGTGCCGATCGCGCTGGACTGCACCGGCGTCGACGAGATCGTCGAGACCGTGGTGCGGCTCGCGCCGTCCTTCGGCGGTGTGAACCTGGAGGACATCTCGGCGCCCCGGTGCTTCGAGATCGAGCGCAAGCTCCAGGAGCGGCTGGACATTCCGGTCTTCCATGACGACCAGCACGGTACGGCTGTGGTGACGCTGGCCGCGCTGCGGAACGCCGCGCGGCTGACCGGGAAGGGGCTCGGGGATCTGCGGGCCGTGATCTCGGGGGCCGGGGCGGCGGGTGTCGCCATCGCGAAGATGCTGGTCGAGGCAGGGATCGGGGATGTGGCGGTGGCGGACCGCAAGGGTGTCGTGTCCGCCGACCGGGACGACCTGACGTCGGTCAAGCGGGAGCTTGCCGGGTTCACGAACAAGGCGGGCATCACCGGGTCGCTGGAGGCGGCTCTGGAGGGTGCGGACGTGTTCATCGGGGTTTCCGGTGGGACGGTGCCGGAGGAGGCTGTCGCCTCCATGGCCGACGGCGCGTTCGTGTTCGCCATGGCCAACCCGAACCCCGAGGTGCACCCCGACGTCGCGCACAAGTACGCGGCGGTCGTGGCGACCGGGCGGTCGGACTTCCCGAACCAGATCAACAACGTGCTGGCGTTTCCGGGGATCTTCGCGGGGGCGCTTCAGGTTCGGGCGTCGCGGATCACCGAGGGCATGAAGATCGCTGCGGCTGAGGCGCTGGCGGCCGTGGTGGGGGACGACCTCGCCGCGGACTATGTCATTCCGTCGCCGTTCGACGAGCGGGTGGCGCCGGCGGTTACCGCTGCGGTGGCCGCGGCGGCCCGTGCGGAGGGGGTTGCTCGGCGGTGACGGGCTCTGCCGAGAGCTGAGCTGGGCTGGATGGCCTCGCCCTGGTGGGCGGGGCCGTCTTTTGTTGTGGGTGCGCCTGTTCGAGTGGCGTCGGGTGGCTGGGTGGGGTGCCTGCGGCGGCCTGCTGGTGTTCGGTGGGGGTTCGCGTAGCGCCTTGGGTGCGGAATGGGGTCGGGGCCCCGTACGCGGGTGCAGGTCCGCTCCTCCACCTGTTGACAAGAGGGCGTGTCTCACAGGGGGCTGTGGTTCCGTCGGTCGGCCGGGGAGCCTATCGTCAAGGTCATGTTCGCTGTCTACGCCGCCCGAATCGACCGCGACGAGCCGCTCTCCGGACTGGAGTTGGGGGAGCGCCCGGCCCCTGAGGCCCGCGCCGGTTGGAGTACCGTCAACGTCAAGGCCGCCTCGCTCAACCATCACGACCTCTGGTCACTGCGGGGGGTGGGGCTGCCCGAGGAGCGGTTGCCGATGATCCTCGGCTGTGATGCCGCCGGGGTCGACGAGGACGGCAACGAGGTCGTCCTGCATTCCGTGATCGGACAGAGCGGGCACGGGGTGGGGCCCAGGGAGCCGCGGTCGATCCTGACGGAGCGGTATCAGGGGACCTTCGCCGAGCAGGTCGCCGTGCCCACGTGGAATGTGCTGCCCAAGCCGAAGGAGCTGTCCTTCGAGGAGGCGGCATGTCTGCCTACGGCCTGGCTGACCGCGTACCGGATGCTGTTCACGAATGCGGGCGTACGGCCCGGAGACTCTGTGCTGGTGCAGGGGGCCGGGGGTGGTGTGGCCACCGCTGCCATCGTGCTGGGGAAGGCCGCGGGGCTGCGGGTCTTCGCCACCAGCCGGGATGAGGCCAAGCGGAAGCGGGCCGTGGAGCTGGGGGCCGTGGAGGCGGTGGAGTCCGGGGCTCGACTGCCGGAGCGGGTCGACGCCGTGATCGAGACCGTCGGTGCCGCCACGTGGTCGCACTCCGTGAAGTCGCTGAAGCCCGGGGGCACGCTGGTGATTTCCGGTGCCACGAGTGGGGATCGGCCCTCGCATGCCGAGCTCACGCGGATCTTCTTCCTGGAGTTGAAGGTCGTCGGGTCCACGATGGGGACGAAGGACGAGCTGGAGGATCTGCTGGCCTTCTGTGCCGCCACGGGAGTGCGGCCGGTGATCGATGAGGTGCTTCCCATGGATCGGGCCCGTGAGGGCTTTGAGCGGATGGCCTCGGGGGAGCAGTTCGGGAAGATCGTTCTCGCCAACTGAGGGTGTCGGGTCGGTAGTTGTCGTAGTCGTGCCTTGCGGCGGGTTCGGGGCTTTGCCTCGGGCCCGCCGCTTTTTGTCAATGAGGGTTGACATTCGGGTGCCTGTCAACTTAGGTTGACGGGTATGGGTGAAGCTACAGATCTTGCCGAGCGGGCCGGAGATCGCGATCCGCGGGTCGGGTTGCGGGCCGTCGCGGCGTTGCGCCGGCTGCTGGAGCAGTTGGAGGCGGTGCAGGTGCGCAGTGCGCGCAATCAGGGGTGGTCGTGGCAGGAGATCGCCGCGGAACTCGGGGTCAGCAGGCAGGCCGTGCACAAGAAGTACGGGAGGCGTTGATGTTCGAGCGGTTCACGAAGGACGCCCGTGCGGTGGTGACGGGGGCGGTTGAGCATGCCGAGAGGGGTGGGGCGGCGAGCGTCGATGCCGAGCATCTGCTGCTGGCCCTGCTCGATCGGGAGGGGAGTCGGGCCTCGTTCGCGCTCGCCGAGCTCGGGGGTGGGAGGTGGCTGGACTCCGTGCGGCAGGCGTTGGGCGAGGCTCGGCGGCGGGGTGGGCTGTCGCAGGCCGAGGCCGAAGCGCTGGCCGGACTGGGGATCGATGTGGGGGAGGTCGTCGCCCGGGTGGAGGAGGCGCATGGGGTCGGCGCGCTGGCCGGGGAGCCGAAGGGCAAGGGGTGGTGGTCGGGGCACCGTCCGTTCACCCCGGGGGCCAAGGATGTGCTGGTGCGGGCGCTGCGGATGGCCAGTGCCCGCCGGGACCGGCACATCGGTGACGAGCACATCCTGCTCGCGCTCCTCGGCCGTCCCGGCGTGCCCGCCGAGGTTCTCGCCGATCACGGAGTGACCTATGAGACCGTCACCCGCGTGTTGTACGGCGGGGGAGAGGCGAAGGCTGGTTGAGGTGAGGGCTCGCCCCGGGGACGCCGGGGTGCCGTCGGGCCGGGCGGTGCGGCTGCCGGTGCGGCCGCACCGGCGAGGGGCGGGCTCAGGGCTTCGGTGCGCGCAACAGCGCTCCGATGTGGGCCGCCGCCGTCGACAAGTGGCGGCGGGCGTCTCGGAGCTGGTCAGGGGTGACGCCGTGGTCCCTTGCCGCGTCGCGGATGTCGTCGCGGAAGCGGTCCAGCAGGCGGTCCAGGTCGCGGGTCGGGTCGTCGGTGGGGGGCTCGTGGGCCCAGGTGGGTTCGTAGTCGGCCGGGAAGTCCTCGGGAGTGTCCGAGTATTCGGGGTGGGGCTGCGGTGACTTGGGGGTGTCCTGGCGGCCGAAGCCGAAGTCGCGGCCGAACTCCTTGCCGTAGTCCTTGCCGAATTCGCCGAACTCCTTGGCCAGCTCGGTCAGGCCCTCCCGCACCCCCGTAGGCCAGTCACCGCGGACGAAGTGGTCCTGTACGTGTTCCTGGACCCGGCGGGCGATGCGCTGGACCTCCTCCTGGGCCTCGGTACGGGCGCGGTCCTGGGCTTCCTTGGCCTGGCGCCGGGCGCGCTGGGCCTCCTCGCGGGCGCGGCGGCTCTCGTCCTTGGCGCGCCGGGCCTGTTCCTTCCACTCCTGCTTGGCGCGGCGCATCTCCTCCTTGGCCGCGCGCCATGCCTCCTTGTCGGTGTAGTCGGAGAGGTCGGAGAAGGGGGCGTCCGGCCTGGTGCCGTTGCCCTGTCGGGCCTCGGAGGCGGCCGCTCGCATCTCGCGTCGCAGGTCACCCGCCGCGCCGCGCACGTCGGCCCGGATCTCGGCGGCCAGTTCGGCGACCGATTCCCTGATCTCCAGCTCCAGATCGGCCAGTTCGCCGGAGCGGTCGGCCAGTTCGGCGCGGCCGGCGTCCGTGATGGCGTAGACCTTGCGACCGCCCTCGCTGGTGTGGGTGACCAGGCCTTCGGCCTCCAGCTTGGCGAGGCGGGGGTAGACGGTGCCGGCCGACGGGGCGTACAGACCCTGGAAGCGCTCTTCGAGGAGGCGGATGACCTCGTAGCCGTGGCGCGGGGCCTCGTCCAGCAGCTTCAGCAGATAGAGGCGGAGGCGGCCGTGGGCGAAGACGGGAGGCATGTCAGAGCACCTTCTTGTCGGTCGTGCCGTCGGCCGGGGCGTGGGGTGCGGACTGGGGTGGGGTGTCCGTCGCGTCGGTGTCCCGGCCGGAGACGGAATTGTCCCCCGAGGTGTGGTGCGGGTGCGGCAGCGGGTCGGTCGTCGGGTCCGTGGCCGCCGCCTCGGGCTCTTCCCAGGCCTCCGCCTCCCAGGGCTCGTCCTCCCTCGGCGGGCGGCGCAGCAGGGCGATCGAACCGGAGACCGTCGTCGCCCGGAGCTTGCCGGTGCCGGCGCCCAGGCGGCCGGTGATCTTGTGCGCGCCCCACTGGCCGTGCACCCGCAGGCCCTCGAAGGCATTGGAGATCCTGCCGCTCGCGGTGTTGGCCTCGACGTCCGCGTCCGCCGGGGCCGGCAGGCGGATGGCGATCTCGCCCGAGACGCTGGTCAGCCGGACGTCGGTGGGGCCCTCCGGGTCGAGGTCGACGATCATGGAGCCGCTGACCGAATCGGCCTTCACGGAGGAGCCGGAGCCCTCGACGACCGTGAGGTCGCCGGAGACGGAGTTGAAGCGGAGGTCGCCGGTGACGGCCTGGGCTTCCAGGTTCCCGGAGACGGTGTCGGCGCGGACCGGGCCGGACAGGCCGACGAGGGTGGTGTCACCGGTGACGCCCTTGACGACCGACGGGCCGTGGATCCCGGAGACCACCGCACCGGCGCCGACCACACCCACCTCGACCCGGGTGCCGGCCGGCACCGCCAGGGAGACCACGGCGCTGCGCCTCCAGCCCTTGCGGTCGAGCCACTTGAGGAAGCCCTTCCAGGGCAGGTCCTCGTACGCCACCGTCAGCGTGCCGTCCTGCTGGGTGACGATCAGGGGTGGGCCCTCGATCTCGGAGACCTCCAGGCGGGCGGAACCTTCGTCCGTCCCCACGACGTTCACCGTTCCGTTGACGACGCGCACCTGGAGCTCGCTCACCGGCTCGTCGAAGGTGAGCTTCCTGGGCTCTGCTACGGACCACTCGGACATGGTGCGGACCTCCTGGGCGACCGGACGCGGCCGCGCGGGCCGGATCGGAAACGCGACACGCCATATCGCGTCTTACGAGAAACACGATATATCGCGGTGGAGGAAAGTCAAGGCACTCGTTCTGGTGATCACAAATCTCGCGAGGCGGACAAAGCGGCCTAGCGTGTTGTCATGCCGACGGAACAGTCCAGGACCGCTCGCCAGGCCCGCCCCGCCCCCGGCGCCCTGCTGCTCTGCCGCGCGGAGCCCGAGTCGGTCGCTCCCGCCGCCCGGCTGCTGCGCGAGGACATGCTGCTCGCGTCGGCCGGCGGGGAGTGGAGCGTGCTCGTTCCCGAGGGCCGGCCGTGGCTCGGTGGCGGAGAACCCGTCGACCGCGTCCTCACCGGATGGGCCACCGCCCTCGCCGTCGGCGCCCCCTGGCCCGTCCTCGCCCTGTGGTGGGACGCCGACCGCGCCGGCTACACCCTGGCCTCCGGCTTCCGACGCCCCGTCGGCTACGTCTGGCTCGCCAACGGCACCCCGGCCGGCGAGGACGAGGCCATGCGCACCTTCGCGGGCCGGCTCGGCCTCGACCCGGTCCTGGACATGCAGTCCCTGGACGCGCTGACGCGCCCCGACGCCGCGGCCGACGCACGGGCACGCATGCGTGGCCTGATCGCCGTCCTCACGCGCGCGGGCGTGTCCCTGCCCGTCGGTCTCGCCCCCGGCGAAGACGCCGACAGCCTCCAGACGGCCGCCCGCGACCAGCCGCACATCCGCCTGGTCGAATGGTCGGGCTGGCGGCACGCCCTGCGCGCGGAACTCGACGCCGTCGAAGGCCGCCACCTCGGCCCCTGGCTGCCCTGGGTCGGCGGCCCCCGCTCACCCGCCCTCGCCCTGGCCCAGGTCGCGGCCGGTCTGCCCCTCACGGTCTGGGGCCTGCGGCGCCGCAGCGGTGGCTGGGCCGTGGCGGGGGCGGTGCTGCTCGCGCACGGCGCGCTGGGGCTGGCGTACGGCGTCACGCACGTACCCGACTGACGGCGAGGAAGGTCCGGCCCGGCGCGGCATACCCTGAGGGAGTAGGTCCCGAGGGCTTGGCCCGTCAGTATCAGGAGCAAGAGTTGTACTTCACCGACCGTGGCATCGAGGAACTGGAGAAGCGGCGCGGCGAGGAGGAGGTCACCTTCGAGTGGCTCGCCGAGCAGCTGCGGACGTTCGTCGATCTCAACCCGGACTTCGAGGTGCCGGTGGAGCGGCTGGCGACGTGGCTGGCCCGCCTGGACGACGAGGACGAGGAGTAGGGCTCCGCCGGCCGTACCGCAGACGCGGCCCTGCGGGGTCCGGGCCGGCGATCGTCTGCTGAGTCATCGGGGCTGGTCGCGCCCGCGCGGTGGAGCCGCATGTTCCGTGCGGCCCCACGCCTCCCTTCAAAGACACTGCCGTACCGACCGGCGCCCGCCCCGGCCGCCCCGCGGCCGACACCCGCCTGCTCCTGCGCAACGCCCGCATACTTCCGCAACCAACCTGGGTATTAGCCTCGTCGCTGTTCAAGTGGGCGCCGTCCGGGATCGGTTGACCTGACGGCTCGGCTCTTCGGGGGAACGTTATGAGTCACATCCAGGATGTCGAACTGCCGGACGGCACGGTGATCACCGCCAGGATCGGCGCGGCCGACGGCTACGACGACCAGGAGGACGTCGGCTTCACCGAGGCCGCCGTCGCCAAGGTCGAACAGCTCCAGGAGCTGATCAAGGCCGTCGGCGGCACCGTGCTCGACGCGGCCCGGGCGGCCAGGCCGGACGAGGCCTCCATCACCTTCGGCGTGGAGCTGACCGCCAAGGAGGGCCTCGCGGTCGCCGTGCTCGCGCGTGGGGAGGCCAAGGCATCCCTGGAGGTCACCCTCACCTGGCAGTTCGATCGCGGTGGCGCGCAGGAGGGCGACCGGAGAGCGGTCGGCGCATGAGTGAGCGGCACGATCGTCTCTTCGAGCTGGTCAGGGCGGCCACCGTCCATCTGCTCCCGGCCGGCGGCAAGGACGGCCCTCTGTGGGGCAGCGGCTTCTTCGTCGCGCCCGGCTGGGTGCTGACCGCCGCCCATGTGCTGCGCCAGCACCTCGCGGCGGACCGCACGGTCGTGTTCCGGGTGCGCGGCGAGGGCGTCGACGCCGAGGCCCGGCTCGGGGAATGGCTGATCACCGACCCGCGCAACCCCAAGGTCCCGCTGGCCGAGGACCTGGCCCTGGTCCGGCTGACCGGCGAACACCCGCACGAGTGCGTGTGGCTCACCGACCGCGCCGCCCGCCACTGCGGCGCCCTGAAGGCCTGCGGCTACTACCCGGGCCCGCCCGAGGCCCACTTCCGCATGGTGGACGCCGTGATCAACGGCCAGGAGGACACCCACGGGCTGATCATCAAGCCCGACATCGATCTCCAGCCCGGGATGTCCGGCGGCCCGCTGCTCGACCCGGAGTCGGGAGCCGTCGTAGGACTGATCAAGTCCAAGCGCAAGGACAAGGACGGCGGCAAGGCCGTGGCCATCGCCGCGCTGCGCCGCTTCGGGGAGACGTACCGCACGGTCATGGCCGCCCATGACCGCTGGCACGGCGAGGAGCCGGTGTCGGAGAGCGGGGACAACTGGGTCGATCTCCAGGGCGGACCGGCGGACGGCCAGGGCGCCGCCTGGACGCCCCGCGACCGGCGCCAGGCGCTCGCCCTGCTGGCCGAACTGCCGCCCCCGCCCGACGAACCCACCGTCCAGGTCATCGCCAGAGAGGCGCGCAGCGGCAACAAATGGCCCGGTGCCACACCCGAGCTGCGGACCTGGCGCGACGGCCACGGCCTGCTCTACGCGGGCGCCACTCCGCTCGACCCGCTCACCTTCCTGCGCTACCTCAGGCTCGTCGAGGCCCACGCACGCGCGCGTGACGCCGCGAACCCCGCCCTCATCGACTGGATCACCAAGCGGCTGCGCCGTGACCCCCGCAAGGACCTGCACGCGCTGGCCCGCAACGTCAGCCTCCCCGACGAACTCCTGCCACCTCGGGAGGACCACGGCCCGGAACGCGTGGTGATCTCCTATCCCGGTCCCGGCGAGGGCCCCGTCGTGGCCCTGCTGCTGGACCCGGTGATCAGCGCGCAGCCCGTCCGGTTCTTCTGGCAGATCTGGTACGACGACGGCGACGGCCTGCCCGAACTCCACGAGGCGGACCCCTCCGTGCACGGCTGCCGGCCCGACGAACTCGTCCAGGCGCTGCGCGTCCCGCTGGGCGGACTGCTGGAGTCCAAGGACCGGGAGGGCCACCCCGTACCGCTCGAAGTCGGCCTGCCCGCCGAGCACTTCGACACGGCCGTGCACCGCTGGCGGTTCGCGGACATCGCCGCGCTGAACGACCCCGGGCACCTGGGCGCACGCCGTCGCCTCGTGCTGCGCGCTCTCGAGCGCCGGGGATATCCGGACAACCTCTGGCTCGACCGCTGGCAGGGCATCACGGTCGGCCGGCGCTTCGAGGGCTGGCGCATGCCCCCGCCGGGCGCCGTGGACGCCACCGGCTACCACGCGGCCGAGCGCCACCGCATCCCCGTGATGTGCCGCCCTGCCGGACAGGGCACCGGCAATGTCGCCATGAAGCACGCGCTGCGCAGCGGCCACCCCGTGGCGCTCTGGCACATCGGCCCGCACCCCGAGCGCGGCGCCTGTCTGCCGGAGTGCGACACCCTCCACGCGCGCGTGGAGAAGTTCCTCGAAACGCTCGGCTCGCTCGCCGAACTCCCCGACCGGCTGCGGCACGTACGCCAGGACATCAGCGAGCAACGGCCCGACAGCGCCTGGGCCGAACCGCTCGCCCTGCTCTACGACGACCCGCGCCGTCCGCTCCCGGCCGAGGAGACCGAGACCGTGGACGCACCGCTGTGAACTGCACCGAAGCCTGGCCGAAATCTCAGGTGTACCACGGCGGTTCCGGGTATGTTTCCAGGGGCCCGCTGCGGGCGCACGACGCTCCCTTCGGCCAGGACGTGGACCACCACCGACCGTCGACGAGGAGCGCACCATGAGCGAGTGGTTCATCTACCGGGGCGTGGGGGAGCCGGATCCGGCCAGGATCGACGCGCTGCCGGAACCACCGCCCTGGCGGAAGTTCGACGCCGCGCCCGTCGACTACGAGGTCCCGCAGCTCGACTCCGCCACCCACCGCAGGCTCGGCGAGCGCACCGTCCCGCTGCCCGTCCAGGACCCCGACGCCCTCGAACTCGTCAACGCCGCCCTGTATCTGAGGCGCCCGCTGCTCGTCACCGGCGAACCCGGTGTCGGCAAGTCGACACTCGCCCACTCCGTCGCCTACGAGCTCGACCTCGGCCGGGTCCTGGAGTGGCCGATCGTCAGCCGCAGCGAACTGCGCGACGGCCTCTACACCTACGACGCCATCGGCCGCCTCCAGGACGCCCAGCTGCCCGGCGAGGAAGGCGCCCAGGACATCGGCCGGTACATCAAGCTCGGCCCGCTCGGCACCGCGCTGCTCGCCGCCGACAAACCCCGGGTGCTGCTCATCGACGAGCTCGACAAGAGCGACATCGACCTGCCGAACGACCTGCTGAACGTCCTGGAGGAGGGCCGCTTCGCCATCCCCGAGCTGGAGCGCATCGCCGACCGGGACCCCGCGGTGCGGGTCCTCACCGACGACGGCCGCCGGGTCACTGTGACCGGCGGTCAGGTCCAGTGCCACGCCTTCCCGTTCGTCATCATGACCAGCAACCGTGAGCGCGAGTTCCCCGCCGCGCTGCTGCGCCGCTGCATCCCGCTCGACCTCAAGGCGCCGCGCGACGAAAGGCTCGCCGCCCTCGTCCAGGCCCACTTCGGACACGGCGCCTACGAGGCCAACCGCGACCTCGTCGACCAGTTCACCCAGTCCGAGGCGGACGGCGCGCTGCGCCCCACCGACCAGCTGCTCAACGCCATCTTCCTCGCCCAGCACGCCGCCCGGGACGCCGACCGGCGCCGCGAGGAGATCTCGGAACTGCTGATGCAGCCCCTCGACCGAGGGCCCCGGTAGCCATGACGCCCCGCGCCCCCGACCTCCCGGCCGACGGCGTGAGCCCCGTGCTCACGGCGCTGGTCGCGCGTATGCGGGACGCGGGCATCCCGCCCGGCGTCGAGGAACTGGCGGACGCCCTGTGGCTGGCCCGCTGGCTGCCCGCCTCCCCGGAACGCGCCGACAGGGCGAAGCCGGCCCCCGCGCCCGGCCCGGAACCGGCCCTCGGCCCCGGCACGCTCCCCGCGCTCTCGCCCCGGCCCCTCGGCACGCCCGCCGAGGACGACGAGGAGCGGCAGCCCGACAGCGCCCGCCTGTTCGCGCCCGGCCCGGGCGGCGACGGCACCGACGTCCGGATGACCCCGGTCCGCGTCCCCGCTGCACCCGCGCTGCCCGAACCCCTCGCCCTGCAACGGGGGTTACGGCCCCTCCAGCGCTATCGCGCGCCCGTACGCCCCGTCCCGCGCACCCTCGACGAGCACGCCACCGCCGAGCGCGCCGCCGAGTCCGGCCTCGTCCTGCCCGTCCTGCGCACCGACCGGCGCCGCGAGGCCCGGCTGCTGCTCCTGATGGACGTCTCCACCTCGACGGTCGTATGGCAGCAGGCCCTCGACGAACTGCGCCAGGTCTGCGCCCGCGCCGGCGCCTTCCGCGAGGTGCAGGTGCGCTATCTGCACGAGGGGCCCGGCGGCCGGCCCGGCTGTGCGGCCGGCCCCGAGCCCGGTGCCGCCCTGCACGCGCCGGAGCAGCTCAGCGACCCGACCGGGCGCCGGGTCACCCTGCTCCTCAGCGACTGCGCCGGGCCCATGTGGCGCAGCGGACAGGTGCAGCGGCTGCTGCACCGCTGGGCCACGACCGCGCCCGTCGCCGTCGTGCAGCCGCTGCCGCAGCGGATGTGGCTGCGCACCCATCTGCCCGCCCGGCGTGGGGTGTTGCACCGGCGCGAAGGCCCGGCCGGATCGCTGCTGTTCCGGCCCGACAAGGAGCCGGTGGCCTCCGGCGCGCTGCCCGTGCCCGTGCTCGCGCTGCGGCGGGAGTCGGTGGAGGGCTGGGCCCGGCTGGTGTCCGGCGACACGGGGCAGTCGCTGTCCGCCGCGGCCGGCTGGGTGCGGGCCGACCACCCCGCGTCCGCGGCGCCGGTGCGGGCCGCGCAGGAACGCAGCGGCGCGGACCGCGTCCGTACCTTCTGGCGTCCGGCGTCGTCCGAGGCGCGCCGCCTCGCGGTGTACCTGTCCGCGGTGCCGCTGTACCTGCCGGTGATGCAGCTGGTCCAGCACGCCATGCTGGCCGGGAGCGGACCGGACGTCCTGTCCGAGGTGCTGCTCAGCGGGCTGCTGCGGCGGCGGGAGGACGCGGACGACCCTCGGGCCGTCCGCTACGAGTTCCTGCCGGGGGTGGCGACCGAGCTGCGGTCACGGCTGTCGGTCGACGAGGTGGAGCTGCTGTTCAAGCACTGCTCCGAGTACGTGGAACGGAAGTTCGGGCGCAGCGCGCGGAACTTCCCCGCGCTCGCGGGAGCGTTCCTGCGGGGCGCGGTGCCGCCGGACGCGGCCCCGGAGCGGCTCACCGGCTCGGGCGAGCGGGAACCCGCCGGGCTGCGGGCGTTCGCCGAGGTGTCGGCCGAGGTCCTCAGGGATCTGGGGACGAGGCTGCCCGCGGTGGCGGGCGCCACGGCGGCCGGGCGGAGCGCGACGGAACTGCTCGATCTGGGCCGGCAGGCGCTGGCGCGGTTCACCGGCGAGGGGCTCACCAGGGAACTCGACGCCGCGGTGGAGTACGCACGGCAGGCGGTCGTGGTCGCGGGCTCGGGTGGCGAACGGGTCACCGCCGGCGAGGAGCTGGCCCACGCACTGCTCGCCCGGTGGCGGGTGCGGCGCGTGGGCGAGGACCTGCGGGAGGCCTGGGAGGCACTCGACGGCCAGGCCGTCACGATGCGCGGACGGCTCGTCCTCGGGCTGGTGCACTGGGCTCAGGCGCAGGAGGTGCGGGGGAGCGGCGTCGAGTTCGACGGAATCCCGGAGAGCCTGCGGGACTGGGCCCGGGGCGAGCCGGGGCGGGCGGCGGAGCGGGCGCGGGACGTACTGCTGTACCTGGCCGACCTCGACCTCGGCGCGGTCGTGGCCGACGAGGACACGGAGCCGGCGGCACAGGCCCGTAGAAGCGCCGCCGCGGAGGCGCTGACCGGCGTACGCCGGTCACTGACGGACGTGGGGCCCTACGCCCCGGACTGGCGCGTGCTGCACCTGCATCGGGCCGTCGACGCGGCGGACGTGTGGTTCCAGCTGTCCGGCTCCGTGCCCGCCCTCGTCGCCCGTGGACGGCTCTGGCTCGACCTGGCCCGCGAGCACGAGGGGTACGCGCCGGTCGCCGACGCCGCCGCCGATGCCGCCGCGAGCGCCGCCGAGGACCTCATGGAGGCGGTCCGGGACGAGACCGCCCTTCCGGCCGCCGACCGCTGCCGGATCTGGCTGGACGTGGCCGCCGCCGTGGAGGTCGCGCCGACCGAGCGCGAGGAGAGCCTGCTGCTGTATGCCGTGGAGCAGGCCGAGCGAGCCGCGGGCGACGACCCGGAACTCACATTCGAGTGCCTGGTGCGGGCCGGGCGGATATACCGCGACCGTCACGACCAGACCGGCGGGCTGATCGAGCTGAACCGCGCCGTGGAGGCATGGGAGCAGGCGGTGCGGCTGCTGGGTGAGGACGACCGGCGACGGCCGCGGGCGCTGGCCGACCTCGGCCGGGCGCTGTACGTCCGGTTCGGGCTCACGGGAGAGCCCGAGGACATCGCGAGGAGCGTCGACCATCTGCGCCAGGCGGTCGAGGAGTGCCTGCCCGACGACCCCGAGCTTCCGTGGCTGCGCCGGAGCCTGGGACGCGCCTACTACCGGCGTTACCTCATGACCGGCGTGCTGACCGACCTGTACGAGGCGGACTGGCTGTTCGCGGAGGCCGCCCGCGGTTCAGAGCACCCGTGGCTGCTCGCCCAGTGCCTGATCAACCGCGGCAACGTGGCCCGGCTGCGCTACGACCGCACCGCGGCCGTCGCCGACCTGCACAAGGCCGTCGACTTCTTCAGCCAGGCCGTAGAGATCGCCGAGGAGGCCGGCGAGGTGGAGCTGGTGGCCGTCGCCCTCACCGAGCGGGGCCGGGCACGCAAGGCGATGGGCAGGGCCTACGAGGCCCGTACCGACTACGACCGTGCCCTCGGCCTGACGGACGACCGCGACCGCACCCGTCTCCTTCGTGCGCTCATCTCCCGTCTGTCCCCCGAAACGGCCGCCGAGTGACCTTCCCCGCCGACGACACCCACATACCCCTCCCGGAGATCGCAGCCCCCGACCAGACCGACCACCCGGTACTGGCCGCGATCCTCGCCGAGCTCCGCGACCGAGAAAGGGACACCCCGGTCGTCGCCCACTACGAAGACGCGCCATGACGACCCACCCGCACCCGCCCTGGCCGTACGCCCTGCTCGACACCACGGCCCACCGGCCCGTCCCCTTCCGGCAGTTCGTGCTGAAGGTGCACGGCCGGTGCAACCTCGACTGCACCTACTGCTACCTCTACCAGGGCCCCGACCACGGCTGGCGCGACCGGCCGGCCCGGACCTCCGAGCGCACCATGCGCCGCGCCGCGGACCGGATCGCCGAGCACGTCCGCGGCCACCGCCTCGACGCCATCCGTATCGAACTCCACGGCGGCGAACCCCTCCTCACCGGCCCCGACCCCGTCCTCGCCTACGCCGACGCGGTACGCGCGGCCGTCGAGTGCCGGGTCACCGCCACCGTCCAGACCAACGGCACCCGGCTGACGGCGGGCGCCCTCGACCGCCTCGCCGACGCCGGCATCCGGGTCGGCCTCAGCCTCGACGGCGGACGCGCCGCGCACAACGCCCGCCGGGTCGACCGCGCCGGACGCCCCGCCTGGCCCGCGGCCCGCGCGGCGGCACAGCGGCTCTCGGCACGACCGGAGTCGTACGCCGGAATCCTCTGCACGATCGATCTCGCCGCCGACCCCCTGGACGTCTACCGCTCGCTCCTCGCCCTGCGCCCGCCCGGCGTCGACTTCCTCCTCCCGCACGCCAACTGGGACCGGCCGCCCCCCGGCGTCCCGAGCCGGCCCCCGGGCAGGTACCGCCCCACCCCCACGCCGTACGGCGACTGGCTCGCCGCCGTCTTCGACGCCTGGTGGGACGAGGGGCGGCTCAGCACGCGCATCCGGCTGTTCCAGGAGATCGCCGGGCTCCTGCTCGGCTCTCCCAGTCGCGCCGAGGCCGTGGGGCTGTCGCCGATGGCGGCCGTCGTGGTGGAGACGGACGGGGCCGTCGAGCAGGTCGACTCGCTCAGATCGGCGTACGAGGGAGCCTCGGAGACCGGGCTCGACGTCTTCCGGCACTCGTTCGACCGGGCACTGCGCCATCCCGGCGTCGTCGCACGCCAGCTGGGGGAGCGGGCACTGGCCGAGGAGTGTCTGGGCTGTCCCGTGGGGAAGGTGTGCGGGGGCGGGAACTACGTGCACCGGTACGCTCCCGGGACCGGGTTCCGGCACCCCAGTGTCTACTGCGCCGATCTGGAGCGGCTCGTCCGGCACATCGCGCACCGGCTCGAGCGGACGTCACGCGCGGCTCGGTGACTGGAACAATGCTCAACTCATTACCTCTGGCACCGATTTGACGCACAATTGAATGACCTGTGCACGGACGTGACCAGGTTCAGTCGAGGGGAACTGGCGAGATGGCGGCGGAACTCGGACACGTCACGGTGGTCTTCGCCGGACAGAGCGAGTCCTGGGCCAAATGGATCGACCACCAGATCCGGGCCGCGGGACGGGGCACCACGCTGATCAGGTGGAACCCGCTGCGCCGGCCGCCCACCGCCGAGGCGTTCACCAGCCTGCTGAGCGCGCCGGGCCGCGTCCTGCTCGTGATCGACGACTGGCACGAACGGCTGGGCAACGAGCGGTTCGAGGCCTGGGCCGAGGCGCTGCGGCAGGTCCTGCCGACGTACCAGGACCGGATCGCCGCCGTCAGCATCACCGCCCGGCCCATGCCCGAGGCCGTCATCGCCCTCGCCCCCGTCGAACTGCGCGGACTGCGCCCCGAGGTGGCGCGCAGCCGGGTCCTGGAGTGCGCCGGCATACCCGCCCCGGGCGTCCTGGTCGACCTGCGCCGCGGCCCCCGCTTCCCCGACGATCCGCCGGACGTCTGGCACGTCCCGCGCCGCAACCTCCGCTTCGTCGGCCGCACCGAACTGCTGGAGAAGGTCTACGGCGCCCTCTCCGCCGCCGGACCCACCGGAGCCGCCGTGGCGCTGCTCGGCCCCGGCGGCTTCGGCAAGACCCAGCTGGCCCTGGAGTACGTCCACCGGTTCGCCGGCGAGTACGACATCGTCTGGTGGATCAACGCCGCCCAACGCGTCACCGCCCGCCAGCAGTTCGCCGACCTCGCCGCCGCCCTGGACCTGCGCGACTCCGGCGACCTCGCGAACACCATCACCGCCGTCCGCCGGGAACTCGACCGCACCGCCCGGCCCTGGCTGCTCGTCCTGGACGGCGCCGGCGACCCGGAGCGGCTGATCGACCTGGTGCCCGAAGGCCGCGGCCACATCCTCGTCACCACCCACCGCAGCGAGTGGGGCGCCCACGCCGAGAACATCGCCGTACCCGTCTTCGAACGCCGCGAGAGCGTCGCCTTCGCCGGGCGCCGCACCGAGCGCCTCAGCGACCTGCAGGCCGAGCGGCTCGCCGAGGCCGTGGAGGACATGCCGCTGCTGCTCGACCAGACGGCCGCCTGGCTCGACATCAACCCGACCGTGCCGGTCGACGACTACATCCGGGACATCCGCGACGGCCGTCCGGACCGCTTCGGCGTCATGGCCTCCGGCCAGTACCCGGAGAGCTTCGAGGTGGCCTGGGCGAAACTCGTCAACACCCTGCGCGACGGCTCGGAATCCGCCTGGCAGCTGCTCAACCTGCTGGTCTGCTTCTCCCACGACGTGGTGCCGGTACGACTGCTCCAGACCGCACGGCACGGCGACCTGCCCGCCGAACTGGACGAGCTGATCGCCGAGCCCAGCAGCTGGAACACCGCGCTGCGCCGGCTGTCCGAGATCACCTCCATGCGGATCGAGTACGAAGCCGGGCCGCGCATGGACACCCAGACCGTCGGCACCCTGCGCATGCACCGCCTCTTCCACCGCTTCGTACGGTCCATCCAGTCACCCGCCGACGCCCAGCGCTACTCGGCCGCCGCCCGCAAGGTCCTCGTCTCCGCCGACCCCCGCGACTCCTCCTCGGCCGGCAACTGGGCCCGGTACGCCGCCCTCATCCCGCACCTGGAACCCTCCGGGGCCCTGGAGTCGGCGGACGACGACGCACGCGAACTGGTCCTCAACTGCATCGAGTACCTGCGGATGCGCGGCGAGTACCACGACGGCTGGTGGCTCAGCCGGCAGGCCGTGGAGCACTGGCGGGGCACCTCCGGCGACACCGACCGCTCGGTGCTCATCGCCGTCCACCAGCTCGCCAACATGCTGCGCAGGCTGGGCAGGTACGCGGAGGCGGAGACCGTCGGGCGCGAGATCCTCGGCCGGCTCGAACGCTCCGACGGCGTCCGGCCGATCGAGGTGATCCGCGCCAAGGACGGTCTCGGGGGCACCCTCATGGCGCTCGGCCGCTACCCGGAGGCCCGCGCCCTGTTCGACGAGGCCGCCGCGAGCGCCGCGGCCGAACTCGGCGACGAGCAGGTGCCGCGCACCCTCGCCATCCGCAGCAACCTCGCCGTGGCCCTCGGCCTCCAGGGCCACTACACCGAGTCCCTGGCCCTGCACCGCAAGATCTACGAGGCCCGTCTCGACCTGCTCGGCGAACGTGACGCCCTCACCCTCAACTCCTCGCTGCGCACCGCCTGGATGCTGCGGCTGCTCGGCAGCTACCGCGAGGCGCTGACCATCCAGGGCCACAACTCCCGGGTCCACAGCCAGGTCCTGGACCGCACCCACAGCCAGACCCTGCTCGCCGAGCACAACCTCGCCCTGTGTGCCCGCCGCGTCGGAGACCTCCAGTTCGCGCACGCCATGCTGCGCGGCGTCCGCGAGAAGCTGATCCGCCGCCGTGGCCCCATGCACCCCGAGACGCTGATGGCGTCCTGCGACTACGCGATGCTCCTGCGCGACCTGGAGCTCACGGAGGAGGCCAGAGGCCTGGCCGAGGCCACCGCCACCCAGTACGCCGCCCAACTGGGCGAGCGCCACCCGTACGCGATCGGCGCGCGGGACAACGTCGCCACCGTCATGCGGGACATGGGCGAGTACCGGGCCGCGCTGGCGCTGTCCCGGCAGACCACGGCCCAGATGCGGCGGGCGGTGGGCCGGGACCACCCGTGGGCCATCGGCTGCGCCAAGAACGAGGTCGCCGCCCTCGCCGGCGTAGGAGAGATCGAGGCCGCTGCGGCGCTGGGCCGGGAGACCGCCGACCGTTCCGCGCGGGTCCTGGGCGACGCGCATGTGCTCACCATCAGCCTGCGGGCCGGTCTCGCACTGGACCTGGCCGAGCTGGGCGAGCGGGAGGAGTCCGAGGCGCTGCACCGGGACACCGTGGCCCGCCTGACCTCACGGCTCGGCGCCGACCACCCGCAGACCCGCCACATCCTCGAACGGCAGCGCCCGTACTGGGACTTCGAGCCGCAACCGATCTGACCGGATCCGATCAGCCAACGGCACCCCTGTTCCCCTGGGGGCGCGAGGAACTGCGCCCCCAGGGCAGGCGAAAGGGCCCGGTGCCGAGCAAGAACTCGGCACCGGGCCCTGAGATTCGGCTGAACCGCCGGAGGCCTACGCCTCGAACACCTCACGCACCAGCTGCTCCTGCTCGGCCTGGTGCCGCTTGGCGGAACCGACGGCCGGGGACGACCCGTGCGGACGGGAGATCCGGCGCAGGCGCTCGCCGTGCGGGACCTCGGCGCCGACCGCCAGGTCCAGGTGGTCGATCAGGTTGAGCGCGATGAACGGCCAGGCACCCTGGTTCGCCGGCTCCTCCTGGGCCCACAGGTACTTCTCGGCGTTCGGGTACTTGGCGATCTCGGCCTGGAGCTCGGCACCCGGCAGCGGGTACAGGCGCTCGATGCGGATGATCGCCGTGTCCGTGACGCCGCGCTTCTTCCGCTCGGCGTCCAGGTCGTAGTAGACCTTGCCGGCGCAGAAGACGACCTTCTTGACCGCGGCCGGGTCGACCGAGGAGTCGCCGATGACCGGCTGGAACTGCCCGGTCGTGAACTCGTCCGCCGTCGAGGCCGCGGCCTTCAGACGCAGCATCGACTTCGGGGTGAAGACGACCAGCGGCTTGTGGTGCGGGTTGTGTACCTGCCACCGCAGGAGGTGGAAGTAGTTCGACGGCGAGGTCGGCATCGCGACCGTCATGTTGTTCTGCGCGCAGAGCTGCAGGAACCGCTCCGGGCGGGCCGAGGAGTGGTCCGGGCCCTGGCCCTCGTAACCGTGCGGCAGGAGCAGGACGACGCCGGAGGTCTGCGCCCACTTCTGCTCGGCCGAGGAGATGAACTCGTCCACGACCGTCTGGGCGCCGTTGACGAAGTCGCCGAACTGCGCCTCCCACATCACGAGCGCGTCCGGACGGGCCAGCGAGTAGCCGTACTCGAAGCCCATCGCGGCGTACTCGGACAGCAGCGAGTTGTACACGTTCAGCCGCGACTGGTCCTCGGAGAGGTACTGCAGCGGCGTGTACTCCTCGCCTGTCCTGTTGTCGATGATCACCGCGTGACGCTGACCGAAGGTGCCGCGCTGCGAGTCCTGGCCGGCCAGACGGACCGGGACGCCCTCAAGGAGGAGGGAGCCGACCGCGAGGGTCTCGCCCATGCCCCAGTCGATGGTGCCGTCCTCGACCATGGACGCCCGGCGCTGGAGCTGGGGCAGCAGACGCGGGTGGACGGTGACGTGGTCGGGGATGTTGACCTGGGACTCGGCGATCCGCTTGACGGTCTCCGAGGTCACCGCGGTGTTCACGGCGACCGGGAACTCGGCCTGCGGGTCCGAGGGCTCCGCGGCGGCCGGCTGCGAGGTGGCCTCGCGGACCTCCGTGAAGACCTTCTCCAGCTGCCCCTGGTAGTCCTGAAGCGCCTGCTCGGCCTCTTCCAGGGTGATGTCGCCGCGACCGATGAGGGACTCGGTGTAGAGCTTGCGCACCGAGCGCTTCTTGTCGATGAGGTCGTACATCAGCGGCTGGGTGAAGGCCGGGTTGTCCGACTCGTTGTGACCGCGGCGGCGGTAGCAGATGAGGTCGATCACGACGTCCTTGTTGAACGCCTGGCGGAACTCGAAGGCCAGACGGGCAACGCGAACGACCGCCTCGGGGTCGTCGCCGTTCACGTGGAAGATCGGCGCCTCGATCATGCGGGCCACGTCGGTGGCGTACATGGAGGAGCGGGACGACTCGGGAGCCGCAGTGAAGCCGACCTGGTTGTTGATGACGATGTGGACCGTGCCGCCGGTGCGGTAGCCGCGCAGCTGCGACATGTTCAGGGTCTCGGCCACCACGCCCTGGCCCGCGAAGGCCGCGTCGCCGTGGATCGCCACCGGCAGGACCGTGAAGTCCGTGCCGCCCTTGTTGATGATGTCCTGCTTGGCGCGGGCGACGCCCTCCAGGACCGGGTCCACCGCCTCCAGGTGCGAGGGGTTCGCGACCAGGGAGACCTTGATCTGCTCGCCGTCGAGGCCGGTGAAGGTGCCCTCGGCGCCCAGGTGGTACTTCACGTCACCGGAGCCGTGCATCGACTTCGGGTCGAGGTTGCCCTCGAACTCGCGGAAGATCTGGGCGTACGACTTGCCGACGATGTTGGCGAGGACGTTCAGCCGGCCGCGGTGGGCCATGCCGATGACGACCTCGTCCAGCCGGGACTCGGCGGCGCTGTCGATGACCGCGTCCAGCAGCGGGATGACGGACTCGCCGCCCTCCAGGGAGAAGCGCTTCTGGCCGACGTACTTCGTCTGCAGGAAGGTCTCGAAGGCCTCCGCGGCGTTCAGCCGGCGCAGGATGCGCAGCTGCTCCTCGCGCTCCGGCTTGGAGTGCGCGCGCTCGATGCGGTCCTGGATCCACCGGCGCTGCTTCGGGTCCTGGATGTGCATGAACTCGACGCCGGTGGTGCGGCAGTACGAGTCGCGCAGCACACCGAGGATGTCCCGCAGCTTCATCAGGGACTTGCCGGCGAAGCCGCCGACGGCGAACTCGCGCTCCAGGTCCCACAGGGTGAGGCCGTGCTCGGTGATGTCCAGGTCGGGGTGCTTGCGCTGCTGGTACTCCAGCGGGTCGGTGTCGGCCATGACGTGGCCGCGGACCCGGTAGGAGTGGATCAGCTCGAAGACGCGGGCGGCCTTGGTGACGTCGTCGTCGTGGCTGGCGTCGATGTCCTTGAGCCAGCGGACCGGCTCGTAGGGGATGCGCAGCGCCTCGAAGATGTCGTCGTAGAAGCCGTTCTCGCCGAGGAGGAGGTTCGCGACGATCCGCAGGAACTCGCCGGAGGCGGCGCCCTGGATGACCCGGTGGTCGTAGGTCGACGTGAGCGTCATGACCTTCGAGATGCCGAGCTTGTTCAGGGTGTCCTGGGAGGTGCCCTGGAACTCCGCCGGGTAGTCCATGGAGCCGACGCCCATGATCACCGACTGGCCGGGCATCAGCCGCGGCACGGAGTGCACGGTACCGAGGCCGCCGGGGTTGGTCAGGGAGACCGTCACACCGGTGAAGTCGTCCATGCCGAGCTTGCCGTCGCGGGCGCGGCGGACGATGTCCTCATAGGCCTGCCAGAACTCGAAGAAGTTCAGGGTCTCGGCCTTCTTGATGCCCGCGACCACGAGCTGGCGGTCGCCGTTGGGCTTGACCAGGTCGATGGCGAGGCCGAAGTTGATGTGCTCCGGCTTGACCAGGGTCGGCTTGCCGTCCTTCTCCGCGAAGGAGTAGTTCATCGACGGCATGGCCTTGATGGCCTGCACCATCGCGTACCCGATGAGGTGCGTGAAGGAGATCTTCCCGCCCCGGGCGCGCTTGAGGTGGTTGTTGATGACGATGCGGTTGTCGAAGAGCAGCTTCACCGGGACCGCGCGCACGGACGTGGCCGTGGGCACTTCCAGCGAGGCGTTCATGTTCTTCGCGACCGCGGCGGCGGGGCCGCGCAGCGTCACCAGCTCGGGACCGTCGCCGGCGGCGGCGGGCTCGGCCTTCTTCGGCTGAGCGGGCTTCGCGACCGGAGCGGGCGCGGCGGGCTTCGCGGCGGCCGGCGCCGGGGCGGCGGGAGCCGCGGCCGCGGGCTTCGGGGCCGCGGGGGCCGGCGCGGGGACCGACGGGGCGGCCGGAGCAGCCGGAGCGGCCGGAGCCGTGGTGGTGGTCTCTGCGGCCCCCGCGGCCGCAGTACCCGCCGGAGCCGGGGCGGCGGCCGCCCCGGGCTTGTAGTCGGCGAAGAAGTCCCACCAGGCTCGGTCCACCGAATTGGGGTCCTGGAGGTACTGCTGATAGATCTCGTCGACGAGCCACTCGTTCGGACCGAACGCGGCCGCGGGGTTCTTCCCCGCTTGGTCTGCGTCGGTCGAGATGCTCGAGTTACTGGGGGACTGTGGCGACACGGCGGCAACCGCCCTCTTCCGCTTCACAAGGTGATGGACAGCGGGAATTAAGGCTACGCCCCCATGGCCGGGAAGGTCAGGCTGAGCAAGGTCATCGTCGCGTAAGTCACATCGGAAAGCGTGTTTCGTGCCTGGAAATGGCGGGAAACAAGCGTGGTTCCGCTTCGGATGACCTCAGATGGGAAGGCGTGATCACGACCTGGCACGCCGAAGGCGCAGGTCTGTACCTGATCACACGTGTCCGTCAGCCGGGACAGACGTGGATCTTGACGCTCCGCTTCGAACTTTACGTCAACTTGGTACGGATGGCTGCCCTGGAAGCGTGACAAGAATCCGGCAACCCCGATCGGATTCGGCCACTCCGATCCGGCCGCCGTGCAGATCGACGGCCCAGCGCGCGATCGCAAGACCCAGCCCCGTACCGCCGTCGCTGCCCGGCCCGTGCGGCCGGCTCACCGCGCCCCGGTTGAACCGCTCGAAGACCCGGTGCCAGTCCGAGCGCGGGATGCCCGGACCCTCGTCCAGGACCTCCAGCACCAGCGACTCCGGATGCGCGCCGCGCCGTGCCTTGACCGTCACGCGGCCGTGCGGCGGGCTGTGCTTGATCGCGTTGTCGATGAGGTTGGCGACGACCTGGTGGATGCGCTCGGGGTCGGCGTGCGCGGTCAGCTCCGGCGGGGAGACGTCGAGGTGCAGATGGACGTCCGTACGGGTGTGACTGCCGGAACCCGACGCCATGCCGCCGCGCGCCGAGGAAACCATGTTGGCCTCCTTCAGCACCCCGGACAGATAGGGCCACACCTCGAAGCGCCGCAGCCGCAGCGGTACGACGCCGTTGTCCAGACGGGACAGGTCCAGGAGCGTCTCCACGAGCCGGCCGAGGCGCTCGGTCTGCTTCAGCGCGGTGCGCATCGTCTCGGGGTCGGCCTCGGCGATGCCGTCGACGACGTTCTCCAGGACCGCCCGCAGGCCCGCGATCGGGGTGCGCAGCTCGTGCGAGACGTTCGCCACCAGCTCCTTGCGCTGCTGGTCCTGGGCCTCCAGCTCGTCGGCCATCAGGTTGATCGTCCCGGCGAGGTCACCCAGCTCGTCCCGGCGGTTGTCGCGCACCCGGCGGGTGTAGTCGCCGTGCGAGATGGACCGGGCCACCGCGTTCATCTCGTCCAGCGGCGCGGTGAGCGAATGTGCCACGAACTGCGTAATGAGCAGTGTGGCGATCATCGAGAAGACCGTGATGAAGCGCAGTTCCGTCTGGGTGCGCACAGCGATCATCGACAGGCCGGTGGTGATCAGCACCGCGATGATGACCAGCGCGCCCAGCTTGGTCTTGATCGAGAACGGACGTACGCCGCCCCAGGGCTCCCCGGGGCCTCTCCGCGCGGCCGGTCCGTCGCTCATGGCGTCGGGGTCTCCAGGGCGTAGCCCACGCCGTGCACGGTGCGGATCCGCTCGGCGCCGATCTTCCGGCGCAGCGCCTTGATGTGGCTGTCGACCGTGCGGGTGCCGGAGGCGTCCGCCCAGTCCCACACCTCGGCGAGGAGCTGCTCCCGGGAGAGCACCGCGCGCGGGGTGTTCGCCAGGCACACCAGGAGGTCGAACTCGGTCGGCGTGAGGTGGACGTCCTCACTGCGGACCCGTACGCGCCGCTGCGCGTGGTCGATCTCCAGCTCGCCGAGGCGCAGGATGCCCGACCGCGGGGTCGTGGCGGCCAGCGCGGCCCGCTCCACGCGGCGCAGCAGCACATGCACGCGTGCCGCCAGCTCCCGCATCGAGAACGGCTTGGTCATGTAGTCGTCGGCGCCGACGCCGAGCCCGACCAGCATGTCGGTCTCGTCGTCGCGCGCGGTCAGCATCAGCACCGGCACCGGCCGCTGGGCCTGCACCCGGCGGCAGACCTCAAGGCCGTCGAACCCCGGCAGCATGATGTCGAGGATCAGCAGGTCGGGCTGCCAGGCCTCCGCCGTGTCGACCGCCGCCGGACCGTCGCCCGCGGTCTGCACGAGGAAGCCCTCGGCGCGCAGACGGGCCGCGATGGCGTCCACGATGGTCGGATCGTCCTCGACCACGAGGACCCGGCGCTGGGCGCCGGGGGTCGCCGCCGTGCCGTTGTGGGAGGTGTGTGTCTGCTCCATCGCCCGCCCCAAAGTTGCTTTCCGGAATCCGTGGGGTGATCCCGCTATCTGGCTATGCCTGCGCATGCTTGCGATTGACGCTTGAATGATCCGCGTCAGGTGAGCAGAGTACGGGGAGTCACCGTGCCACGGCTATCCAGGCCGTACGCCGAGGTGTACGACGTCCGGAACGCCCCGGGCAACGGGGATCTCTTCGGTACGCACCTGTTGGAATCCGGCATTACACAAGGTTTCTTCGAATTCCGGAGAGGGCTGGGCGGACCATACGGCAAGCACGCCACCGGGCCTCAACGCCCCTGCGCAGCCCGCCAGTCCGGCCGGTGAGTACAGGCTGTCGTTGCCCTCGGTGACCGTCCAGTCGGGCCCGTTGTCGATGTCGAGACACAGGGCGTCATACGTGGCGGAAGTCTCATGCAGGTAGGCCACGAGATCAGTTTCCAGAATCTCGGTGCGCGGATCGGCGAGAGCCGCCGCGGAGATGCCGGACAACGGGCCGTCGAGATGCCAGTCGATAATCGCGCGCTCGCGCTCCACGACTGCGATCCGTCCCGGGCGCGGGTCGGCGGCGGCGTGTGCGAGCGAGAACCCGACGCCGAGCCCGCCGATCAGCACCTCCGGGTCGGGCCGTCCGTCCAGCGCACCGAGCGCCACGTCGACCAGCAGCCGCTCCGAGCGTCCGTCGGAGGTGTCCATCAGGAAGCAGCCGTTGGCGATGATCTGGAGCAGTTCACCGTGCCGCCGCAGCACGATCTCGCCGTGCGGCCCCTCGCGACGTTCCAGGACTTCGGGGATGTCGTACGAAGTGGGCATCCGGCCATCCTGGCAGGTCCGGCCGGAGTCCCTGCGGGAATTACCTTCGAATGCGTGAACTGGTGAGACGCGAGAACTTGTTGAGAGGTTGCTGAGAATCTGCTGTTCTGTGGCGCAGATCACAGACATGGATGATCTGTGGTCCGAGGGTGGGGGAAACGGAAGGAGCGCCTCACCTTGGAACGGACTGCGGTCGGGGGCGTGACGGGCTCGTTTCCCGAGCCCGAGGTGGCGGAGCTGCTGGACGGGATGCCCCGCCAGCGCGGGCCGGCCACCGCCGTGAGCGCGTTGCCCGCGATGCCGCCGCCCGCGATGCCGGCTCCTGCCGGGACCGCGGTGCCGCGCGCCCGTCCGTTCCGCCCCTGGCGCCTGCTCCCCACCCCCACCGGCGCCCCGTTCACCCTCGCCTACGCCGCCGTCCTCGCCGTCACCTCGCTGATCGCCACCTACGCCGACCCCGACCTCGTCCACGCCCTGCACCAGGGCTCCAGCACCGATGTCGCGCACCTCGTGCGGACGCCCGTGCTGGTGCTCCTCGCCAGCGCCCTGTGGGTCGCGGGCGGCTTCCTGGGGCCGTACACCCTCGGCTTCCTGCTGGTGCTGACCGCGCTGGAACGACGGATCGGCGGCGTGCGCACAGCCCTTGTCTTCCTGACCGGGCACGCCCTGGCCACCCTCGCGACCGAGGTCCCCGTGGGGCTCGCCGTGCTGGTCGGCCACCTTTCCGACAGTTCGCTGTACCGCCTCGACTACGGCATCAGCTTCGGCGTCGCCACGAGCACAGGCGCCCTGGCCGGGCTGCTGCGACCGTGGCTGCGTCGGCCGGTGCTGGCGCTGTTCGGCGGGATGCTGCTCCAGGACCTCCTGAACCTCACGGACCCGCTGACCAATTGGGGTCACCTCATCTCCCTGGCCATCGGGATCGGGATGTGGCCGACCGTCAGGCGCTGGCACGCCGCGCACGCGAAGTCGGGGCCGGTCGGCCGGAGGTGACCGCACGTCGGCGGCGACCGGCGCGCGGTAGATGCCGCAGTCCCGTCGCTCGGCGAGTCGCCCCGCCCCGCAGGCTCTCGTACGCCCAATTCGGTGGCCCGTCCGGTCAGGGCCGTCTGCTGGTCCTTGAGTCGGTCCAGCTCGGCGCCGCGCAGGCCGAGGGGCGCGCCGCTGACGGGGCGCGGAATTCCGCCGACGATCCGCGGCAGCGGCAGTCCCGTTCGTAGGGAAGGGCTCTTTGTCGGTCACGGCCAGACGGGCGGGAAGCATCGGACCGCAGTGACCGTTGACCAGGAAAGCCCGAGGTCACCGCAGCTGCGGCAGCTGATCGCTCACAGCGAACGAGGGCCCGGGAACATTCGAGCCTCCCTGTGCATTGAGTCGGCATAACTCAACTTGACTGCCTAAGGGGAGATCATGGCTTCGACGTCCACACCGCTCACCCTGCCCGTGCTGCCCCTCGACGACGAGGTCGTGCTGCCCGGGATGGTGGTCCCGCTGGACTTGAACGACGCCGATGTACGCGCCGCGGTGGAGGCCGCCCAAGCGGCCGCCCGGTCGCAGCCCGGGAAGCCACGGGTGCTGCTGGTGCCGCGCATCGACGGGACGTACGCGAGCACCGGTGTGCTCGGCACCGTCGAGCAGGTCGGCCGGCTGGCCGACGGCGACCCCGGCGCCCTGATCCGGGGACGCGGTCGGGTGCGGATCGGCGCCGGGACGACCGGGCCGGGTGCGGCCCTGTGGGTCGAGGGCGCGCGGGTCGACGAGAGCGTGCCCGAGCCGCTTCCCGGACAGGTCGCCGAACTGGTGAAGGAGTACAAGGCCCTCGCCACCGCCTGGCTGCGCAAGCGCGGCGCCTGGCAGGTGGTCGACCGGGTTCAGGCCATCGACGACGTGTCCCAGCTCGCCGACAACTCCGGTTACTCGCCCTTCCTGACCACCGAGCAGAAGGTCGAGCTGCTGGAGACCGCCGACCCGGTAGCCCGCCTCAAGCTCGCCACTCAGCAACTGCGCGACCACCTCGCCGAGCAGGACGTCGCCGAGACCATCGCCAAGGACGTCCAGGAGGGCGTCGACAAGCAGCAGCGCGAGTTCCTGCTGCGCCGTCAGCTGGAGGCCGTCCGCAAGGAACTGCGCGAGCTGAACGGCGAACAGGACGGCGAGGAGTCCGACGACTACCGGGCCCGCGTGGAGGCCGCCGACCTGCCGGAGAAGGTCCGGGAGGCGGCGCTCAAGGAGGTCGACAAGCTGGAGCGGTCCTCCGACCAGTCGCCCGAGGGGTCGTGGATCCGGACCTGGCTCGACACCGTGCTCGAACTGCCGTGGAACGAGCGGACCGAGGACGCGTACGACATCCAGGGCGCCAAGGCGATCCTCGACGCCGAGCACGCCGGTCTGGAGGACGTGAAGGAGCGCATCACCGAGTACCTCGCGGTGCGCAAGCGCCGTACCGACCGGGGCCTCGGTGTCGTCGGCGGCCGGCGCGGCGGTGCCGTGCTGGCGCTGGTCGGCCCGCCCGGCGTCGGCAAGACCTCGCTGGGCGAGTCCGTGGCGCACGCCATGGGGCGCAAGTTCGTCCGGGTCGCCCTCGGCGGCGTCCGCGACGAGGCCGAGATCCGCGGCCACCGCCGTACCTACGTCGGCGCGCTGCCCGGCCGGATCGTGCGCGCGATCAAGGAGGCCGGTTCGATGAACCCGGTCGTCCTCCTCGACGAGATCGACAAGGTGGGCTCCGACTTCCGGGGCGACCCGGCGGCGGCCCTGCTGGAGGTCCTGGACCCGGCGCAGAACCACACCTTCCGCGACCACTACCTGGAAGTGGAACTGGACCTGTCCGACGTCGTCTTCCTCGCCACCGCCAACGTCCTGGAAGCCATCCCGGAGGCCCTCCTCGACCGTATGGAGCTGGTCCGCCTGGACGGCTACACCGAGGACGAGAAGGTCGTCATCGCCCGCGACCACCTGCTCCCGCGTCAGCTGGAGCGGGCCGGACTGAAGGCGGACGAGGTCGCGATCGACGAGGGCGCGCTGCGCAAGCTCGCCGGCGAGTACACCCGCGAGGCGGGCGTGCGCACCCTGGAGCGGTCGATCGCACGGCTCCTGCGCAAGGTCGCGGCCCAGCACGAACTGGGCGAGCGGGAACTGCCGTTCACGATCGGCGACGGCGACCTGCGCGCACTGATCGGCCGACCGCACCACGTGCCCGAGTCGGCGCAGGACCCGGCCGAGCGGCGTACAGCGGTCCCGGGCGTGGCGACCGGCCTCGCGGTGACCGGCGCGGGTGGTGACGTCCTGTACGTCGAGGCGTCGCTGGCCGACCCGGAGACGGGCGCGGCGGGCCTGACCCTGACCGGCCAACTGGGTGACGTGATGAAGGAGAGCGCACAGATCGCCCTGTCCTTCCTGCGCTCGCACGGCGCCGAACTGGAGTTGCCCGTCGCCGACCTGAAGGACCGGGGCGTGCACATCCACTTCCCGGCGGGCGCGGTGCCGAAGGACGGTCCGAGCGCGGGAGTCACGATGACGACGGCGCTGGCGTCGCTGCTGTCGGGCCGCCTGGTCCGTACGGACGTGGCGATGACCGGCGAGGTCTCGCTGACCGGCCGGGTGCTGCCCATCGGCGGCGTGAAGCAGAAGCTGCTGGCGGCCCACCGGGCGGGCGTCACCACCGTCGTCATTCCCAAGCGCAACGAGCCCGACCTGGACGACGTCCCGGCCGAGGTGCTGGACAAGCTCGACGTCCACGCCGTCACCGACGTCCGCCAGGTCCTGGAGCTGGCGCTGTCGCCGGCCACCAACGGCGCGGCGCCGGAGGTTCCGGTCGCGGCGTGACGGACGCGGTCGGACGGCAGGGCCCGGGTCCCGTGAGGGAGGCCCGGGCCTTCGCCGCGAGAGGAATCAGCCGTTGGCCAATGCCTTCAACCGGTCCAGCGCCCCGTTGAACCGGTTGTGGTCGCCGACGGTCGGTCCGGAGGACGTGTACTGCCACATCGTGTAGTAGTCCCAGCCCGCCGGGAGTTCCCCCACCTCGGCGGCGTACCGGGCGACCCACAGCGGGTTGGCGGTGGCGAAGCCGCTGTAGTTGCCGGTGCACTGCTTCCACCAGTTCGTCGCCGTGTAGATGACGGGGGCGCGGCCCGTGCGGGCCTTGTACTGGTTCAGGAAGTCACGGATCCAGGTGACCATCGCGGCTGGGGTCTTGCCGTAGCAGGCGTCGCCGTACGGGTTCCACTCGATGTCGAGGGCGCCGGGCAGCGTCTTGCCGTCGCGTGACCAGCCGCCGCCGTGGTTGACGAAATAGTTGGCCTGGGTTGCGCCATTGGTGGTGTCCGGGGTGGCGAAGTGGTAGGCCCCGCGGATCATGCCGACGTCGTAGGAGCCCGTGTACTGCTGGGTGAAGTAGGGGTTGGTGTAGTAGGTCCCCTCGGTGGCCTTCACATAGGCCCACTTCACCCCGCTGCCCCACAGGGTCGACCAGGCGACGTTGCCCTGGTGGCTGGAGACGTCCACGCCTTCCGTCTGAGCGGCCAGGTCAGCGACGGGTTCACCGTCCGTGCCGTCATGGGTGAGGACGCCCATGCCCATGTGGGCGGAGCCGCGGGGCGGGGGATCGTCGGCGGACGCGGAGGCGGGCCGGGTGGTCAGTACGAGGAGGGTCAGGGTCAGGACGGCTGCGAGCAGTAGCCCGGCGACAGGGGTGTGCCGGGAGCGGAGCGGTTCGGGTCTGTGCACGGGCATAGCGTGCCTCCGAAGGCTCGGTGACGCTCGGTGGGGAACTCACATGGATCCGTGATCGGCCGCAGTCTGGGTCATGTCTGGCGTGGGCATGCCAGCCAGGTCTCGGCAGAGACGCCAGGGAGCCAGAAGAGCAGGTGGAAGGGGGTCCGAAGGCTGCCGTTGGTCCAAGCCTGCGAAATACTGACGGAGCTGCGGCGACGACGGCGGTCGGCGGAAACTTTCAGGACCGGGAAATTCGAGGCAGGGGCTGACGTGCGGGAAGACGGAGACGGGGACGAGCGGCAGGGACAGTCGGCGGGTGCCCCCTTGGAGGGGGCGTCCGGCGGTGGTCCGGGCCGTCCCGAGTTCCTCGATCTGGAACGGGAGCTGACCGTTCTGTTCCGGCGCGCCCGGGCCAAGCAGGGCGAGATGGCCCGTGAGGTCCATCCCGACCTGGAGTCGGCGGCGTACGGGCTGCTGGTGCGGCTGGACGAGTCCGGGCGGCTGCGGGCCACCGAACTCGCCGCCTACATCGGCGTCGGCAAGGCCACCATGTCCCGCCAGCTGCGTGCCCTGGAGGACCTGGGCCTGGTCGCCCGCGAGCCCGATCCCGCCGACGGACGGGCGTGGCTGGTGCACCTCACGGAGGAGGGGCGGGGCCGGGTCGCCAAGGTGCGTGAGGCGCGGCGGGCGCGCTATGTCGAGCAGCTCTCCCACTGGGACCCGCGCGAGGTCGCCGAACTCGGCCGGCTGCTGAACCAGTTGAACCGGGGCATGGAGAAGTAGGGCCCGCCGAAGGGACCTGGGCGCAGGCCCGCGGACCGCATGACGGTCCGGGGCGCCCGACGATCCGGCCGCCCGAGCCGCCCGAGCCGCCCGAGCCGCCCGGACCGTGCGGGACGCCCGAGCCGTCCGAGCAGTCCGGGGCGTCGGGGCCGTCCAGGGCGTGCGGACCGTCCGAGCAGTCCGAGCAGTCCGAGCAGTCCGGGGCGACCGGGGCGTGCGGACCGTCCGACCGTCCGGGGCGAGCGTGGGTGAGATCCCCGGCAGGGCGTGCCGACCGCCCGAGCAGTCTGGGGTGAGCGAGGGTGAGATCCCCGCCCGCTCACCACTGCACGTACACCACCGTCGCGTCGTCGTGCGTCTTGCTCCGCCCCAGATACGTCCGCTCCTCCGTGTCCGCCCGTTCCAGCGCCCGCACACGGTCCACCAGCCCCTGCGCCCCTTCCTTCCGTACGAAGGTGAAGCAGTCCCCCCAGTCGCCCTCCCGGAACTTCTCCACCCAGCGCGTCGCCCCGTCCGTCAGCGCCGCAAGGGCCCGGACCTCGCCGCGCGGCAGCACCCCTGTCACCGCCCGCGCCGCCACCGACGGCTCCGCGGCCGCCGTGAAGAAGCCACCCTCCTTGTTGCGGATGTGGGCGTCGATCAGGGCGTCCGTGGCCAGCGAGGCACGGGGGAGGCGGGCCAGACGGTCGTCGAGGCAGGGGGTGATGGTGCCGTCGGGCGCTTCCAGCAGGAGGGCCGAGTCGGAGAGGATCAGGTACTCGACCGTCTCCGGCGACCAGCGGGCCAGAACCGCCGTGGCCTGTGGGGTGCGTGGGTGAGAAAGGTCACAGGTTTGGGTGTGTGCGTCAGCGGTACGTGTGATTGCCCGGCTCAGCGCCTCGGTGAGAGGAACATCGGGGAGTGAAACGGTCAGTTCGGTCAGGGCTCCGCCGAGCCGCCCGGTGAACCAGGGGACCGAATGCAGACAGCCCGTCTCACCCCGCGGTGGGGTCACTCCGTCCAGGACCACCAGTACGCCGCCCTGTCCCGAGGCGGGAAGGCCGACACTCGCGAAGTCCTCGTTGGGGCGGGCCGGATCGCCGGGCTCCGAAACAAGCTCTGTTCGCATTCGGCCAGTCTGCACGAGCCCTTCACAAGGTCCATGAAGGGGTCGCATCGACTGCCGAATGGGCGAGGTCTCGCAGGTCAGACGTCGGATTTGGGGTGGAATGGAGCGCTCCGGGAAGGCGTGGCGGCGAATACTGCCACCGCCCGCCGCAGACGTCCAACCGGCCTGCCGTACAAGGCGAGTGCACGCGCCCGAGGAACTTGCCCGCCAACTCCCCTCCGGGGTTCACTCCTTCGGGTGGCGGGTCAGGTGATGCGCGGCCGTCGCCCACCGGCACTGGGAGGGTCGGGGACCGGTGAGGACACCCCCTGCTCGAGCAACGTCGAGAGCTTGGGGGAGGGGTGTACGCGAGGTCGGCGGTAGTTGACGGAGCGTCATCCGGACCCATGGGTATCACGAGTCAGGAATGCGAGCACCGGTGCAGAAGACGCGGCCTCGTCGCTCAGGCAAGCAGACGGCCTCCGCAGGGGGCACGCAGCCCACTCCCGGCGCCTCGACCGGCACCACAGGCGATGCCGCACCCGCGGGCAGGGGGCGCCCGACGCACGTACGGAACCGGCTGATCGTCGCCGTGGCCGTCGTGGCCGCCGCCATCGCGGGCGCCGGCGTCCCCTCGATCGTCACCGCCTCCGGGCAACTGCACGACTCCCAGGGACTGGTGACCCTCGCCGAGCAGACGGAGAACGCGCTCACGCTCGCCCACTCCCTCGCCGACGAGCGCGACGAGGTCACGTCGTACGTCGCCGCCGGCCGTCCCAAGTCCAAGGCGCCCAGCGAGCAGCGCAGCGTCCGCGTCGACCGGCAGGTCGAGGAACTGCGTGCCGACCCCGACGCCCCCGCCTCGCTGCGTGACGACCTCGACGCCATCGCCGCCGTACGCAGGAGCGCGCTCACCGGCAAGAGCGACGCGCTGGAGGCGCACACCGCGTACTCGGCCACCATCACCGAACTCCACCGGCTCGCCGAGAGCCTGGCCGAGCAGATGCCGCCCCGCGCGGGCGCCGGCGCCCACGCGCTCGCCGAGCTGGACTCCGCCGTCCAGCAGGCCGCCGCCACCCGGGGGCTGCTGCTCGCCGCGCTGAGCGTGCCGACCACCACCGAGACGGTCGTCGACCCGATCACCGGCATCGCGAGCACCCAGAAGACCTCCACGGACGCGGACGCCAAGCAGCGCGCCGCCCTCAGTGCCGCCGCCCAGCAGGCCCGGCTGCGCTCCGACGCCGCCCTCGCCGACTTCCACGACACCGCGCCCAAGACGGCCCGCACGTCGTACGACTCCACGGTCACCGGCCCCGAGGTCAACACCGCCGACCGGTATCTCGCCGCTCTCACTGACCAGCCCGCGCTCTCCGACCGTGACCTGGCCACGGACACCAAGCGCGCCGAGGCAGCCCTGTCCGCCCGCGTCGACCTGATGCGCGGTGTTGAGTCCGCTCTGTACGACCGCCGCACCAAGGACCTGGAGCAGCTGCGCGACGACGACGTCACCGCGCTGGAGATCCGGATCGCGATCCTCGGCGCCCTGATGCTGCTCGCCGTCGGCGTCGCCACCGGCATGGCCCGCAGCCTCACCCGGCCCCTCGCCGTCCTGCGCCTCGGCTCCGCCCGGCTCGCCCGCGCCGAGGACCCGGCGGTCGAGGAGCCGGTCAAGTTCACCGGCCGCAAGGACGAGTTCGCCCAGGTCGTCGACTCCGTCAACGCCCTGCACGCGCACGCCCTCGGCCTCCACGAGCGCGTCACCACCCTGGAGTCCGACCGCAAGCACCTCGTCGGCCAGCGCCAGAAGATGGCGGACGCCCGCGAGGGGCTGCGCGCCGAACTCGCCGAGTCCGCCGCCCAGCTGGAGCGGCTGCGCGGCAGCATCGGCAACACCTTCGTCAACCTCGCCCTGCGCACCCTCGGCCTGGTCGAGCGCCAACTCGCGGTCATCGAGGGCCTGGAGGAGCGCGAGCAGGACCCCGAGCGCCTCGCCACGCTCTTCAAGCTCGACCACTTCGCCACCGTCATGCGCCGGCACAGCGAGAACCTCCTCGTCCTGGCGGGCACCGAGCATGTCCAGCAGCACGCGGGACCGGTCCCGCTGGTCGACGTCGTACGGGCCGCGGTCAGCGAGATCGAGCGCTACGAGCGCGTACGCATCGCGGCGCTCCCGCCGCACGCGCACGTGGCGGGCTTCGCCGCGGACGACCTCTCCCACCTCCTGGCCGAGCTGATGGAGAACGCGACGTCGTTCTCCCCGCCCGACCTGCCCGTCGAGGTCTCCGGCTGGCTGCTGGAGAGCGGCGAGGTCATGCTGTCGGTCCAGGACGAGGGCATCGGGATGACGAGCGATCGCCTGACCCGCCTCAACTCCCGCCTTGCCGACTTCGACCCAGAGAACTCCTACGACCAGGAGGGTGACGACGGCCTGGGCCTCGGCCTCTACGTCGTCGCCCGCCTCGCCCACCGCCACGGCGTCCGCGTCCAGCTCCGCGAGCAGAAGCAGGGCGGCGTCGCCTCGGTCGCGGTCCTGCCCAAGGGCCTGCTGGCCGGCGCACCCGCGTCCGCGGTCCCCTCGGACACACGTCCCCCGGCCGGCGCCCCCGCCTTCTCCCTCCCCGGCGCCGACGCGGAGGCCAACTCCAACGTCCTGCACGGCCGCACCAAGCCCACCGACCCCTTGGTGGAACTCGCGGAACAGGCCGTACGGGAAACGTCCCAGAACCGATCAACACCCCCCGCCCCCGAGCAGGAACGCGAACACCCTGCCGAAACCACGATGGAACTCCTCCTCCCGCCACAGCCGACCCCCGAGCCGGCACCGGACGAGCCGGCCGCCGGCGGGTCGGTTGCCGCGGGGCCGGTGGTCCCAGAGCCGACGACCGCGGAGTTCGCCGCCGAGCCCGCGACGCCAGGGCTCGCCGCGTCGCCGCCCGGTGGGCCGACGTTCGGTGGGCCGGTGGCCACCGAGCCCGCGACCGCGGAGTTCGCCGCCGAGCCCGCGGCCCGCGAACATGGCATCGACGGACGACCCGCGGCCGCCGACGGTGAGGACGCTCCGCTGGGGCCACCCGCAGTCGGCGACGATGGCCGCACGGGTGGTGCGGGTGGGAACGAGAACCCCGCCGAAGGCGAAGCCGAGGCGGAACACACCCGCACCCCGGACGAGGACCCCCTCACCGACAAGGGCCTGCCCAAACGCACCCCGAAGATCACCGCCCCCGCCCAGGCCCCGCGCCAGCGAACCGGCACCGTGGACGCCGAAGCCCTCCGCAGGAGACTCGGCGGATTCCGCAGGGGAGCGGAGGCGGGCCACCGCGAGGTACAGGCAGAGATCGCCGAACAGACGGGCCAGCACACGGCCCCGACAGCACAATCCGAAGCAGCCACGGGGGGCACAGCCGAGGAGGCAAGCAGTTGACCGCGCCCAGTACCTTCGGACTGAGCAGTGAAGCCCGCAACCTGCACTGGTTGTTGACGAATCTGGTCGAGGAGGTGCCGGGCATCCAGTCAGTCGCGGTGGTCTCCTCCGACGGATTGCTCCTGCTCTCCTCTGACCACGCCCGAAACGCCGAGGCCCGAGAAGCCCGGCCCGACAAGCCCACCGGCCCGCGCGGCTCCTCCGCCGACCTGGCCACCATCGTCTCCGGCATCGGCAGCCTCACCGTCGGCGCCGCCAAGCTGATGCAGTTCGGCGGCGTGAAGCACACGATGGTCGCGATGGACGAGGGCAGCCTGTTCGTGATGTCCATCAGCGACGGCTCACTGCTCGGCGTGCACGGCTCCGCCGACTGTGACATGAGCGTCGTGGCGTACCACATGGCGCTCTTCGTCGGCCGGGCCGGCCACGTGCTCACCCCCGAACTCCGCAGCGAGCTACGGAAGTCCGTCGAGACCGCGTCGGCAGGGAGTACCCGATGAGCAACGCCCCGCACAGCAGGCCCCAGCTCCCCGTCCGCGGCGGCGACCGCAAGCCCGCCCGCGTACGCCCCTACTCGCTCACCGGCGGCCGCACCCGTTTCGGCCACGTCCTCCTCGTCGAGACGTTCGTCGGCAGCACGGCCGCGCTGGAGGCCGGTGAAGAGCGCAAGGAGCTCACGAACGGTTCGCTCTCCACCCGGGTGATGCCGGAGATGCGGGCCATCGTCGAACTGTGCCGCCGTATGCGCACGGTGGCCGAGATCGCCGCGCTGCTGAAGATGCCGCTCGGCGTGGTCCGGGTGCTCGTCAGCGACCTCGCGGACCAGGGAAAGATCCGTGTGTACGGCACCGGAACCGGCCATGGCACGGGCCGGCCGGAACGCGCGCTGCTGGAAAGGGTGCTGAGTGGACTCCGTCGTCTCTGACGCCGCTCGCGGTGTCTCCCCGCTCCTCGTCGACGAGGAGCCCGAACAGCCCTGGCAGACGGACCGGACCCGGGCCCCCGTCGCCACGAAGATAGTGGTGGCGGGCGGCTTCGGCGTGGGCAAGACCACGCTGGTCAGCGCCGTCTCGGAGATCACGCCCCTGCAGACCGAGGCGCTGATGACCGAGGCGAGCGAGGAGACCGACGACCTCACCTCGACGCCGGGCAAGATGACCACCACCGTGGCCATGGACTACGGCCGCATCACGCTCGACGACGACCTGGTGCTCTACCTGTTCGGCACGCCGGGCCAGCAGCGGTTCTGGTTCATGTGGGACGACCTGGTGCGCGGCGCGATCGGCGCGGTCGTCCTGGCCGACACCCGGCGCCTGAAGGACTGCTTCCCGGCGCTGGACTACTTCGAGAGCTGCGGGCTGCCGTACGTCGTCGCGGTCAACCACTTCGACGACAGCGAGCTGTTCGAGCCGGAGGACGTCCGAGAGGCCCTGACCGTGCCCGCGCACATACCTGTCATGATCATGGATGCGCGGCGTCGGATTTCGGCCATCGAGACCCTGTTGGCCCTGGTCCGGCACGCACTGGACGAAACCCCCGAGTAGAGCCGAGTAGGAGAACAGCCCCGGATGCGGAAGATACTCGTCGTCGGAGCCGGTCAGTCCGGACTCCAGATCGCCCTCGGACTCCAGTCGCACGGGTACGAGGTCACCCTGATGTCCAACCGGACGGCGGACGAGATCCGCTCCGGCCGGGTCATGTCCACGCAGTGCATGTTCCACACGGCACTTCAGCACGAGCGCGATCTCCAGCTGAACTTCTGGGAGTCCCAGGCCCCGAAGATCGAAGGACTCGGCGTCTCGGTGGCGGCCCCGGGTTCCTGGAGCGAGGGTCCGGCGGTGAGGGCGATCGACTGGCTGGGGCACCTCGACGGGTACGCGCAGTCGGTCGACCAGCGGGTGAAGATGGCCGGCTGGATGGAGACCTTCGCGCAGCGCGGCGGCCAGCTGGTCATCCACGGCGCGGCGGTCGGCGACCTCGACTACTTCTCCCGTACGTACGACCTGGTGCTGGTGTCGGCCGGCAAGGGCGAGCTCGTCCAGATGTTCGAGCGGGATGTCGAGCGTTCCCCGTACAGCGAGCCGCAGCGTGCGCTGGCCGTGTCGTACGTCCACGGTCTCGGCCCGCGTCCGGAGCACCCGGACCAGGAGGGCGTGCGCTGCAACCTCGTCCCGGGTGTGGGTGAGCTGTTCGTCATGCCCACCCTGACGACGTCCGGGCGCGCGGACATCCTGTTCTGGGAGGGCATACCCGGCGGCCCGCTCGACGTCTTCGACGGCGTGAAGGACCCGGCGCAACACCTCTCCCTGACCCTGGAACTCATGGAGAAGTACGTCCCCTGGGAGTACGCGCGGGCCACCGAGGTCGAGCTCACGGACGCGGGCGGCGTGCTGAGCGGGCGGTACGCGCCGACCGTGCGCAACCCGATCGGGCGGCTGCCCGGCGGTGGGCTGGTGCTGGGGGTCGCGGACGTCGTCGTGGCGAACGACCCGATCACCGGACAGGGCTCCAACTCGGCCTCCAAGTGCGCGGCCGCCTACCTCGCCTCGATCGTCGAGCACGGGGAGAAGGAGTTCGACGAGACGTGGATGCGCGCCACGTTCGACCGGTACTGGGCCACCGCGCAGCACGTCACCAAGTGGACCAACGCCATGCTGGCGCCGCCGCCGGAGCACATTCTCAACCTCATCGGCGCGGCCGGACAGCTGCCGCCGGTCGCCGACCGGTTCGCCAACGGCTTCAACGACCCGGCTGACTTCGAGAACTTCTTCTACGATCCGGAGAAGACCGGGGCGTATCTCGCTGAGGTTTCCGGGAGCTGACCCGCTTGCCCGCCTTCGAGGACTCCTTCGGGCGTACGGCACCCAGGACCGGGTTCGACGCGATCGGCGAGACCTTGATCTTCTCGCCGGTGCGCGGAGCCTGGATCACCTTGCCCTTGCCGACGTACATCGCCACGTGCGTGGCGTCCGGGAAGTAGACGACCAGGTCGCCCGGGCGCAGCTCGGTCAGCGGGATGCGGTCGAGCCGTGCCCACTGCTCCTGGCTGGTGCGGGGGATCGGGGTGCCGGCATGGGCCCAGGCCTCGGACGTCAGACCTGAGCAGTCGTACGACTTCGGGCCCTCCGCGCCCCACTTGTACGGCTTGCCCAGCTGCTTCCTGGCGTAGCGGATGGCCCGATTGGCCTCGGAGGACGGTTTGTGATCGTCCTTGGCCAGGGCACCGGACGCCAGGAAGGCCCGCTGGGCCTTGGCGATGCCGGTCTTCTCGAACTCGGCCAGCGCCGCCAGCTGGGCGGCGGTCAGGGACGCCAGGAGCTCCTCGACCTTCTTGAGGCGCTTCTTCACGGTGTCCCTGTCCTTCTTCTGACGCTCCGCCAGGGCGAGCCGCGCGTCGAGGGCCTTGCGGGCCTTGCGGGCCAGCTCGTCGGCCTTGCGTTCCGTGCCGGTCAGCCGGCCGACCGCCGCCGCGCGCTCACGTGCCAGCAGGCCGATGACATGACCCTGGTCCAGGGCGTGCTGCGGGTCGCGGGCCAGGAGCAGACGTACGTACGGGGAGATGTCCGTGGTGTTCTGGTACTGCTGGCGGGCCAGGCGGCCGGCCGCGCCCCGGCTGTGGTGCAGGGAGAGCCGGGCGCGGGCCAGGGCGGCGTCCAGGCGGGCCACCTCGGCGCGCTGCTTCCTCAGCTTCTCCTCGGTGGCGTTGTAGGCCTCCGTGGCCTGTTCGGTCTGTCGGTACAGCCGCTGAAGGTCCGTCAGGAGGCTCGCTGTCGAGCGCTCCTGCGGTTCGGGGGACGAGGGTTCGGGGGCCGCCGTCGCGGGCGCCGGGGCCGATGCGAGGATCGTGGCGGCCGACGCCGCCGTACACGCCAGACGCAGAAGCCTTCCTGACACGTCATCACCTCCGGTGCGGAGAGGATCTCTGCTCCGCACCGCGAGCCTTAGCCCGGGACGACGTGTTCGCGCGACGGGTGTGCTCGGGTCGGCGGAACCCGATCACTCGTTCGTGTCGTGTGGCCTGCTCTGCGGCGTGGCGTCCGGCTTGGACCACGGCCAGTTCAGCCGACGGGTCTGCCGGCCCTCGGGGTCGTACTCGTACTTCCAGCGCTGGGAGAGGCCCATGCGGCCCTGGGTGCGCGGTACGCGGTGGTAGACGAGGACCGTGGGCGGGCCGCCGTGCGGGTCGGGGACCGGGACGCGGTACGTCTTGGGCGGGTGGCCGGTGATGCCCAGGAGCACGGGCAGGACGCGGCCGTCCAGGGGGCCGCCCTCGAAGGGGGTGTCTTCGCTCTTCACGGCACCAGTGTCAGCCATCCGCCGCGAGCTTCTCGGCCAGGGCGGCGGTCTGGGGGTCCCGGTTCGCGGTGACGGAGAGTGCGGCGGCGAACTGGTCCACGAGCCAGTCCCGCAGTTCCGCCACGGGGGGCTGTTTTCCCTCGTCGAGCCAGATCAGGGACGCCGCCTCGACCGCGGTGATCCACATGCGGACCGTCATACGGAGGTGGAGGCCGGGGTCGGTGACCTCCAGGTGGCTGAGGATGTGCTCGGCCGCGGCGCGGCGGACTCCGTCCACTATGGCGGTGGTGCGGGAGGTCTCCACGACGCTGCCGCCCTGGAGGAGGGCGCTGAAGCCGGTGTCGTGCTCGTCGACGAAGGTGAGATATCGGTCGAGGGCGCGGGAGAGGCGGGGGAGGAGGGGGCCGTCGCGAGGTTCGTCGAAGCAGTGCTGGAGCTCTTCGGCGGCCGAGCGGAGGGCGGCCTCGTAGAGCTGTTGCTTGCCGCCCGGGAAGTAGCGGTACACGAGGGGGCGGGAGACGCCTGCCGCCTCCGCCACGTCGTCCAGGGACACGTCCTCGGGGGTGCGGTGGGCGAACAGTTTCAGCGCGGCGTCGAGGAGCTGACTGCGTCGCTCCTCGACGCTGAGGCGGCGGTAGGCCGGGGCGGCGGACATGGGATGAAGCCTAGTCGCCGTGGCGGGTGCGGTGATTTGGCGGCTGCGGGTCCGTCGTGGCTGATCGCGCAGTTCCCCGCGCCCCTCAAGGGCGCTGCCCCGCCCGGCGCGGGCGAGCGTCCCAACCGCTCAGGTCCCGACTCACGCCAGCAGCCCGGACGACCTCCACAGTCGCCTACCGACCCCCCGCAGCACCCCGATGTCGTCCAGGAAGTCCGTCAGCCTCTTCGCCCCGGTCTGCATCACCTCCCGGCGATGCCCGCTCGCCTTCACCTGGGCCGTGGCCTCCCGCTTGTCCAGGCCCACGTTCGTGTACACCTCGGGATTCACGAAGGCCACCGAGAACACCCGGGCGAACTCGCCGGAGGTGACCCGTGTGAACTCCTGGGACCACTTCGGGGCCGTCACCATCTGCCGGCGCAGCTCCTCGCGGGCGTAGCGGACGTGGCGGGCCTCCTCCACGACGTGGATGCGTGTGACACCCCGGATCAGCGGCTGCACCCGCTCGTCCGGGAACGTCAGCCGCTGCATCCAGTCGAGGACCTCCTCGCCGAGGAGGGTGGCGGTGAAGGAGCCGGGGGTGGTGGAGATCGTCTTGAAGAGGCGGCCGAGGTGCTGGTGGGCCCGGCTGACCGGGTACCAGGGGGTGTCACCGTGGGAGATCAGGCGGGCGAACATCTTGGAGTGCCGGCACTCGTCCTCGATCTCGGTGAGGGCGTAGCGGACGTGGGCGCTCGTCGCCGCCTTGTCGTAGATGTGGCGGACCAGAAGCTGCATGAGGATGATCTCGAACCAGATGCCGAGGGAGGCGAGGCCGGCGGCCTCGTGCTGCGAGAGGAGGATCCGCTGCTCCTCGCTCATGCGCTTCCAGAGGGGCGTGTCGTAGAGCGAGACCAGCTCCGGGGGCCAGAACCACTTGCCCTCCTCGAAGGGCGCGTCCCAGTCCAGCTCCTTGTCGGGGTCGAAGGAGTGCTTGGCGGACGAGGCCAGGAGGCGTTCGGCCACCTGTTCGCGGTCCTTGAGCAGGCCGAGTGCGTCACGCAGTCCGTCGAGCGCGTCGGCTTCCGTCAGGGTCGTCATCGGTCGCTCACCTCTGTTACCGGGGGGTACGTCGTCCGTGTCTTATGAGACTGCCTGTCAGCAAGGTCGTCAATCCCCTGTGCGGGACTTGTTGACGCCTCGTCTATCGCGTGTGAGCCTGCGGGGCATGCCGACCTATGACCTGTACGCCAACGACCCCGGAGAGCCCCTCTGGCAGGTGCCCGCGACCGGCGCGGCCCGGTTCGGCTGGGAGTACGACGACGGGCGTGAGCGGCTCCTGGCCCTGTACCAGAAGGGCAAGGACAAGCAGTGGGACGGGCAGCTCAGGATCGACTGGGACCTGGAGGTCGATCCCTGCGACGCGCTCGGCACGCCCGAGGAGGCGATGGCCCTGTACGGGACGTCGTACTGGGCGAAGATGAGCGAGCGGGAGCGGGGCGAGCTGCGGAAGCACTACGCCTCCTGGCAGTTCAGCCAGTTTCTCCACGGTGAGCAGGGCGCGATGATCTGCGCGGCGCGCATCGTCGAGTCGGTGCCCGACATGGACGCGAAGTTCTATTCGGCGACCCAGACGATGGACGAGGCGCGGCACGCCGAGATCTACGGGCGCTTTCTGCACGAGAAGATCGGGATGGTCTATCCGATCAACGACAATCTCCAGGCCCTGCTGGGCGACACCCTGCGCGACAGCCGGTGGGACATGCCGTATCTCGGTATGCAGGTGCTGATCGAGGGGTTGGCGCTGGCGGCCTTCGGGATGATCCGGGACACCACCACCAAGCCGTTGCCCAAGCAGATCCTGGCGTATGTGATGCAGGACGAGGCTCGGCACGTGGCCTTCGGGCGGATGGCGCTCCGGGACTACTACAAGCAGTTGACCGATGCCGAGCTTCGTGAGCGCGAGGAGTTCGTCATCGAGGGCTGCTATCTGATGCGGGACCGGCTGCGGGGTGTCGAGGTCCTGGAGAACTTCGGCATTCCGAAGGGGGAGGCCGAGCAGATCAGTGAGCGGTCGGAGTTCCTGCAGTTGTTCCGCCGGCTCCTCTTCTCCCGCATCGTTCCCTGTGTGAAGGACATCGGGCTGTGGGGTCCGCGCCTTCAGCAGGCCTACGTGGACATGGGCGTTTTCGAGATGGGGGACTCGAATCTGGATCTGTTGATGGCGCAGGACGAGGAGATCGCCGAGAAGCTGGACGCCGAGCGGTTCGCCGCCGAGGAGCGGGAACGGGTCGCCGAGGTGGGCGAGGCGATCGATGAGGGAGCAGGCGAAAGCTAGGGGGTGCAGCCCAGGCCGTCCGGTACCTCGCCGAGCAGCGGCTCCGCCCCCTGCGGCGGGAACGACGTGCGCAGGGTGAAGGCGTACGGCGTCGGGCCGTTCGTACGGAGGTGGAGGAGGCGGGACTCCGCCTCGGCGACCGTCGGGCGGTGACCCGCGGGCACCCACCACAGGGCCGTCATCGCCTCCTGCACCCGCTCGAACCACTCCCGGCGGCGGGCCAGCATCTCGCGGTGGCGGCCCTGGTACATGTACGCGGTCAGGGCGTTGGTGTCGCGCCACATCGTCAGGTTGATGATCAGCCACTCGTCGCCGAAGACCCTCACGTCCGTGGCGTCGCCGGAGTCGCCCTTCAGACGCCAGACGAAGCCGTCGGCTGCCTCGGCGTCGGCGTTCACGGGGTCGAGGTTGTCGACGAAGTCCTTCAACTGGGGGGAGTCGAGCGGGGCCTTGAGGCGGGCGATGTTGACCTGGGCGAGTTCGTAGGCGGCTTCCGGGGTGGCAGGTGTGGTCATGGACCGAACGGTAGGTCGGGGCGGACGGCAGGTCCAGGGGGTGTCTCAGCACTCGGGCACTCGTGGCGCGTCAAGGGGCGTCCTGCGAGGGCGAGTTCAGCACCGCCTCCATCACCGCCCGCGCGATCGGCGCCGCGTCACCGCCGCCGCTGATCTCGCCCCGGTCGGCGTCCGCGTCCTCCACCACGACGGCCACGGCGACCTTGGGTTCCAGGTCCGTGTCGCCCTTCGCCCAGGAGACGAACCAGGCGTACGGCGTCCCGGAGTTGCCGAGGCCGTGCTGGGCGGTGCCGGTCTTGCCGCCGACCGTCGCGCCGGGGATCCAGGCGTTCGAGCCGGTGCCCTCGCGGACCACGTCCACCATGAGCTCCTTGAGGAGTACGGCCGTCGAGGGCCGCATGGCCTGCCGTGCCGGGCGCGAGCCGCCCGTCGACACCGTGGAGCCGCCCGCCCGGGTCGTGCGCTCCACCAGATACGGCGAGCGCACCTGACCGCCGTTGGCCACGGCCGCGGCGACCATCGCCATCTGGAGCGGGGTGGCACGGGTGTTGTACTGGCCGATCGACGACAGGGCTAGCTGGGCCTTGTCCACCGTCGTGTCGAAGGTGCTCCGGGCGACCGAGTACGGGATCTTGAGGTCCGCGTCGTTGAAGCCGAAGGCCTCCGCCGTCCTCGCCATCCGGTCCACGCCCACCTTCACCCCGAGCTTGGCGAACACCGTGTTGCACGACCACTCGAACGCCTTGCGCAGCGGAACGTCCTTGCAGCCCTTGGACTCGTTCGTGAGGGAGGTCCTGGTGCCGGGCAGGGTGTACGGGTCCGGGGAGTCGGTCGGCTCGTCGAGGTCCTCGATCACCCCCGAGTCCAGGGCCGCGGCCGCCGTCAGCACCTTGAAGGTCGAACCCGGCGGATACGTCTTGCGCACCGCCCGGTTGAGCATCGGCTTGTCCGGGTCGCGGTTCAGCGTCGCCCAGGACCGGGCCACCGCCGAACGGTTCCCGGACAGCACGGACGGGTCGTACGACGGGGCCGACACCAGGGCCAGGATGCGGCCCGTCGCCGGCTCCACGGCCGCCACCGCGCCCTTGCGGCCCGCCAGCCCCTCGTACGCCGCCCGCTGCGCGGCCCCGCGGAGGGTGGTGACGACGTCACCGCTGGGATACCGGTCGCGGGCGGAGCCGTTCCAGAGCGGGAAGGGCGACAGCAGGGGGTCCGTGCCCGACAGGACGCCGTCCTCCGTGTGCTCCAGGAGGGTCGTGCCGTACACCTGGGAGGCGAAGCCGGTGACGGGGGCGTACATCGGACCGTTCGTGTACGTCCGTTCGTAGCGGAGCGGCTCCCGGGTGTCGCGGGATCCGGTGACCGGCGTCCCGTCGACCAGGATGTCGCCGCGCGGCTGGCCGTAACGGGAGATCGTGGTGCGGCGGTTGGCGATGTTGTCGTCGTAGGACGGGGCCTCGAAGACCTGGATGCGGGTGGCGTTCACGAGCAGCGCGACCAGCAGTACGGCGCAGAAGAAGGCGGCGTGCCGGATGTGCCGGGTCATCGGGCCGCCTCCTCGGCCTTGGGTACGCCGAGCCGGCTGCGCGCCCTGTCGCTCACCCGGATCAGCAGCGCGACGATCGCCCAGTTGGTGACCACCGACGAGCCGCCCTGGGCGAGGAACGGCATCGCCATGCCGGTCAACGGGATCAGACCCGTCACCCCGCCCGCGATGACGAACACCTGAAGCGCCACGATCGAGGCCAGCCCCACCGCGAGCAGCCGCCCGAAGGGGTCGCGCAGGGCGAGCCCGGCGCGGTAGCCGCGCTCCACCAGCAGGCCGTACAGGATGAAGATCGCGGACAGGCCGGCCAGGCCCAGCTCCTCCCCGGCCGTCGCCAGGATGAAGTCCGACTTGGCCGCGAAGCCGATCAGGATCGAGTGACCGCGGCCCAGCCCCGTGCCGAGCATGCCGCCCGCCGCGAACGCGAACAGCGACTGCGACAGCTGGTTCGGGCCCTCGCCCGCCTCGATCGACGCGAACGGATGCCGCCAGTCCTCGACCCTGCCGTGCACATGCGGCTCCAACTGCCCGACGGCCACCGCGCCCAGCGCCGCGAGCAGCAGACCGAGCGCGATCCAGCCGGTGCGGCCGGTGGCGACGTAGAGAAGGACCACGAACAGGCCGAAGAACAGCAGGGAGGTGCCGAGGTCGCGTTCGAGGATCAGGACGCCCACGCTCAGCAGCCAGATGGCGACGATCGGGCCGAGGACACGACCGGTGGGCAGTTGCAGCCGGTCCATCCCGAGGACCCGCCGGCCCGTGTACGCCAGCGCGCTGTGGTTGGCGGCCAGATAGGCCGCGAAGAACACCGCGAGCAGCACCTTCGCGAACTCGCCGGGCTGGATGGAGAATCCGGCGATCCGGATCCAGATGCGGGCGCCGTTCACGGAGGGGAAGAAGATCGGCAGGGTGAGGAGGACGAGGGCGGCGACGACACAGACGTAGGAGTAGCGCTGGAGGACCCGGTGGTCGCGCAGCAGGAGGACGACCACGATGAACAACGCCACGCCCAGCGTGGACCACACGAGTTGGGCGGGGGCCGCCCGGTCGTCCGGTGTCTCCAGGTCGAGCCGGTAGATCAGGACCAGACCGAGGCCGTTGAGCAGCACGCCGATCGGCAGCAGCAACGGGTCGGCACAGGGGGCGCGCAGACGGACCGCCAGATGCGCGACCAGCGCGAGTACGCCGAGCCCGGCGCCGTAGCCGGCGGCGCCGGGCGGGACGGTGCCGTGCTTGGCGATACCGACCGCGCAGTAGCCGTACACGGAGAGCAGGACGGCCACGACGATGAGGGCCAGTTCGATGCCACGGCGCCGGGGGAGATGTGCGGCGGGAGCGGGCGCGTCCGCTGCCACCAGGGTGGTTCCGGCCTTGGTCATGTCCGGAACTTACCCAATTAGTCCGTCTTGTGTGTCTTACGGCTCAGCACCAGCGTGGCTTGTGCCCGAGTTGCCCTGCACCCGCTGACCCGGGGTCCTGCAGAAGATCGAGACGACGTCGCCCCGGTGCGCGGTCCGGATCACATGACTGTCCCGGCGTCTCAGGTTATGGGTATCGCGAGGCGGGAACGCAGTGTGAGGGTCGCCCGCCACACTGGGTCATAGGAGGAGTGCCCCGAAGGGGCAGACTCCCAGGGGCGCGGGGAACTGCGCGATCGACCCCCACGACCCGCAGCCGGCGTACAGCCTGAGGCCCCGGCCCTCCTCCGCGCCCCACCTACCGCAACACCAGAGTCGCTACGGCACCCCCATCCACCGCGTTCGCAAACGAAAGCCGAGCCCCCAACACCTCCGCCTGCCCCAACGCGATGGTCAACCCCAGCCCATGCCCCTTGGCCCCACCCTCCGTACGGAACCGCTGCGGCCCATGCGCGACGAGATACTCCGGATAGCCGTCCCCGTGATCCCGCACCGTCACCACCGGCCCGTCCACCGTCAGAGACACCGGCCCCCGCCCATGCTTGTGCGCATTGGCCACCAGGTTCCCCAGCACCCGCTCCAACCGCCGCCGATCGGTATCCACCACGAGGTCCCGCACGACAACGACCTCGGTCTCGGTCCCGGACGCCCGGACAACCCGCTCCGCCAGCGCCGCGAGCGGCTCGGTGTCCAGCTCCGACCGCTCCCGCCCGGTGTCCAGCCGCGAGATCTCCAGCAGATCCTCGGTCAGCGTCCGCAACGCGGCCACCCGGTCCCGCACGAGCTCCGTCGGCCGCCCCGGCGGCAGCAGCTCGGCCGCCGCGTGCAGCCCGGTCAGCGGCGTACGCAGCTCGTGCGCGACGTCCGCGGTGAACCGCTGCTCGGCCAGCAGCTTGCTCTGCAGCGACGACGCCATCGAGTCGAGGGCGGCGGCGACGGCGGCCACCTCGTCCTGCGGCCGGGTCGGATCCTTGGTACGGGGATCGTCGACCCGCGCGTCCAGGTCGCCCCCGCTGATCCGTCGGGCCACCCGGGCCGTGGTGTGCAGCCGGCGCGTCACCCGCGTCACCGCGAACGCGCCCACCAGCAGCGTCGCCCCGATCGCCAGCCCCGACGACCACAGGATCGCCCGGTCAAGACCCTCGATGGTGCGGGCCTGCTGCGAGTAGTCGACCTCGACCGCGAGCGCCCGCGCGCCGTCGGCGGGGCCCGCCGCCCACATGGTGGGCCGCCCCCGGTAGTCGGCGACCATCGTGCCGCGCTCCCCGGCGACGGCCAGCTCCCGCAGCGAGTCCGGCAGCTCCGGCGGGTCGACGGAGACACCGTGCCGGAGGGTGTCGCCGGCCTCGAACGCGGTCGTCGCGTCCTCCAGCCGGGACAGCGCGAGCTCGCGGGCCTGGCCGACGGTCTGGTTCGTCACCGAGACGTGCACGAGGATGCCGAGCAGCGCGGCGAGCGCGCAGCACATCACCGTGATGAAGACGGCGGCCTTCACGGCGAGCGTGCCGGCCCACTGGGGGAGCCCGAGCCTCATGGGGTGCCCGCCGAGGAGGAGGCCGAGCGTGCGGCGGACGGCGAGGCGGAGTGCGAAGGCGAGGCCGAGTGCGAAGGCGAGGGGCTGGGCGTCTTCTTCTCGCGCGGGCCGGTGCGCAGCATCTCGTCGTGCGTGAGCAGCATCGCCTTCTGGTCCCCGTCCCAGGTCCACTGCAGCCGGTACTCGTAGCCGGCCACCTCGGACGGCGAACGTATGATCACCGACCGCCGGGCCAGCTCGACGGCGCTGACGGCGTCGTCCCAGCTCATCACCTGCACCAGCCGGTCCTTCTCCACGGTGTAGACACGCACCGCGGTCGTCTTGCCCGGCATCAGCCGGAACCCCAGCGTCAGCTCGGGCCGCCCGTCGCCGGTCAGATCCCGGTAGTACGGCCGCAGCACCGGGCACTTCCCGTGCCCGGCACCCTTGGCGCAGTCCGCCATCAACCGACCGGTGTCGCGGTACGGCGCGTCGTCGCCCTCGTAGTCCCCCGGGCTCTTGGCGATCTCCTTGCGGACGACCGCCACCGGGTTCACGTCGCGCAGGTCGCCGCCGGGGACGGTGACACCCTTCACGACCTCCCGGTTCACCTCGCCGATCTCATAGGCGGGACGGGACGCCGGCGTAAGCCTCGGCCAGAGCTTGTCCGGGCTGACCGCGGTCTCGGTCGGGCCCGCGCCCTGGAGATCCCCGGCGTCACCGCAGGCCGTCGCGGCCGCCAGCAGCAGGGCGACAAGCGCGGCGATGCGCGTGGGGCGGCTGCGGGGCACGGTTCTCCTGGGGCTCGGGGCGGTGTCGGCCCGTACACACTATTCGGACGGAAGTCCTTTTTGCGCACCCGGTGGGCGGACGGGCGAAACGGTTGGAAACGGTTACTCGGCGAGCTCTTCGAGGAGCCGGGCGGTCGACAGGCCGGCTCGGAGGTAGTCGACGAACAGCTCGTTGTGCAGGGCCCAGGGAGAGCGGCGGGAGCGTATCAGCCGGATCGCCTGCTCGGCGGAGCGGCTCCGGCGGGTCAGGGCGTGGGCGACGACGAGGCCCGAGCGGTTGTACCCGTGATAACAGCGGACGAGGACCCTGCGGCCCTCGTCCAGCGCCTCGCACGCCGCCTCCGCCAGCCGTATCACCCCCGCGAGCTGGGTCCCGTCCAGCGGCCCGTCGGGAATCGGCCACACATGGTGCTCGACGCCGGGATCCGGCCCGTGCCCGGGCAGGCGCAGCAGCGTCTGTACGAGATCGAACTGGTCCCGTACGACCGCGAACTCCAGTTGCCCCGACTGCCCCCGGAACTCGTGCCCGCCCATCCACAGGCCTGGCTCGATCTCGCTCCACGGGCTGTCCGGAGCCGGTACGTCGGGTTGCTTCCTGCGGGTACGCAACGGCGCCTCCCCCAACTCCTCTCAAAGGTAACCGGGTTCTTGCCCCCGCAGCACCCCGCCTGTTCCCATGGTCAGTGGGGTGATGGTGCATGAGTGGACTGCGCGTCATACCGACCTGGCGACACGGCCAGGAACGGCTCTACGTCTGCCTCGAGGACGGGCGGAACATCGCTTGGTACGACCGTGAGGCGGCTCGGATCAACCTGCTCTCCGCCGACCGCGAGGACGATGTGCTGGAGGCCCTCGGCCCCTTCGTCACCGGCCCGGTGACCGTCGGCCCGCCCCCGGTCCCCACCCCCGCGGAACTGGCCCGGCTGGCCCTGCACCCGGACGACGACCTCGCGCCCAACCGCCCCGGTGAGGCGCTCCTCGTCGCCCTCGACCGGGATCCGGGCCCCTCCCACCGGCTGCGCGCCGACCCGCGGCGCCGGGCGCTGACCGCGGAGCAGACGGTCGGCGAGGCCCTGGACCGCCTGGACGGCGCGGGCTGGCACACGCTGCACTCCGTGCCGCTCCCCGGCGGAGACCGCATCCACCATCTGCTGCTCGGCCCCGGTGGCCTGTTCGCCGTCCACTCCCTCTACGCCCGTAAGCAGAAGGTGACCGTCGCCGACCCGATGATCTCCCTCGGCCGCCGCGAGCCCACCCCCCTCCTTCGCCACCTCCGCCGCAACGCCGACCGCGCCTCCCACACCCTCACCGCCGAGGTCCACCCGGCCCTCGCCCTCCTCGCCCCCACGGACATCACCATCACCGCCCCCCACCTGGAGATCCGCATCCTCCAGCACACCGACCTACCGGGCCTGGCCCGTCTGGGTGGCGTACTGAAACCGGCAGACGTGGAGGCCCTCCACGCGATGGCGAGGGACCGCCGAGTGTGGGCTGCCGCCGGCTGAGGGGGGTACACCTCGGCCGACATCCCCGGCATCGCCCCCAGGGGCACGGGAAACCGCACGCCCAGCCCCCACGATCGGGGAGCCACACACGGTGACGACGCCCCCCACGGCCCCAAAACGCCGGTGCCCCTGAACCCGGCGGCCGTCCAACCCCCTAGGGGCGCGGGGAACCGCGCGCCCAGCCCCCACCACCCGTCAGCCACACACCTGACCTCAGCCACCCTCACGGCAACCGCCCCACCCTCTCCGGCAGAAGCAGCCCAGAGAACAGGTCACCGTAATCCTGAAGCCGAGGCGCAAGGTCACCCGCGAGGAAGGCAAGCGCGGCGGGCGAGCGGCACTCCGCCACCTCCTCCCAGGTAACGGGCGCGGACACCGACGGCTCCCGTCGAGCCCGCAACGTGTACGGCGTGGCCGTCGTCTTCCGCGCGGCGTTCTGACTCCAGTCGACGAACACCTTCCCCGGCCGCAGACTCTTCGTCATCCGGTGGATCACCAGCCGCGGCATGGCCTTCTCGGCCTCCACGGCCAGCCCCTTGGCATACTCGGTCGCTTGTTCGGAAGGCGCCGGCCGAACGGCCGCGACGAGATGGAGCCCCTTCGAACCGGAGGTCTTGGCGTACGCCTCGATCCCGTCGGCGGCCAGCCGCTCCCGCAGCCAGAGAGCGACCTCGCAGCACTCGACGACGGTGGCCGGCGACCCGGGGTCCAGGTCGAAGACCAGCCGGTCCGCCTCACCGGGCGCACCGATCACCCACTGGGGCGTATGGAACTCGGTGACGAGGTTCGCGGCCCACATCAGACTCGCGAGATCCTGCACGAACACCATGCGCGCCGGCCCTTCGACGCGCGGCACCTCTGCCGTCGTGACCCAGTCAGGGGTGCCCGGCGGGACGTTCTTGGCGAAGAACACCTGGCCCTCCGGCCCGTCGGGGTACCGCAGGAAGGACACGGGCCGATCCCGCAGATGCGGCAGCAGGAAGTCGGCCGTGGTGGCGTAGTAGTGCAGCAGCTCGCCCTTGGTGAAGCCGGTCGCCGGATACAGCACCTTCTCCAGATTGCTGAGCGCGAGCCGCCGCCCCTCCACCTCTGTGATCGGCGTCATACCATGAGAATTCCAGAAAACCTGGTGGATGTCCGGGTGAGCCTGGCATAACGACCGAAAGGGTGCTGCACGTGCGATCCATCTGGAACGGCGCCATCTCGTTCGGCCTGGTCAGCATTCCGATCAAGCTCGTGAACGCCACGGAGAACCGCTCGATCTCCTTCCGTCAGATCCACACGGAGGACGGCGGCCGTATTCGCTACCGCAAGGTCTGCGAGCTGGAGGACCGCGAGGTCACCCAGGCCGAGATCGGCAAGGGATACGAGGACGCGGACGGCACGATCATCCCGATCACCGACGAGGACCTGTCCCACCTGCCCCTTCCGACCGCGAAGACGATCGAGATCGTGGCCTTCGTACCGGCCGACCGCATCGACCCGCTCCAGATGGACAGCGCGTACTACCTCGCCGCCGGCGGAGCCCCCGCGGCCAAGCCGTACACGTTGCTGCGCGAGGCGCTGAAGCGCAGCCAGAAGGTCGCCATCGCGAAGTACGCCCTGCGGGGTCGGGAGCGACTGGGCATGCTGCGGGTCGTCGAGGACGCCATCGCCATGCACGGACTGCTGTGGCCGGACGAGGTCCGGGCCCCGGAGGGCGTCGCCCCGGACACCCACGTCACGGTGAACGACAAGGAACTGGACCTCGCGGACGCCCTGATGGACACCCTCGGCGAGATCGAACTCGACGAACTGCACGACGCCTACCGCGAGGCCCTGGAGGAGGTCGTCGCCGCGAAGGCCGCCGGCGAGGCCCCGCCGGAGACACCCGAACCGGCGAAGGCCGGCAAGGTCCTCGACCTGATGGCGGCCCTGGAGAAGAGCGTACGGGCGGCGAAGGAGTCGCGCGGCGAGGAGCCGGCGGCGCCGGAGAAGGAGGAGGCGCAGGTCAGACGCCTGCCCGAGCGCAAGACGTCCCGCGCGGCACCGAAGCAGGCGGCCGGCAAGAAGTCGACGGCGACGAAGAAGACGGCGGCGAAGAAGACGGCGTCCGCGAAGAAGTCGACGGCGAAGACGGCCCAGGGAACGAAGAAGACGGCGGCGAAGACCACCGCCAAGAGCACGACCAAGAGCACCGCGAAGAGTACGGCGAAGAAGACGACCGCCAAGAAGACGACGGCCCGCAAGCGCACGGCATGACCGTCACCCTGCCCTCCGTCACCGTGACCGTCACCGCCACGCGCAACCGCTCACCACACGCCACCTCACGGGCGCCGCACCTCACCGCGCCGCGCCCTGCGCCGCCCTCCGCAACGCCAACACCGCGTTGTGCCCCCCGAACCCGAACGAATTGCTCAGCACCAGGTCCCCGTCCTCAGGCAGCGCACGCGGCACCCCCGTCACCACATCCAGATCGATCGCGTCGTCGAGCACCCCGCCCCCCAAGGTCGGCGGCACCACACCGTGATGCAGCGTCAGCACGGCGGCGACGGCCTCGACTCCGCCCGCGGCCCCCTGAAGATGCCCCAGGTGCCCCTTGAGCGCGGTGACGGGAACCCTCCGTCCGCCCAGCACCTCCCGTAGCGCCCCCGCCTCCGCGAGGTCGCCCTCGATCGTCGCCGTGGCATGGGCGTTCACATGGACGACGTCCCCGACCTCGCCCCCGGCGTCCCGCAGAGCGCGCCGCAGGGCGAGCGCGACGCCGGTGCCGGACGGGTCGGGTGCGGCCATGTGGTGGGCGTCGGCGGACAGGCCCCAGCCGGCGGCCTCGCAGTAGATCCGCGCGCCACGGGCCCGCGCGTGCTCCTCCGCTTCGAGTACGAGGATCCCCGCGCCCTCACCGTTGACGAACCCGCTCCGGTCCTTGGCGAAGGGCCGCGAGGGCGAGCCCTTCGTGGGGTCCCCGTCGGCCAGGGCCCGCATCGCAGCGAAGGATGCCATGATCGCCGGCGTGACGACCGCTTCGGCGCCGCCCGCCAGAGCGAGGTCGATCCGCCCGTACCGTATGCGGTCGATCGCCTGCCCTATGGCTTCCGTCCCCGACGCACAGGCGCTCGTGACCGTCCTGGCCTCGCCGGTGATGTGCAGGTCGAGCGAGACCTGGGAGGCGGCCTGCGAGGGCACCGTCATGGGCGTGGTCAGCGGCGAGACGGCTCGCGGCCCCTTCTCCCGCAGCTTCCGGTCCCCGCCCACCAGCACGGACGCGTCCCCGAGGATCGCGCCCAGACTCACCCCCACCCGCTCCGGATCGATCCCGCTCTCCCGCGTCCCGCCCTCGACGAACCCGGCGTCCACCCACGCCTCCCGGGCCGCCAGCACCCCGAACCGCGCGGCCCGGTTCATCCGCCGAGCCACCGGCCGCGGGAGCAGTTCCCCGGGGTCGACGGGTACGACCCCGGCCACCCGCACGGGCAGCCCGGCGAACTCCTCCCCCTCCAACTCCCGTATCCCGTGCCGGCCGTCGAGCAGTCCACGCCACAACTCCCCGACCCCGACGCCGAGCGGAGTGACCGCCCCGAGTCCGGTGACGACGACCTTGCGGGGTCCGGAGGCGGCGGTCACGCTCATCTCTGTATGTCCCCTCTGATCGTTTCTGATCGTTGAAAGGGGAACATGCCCACCTTCCTCATGGCGTGCACATGCACAAGGGCGACAGTCGTCCCCTCATGACAGCCGAGAGGCGACGAACCCGACCAACTCCTCTTTCCGCGGGTTGAGATAGAAGTGGCCCCCCGCGAAGATCCGCATGTCCAGCCCCTCCGTCGTGACGTCCGACCACGACGAGAGCTCCTCCACCGCGCATCCGGGATCGCGGTCGCCTCCGCAGACCGTGACGGGAACGCCCAGCCGGTGCAGCCGAGCCGGGCGGTACGCGGCCAGCAGGCCGAAGTCCGCGCGCAGCGACGGCATGATCAGGGGCCGCAGTTCGGGGTGCTCGTAGGCGGCGGCACCTTCGGGGTCCAGCTTGCGGACGCGATCCAGGATCTCGCTGTCGGCCGGCGCCGGGAGCGGCGCCCGCTCTCGCGGGGTGCGGGGCCGGGCCCGGCCGGACACGATCAGACGGGTGAGGGTGCGGCCGGGGACGTCCTCCAGACGGCTGGCGACCTCGTACGCCACCGCCGACCCCATGCTGTGGCCGAAGAGAGCCAACGGCCGGTCATCGGGCAGCTCGTGCAGCACAGCCGCGGTGATCGCGTCCGCCAGTTCCTCCATCGTGGCCGCGCACGGGTCGGACAGACGGTCCTGACGGCCGGGGTACTGCACCGACATGACCTCGATCTCCGGCGGCGTCAGCGCGGCCCAGTCGTGGAAGGCGCTCGCCGCGCCGCCCGCGTGCGGAAAGCACACCAGACGGATCTTCGCGCCGGGCGCGCTCACCCCCCGCAACCATCGTGTGGTCCGGCTCCCCGGCTTCATCTCGGCGATGCGGTGCGTCATGTCCCCCAGTGTCCTTGGTCCGCGTACGGTCACTCCGGAGTGGTCGTTCGCGGGTGTTTGACCGATGGACTGGCCCGACCAACTTCCGCCTCCCTAGGATGTGTTGCCGGAGAGGTGATCGCCTCGGCCGGCCCTGTGACTGGGGGAAACGATGGAGCCTGGAAAGCTGTCCACGTCGATCGATGCCACGATCCCGACAGCCGCACGCATGTACGACTACTACCTCGGCGGCAAGGACAACTACGCCTCCGACCGAGCCGCCTGCGAGGAGCTGGACAAGGTCGTCCCCAGCACCCGCGCCCTCGCCCTGAACAACCGCCGCTTCCTGCAGCGCGTGGTCCGCACGCTGGCCCAGGACTACGGCATCCGGCAGTTCCTCGACCACGGCTCAGGCCTGCCCACCCAGAACAACGTCCACCAGGTCGCACAGTCCGTCGACCCGTCCTCGCGTGTGGTGTACGTCGACAACGACCCGATGGTCCTGGTCCACGGCCGCGCCCTGCTCGACCAGAACGACAACACCGCCGTCATCCACGCCGACATGCGTGAGACCGACGCCATCTTCGCCCACGCCGACACCGAGCGCCTGATCGACTTCTCGCAGCCGGTCGCCGTACTGTTCAACTCGGTCTTCCACTGCATCCCCGACGACGACACCAACGGCCCGCTCGCCGTGGCCCGCCGGGTCCGCGAACGGCTCGTGCCCGGCAGCTGCATGGTGATGTGCCAGCTGGTCAGCGAGGACGCCGAGGTCCGCAAGTTCGTCACCGACTTCATGGCCCAGGCGACCCAGGGCCACTGGGGCCGGGTGCGTCAGGAGAAGGACGTCGCGGAGTACTTCGAGGGCCTGGAGATCCTGGAGCCCGGGCTGGTTGAGGTCTCCACCTGGCGTCCCGACACCGAGGTGGCCCCGCGCCAGCTCACCCAGGAGTGGATCGAGTTCGGAGGCGTGGGCCGACTCGCGTAGCCGGCCGCGGGGCCCGGCTCAGGGCTTCGGGGAGTACCGCTCCATCGTCTCGCGCAGCCGCTTCAGGGACTCGCGCGGATTGAGGGCCTCGTCACCCAGACGGTCCAGGGCGAGGCGGTACTCCTCGGTCTCGTCCCGGTCCTCCAGGAACGCCGCGCTCTTGATGTGCTCCAGATAGACGATGTCGGGCAGATCGACGCCGCCGAACCGCAGATAGGTCACCGGCATCGCGGGCGCGGAGGCGTTGGTCACGTCCAGGGGCACGATCTGTACGGTCACATGGGGCCGCTGGGCCATCTCCACGAGATGCTCCAGCTGCTCCCGCATCACCTCGCGGCTGCCCAGCACGCGCAGCAGCACCGACTCGTCGACGATCGCCCAAAGCTGCGGCGCGTCGGGCCGGTGGAGCAGCTCCCGTCGGCGCATCCGCAGCTCCACACGCCGCTGCACCTCACGGCCGGGCGCCGTCGGCAGCCCGCGCTCCACGACGGCCCGGGTGTAGTCCTCGGTCTGCAACAGTCCGGGAACGTACTGGAGTTCAAAAGTACGAATGGCAGTGGCGGCCTCCTGCAGTCCGACCAGCCGGTCGAACCACTCCGGCATCAGCCGCTTGTCATAGCGCTGCCACCACCCGGGCTCCCCGGCGCGCCGCAGCAACTGCAACAGCACCGTGGCTTCGTACTCCTCGGCGCCGTACCGCTCCAGCAGCGCACGGATGTCGGCCTCGGTGGGCGGCCGACGCCCTTTGCCCGCCTCGATGCGCGACAACTTCGCCGGGCTGAACCCCACGGCTCGCGCCGCCTGGTCCTGGGAGAGGCCCGCGTCCTCGCGGATCCCCGCCAGCTGGACGCCGACCAGCATCTTCAGCAGGGTCGGCGCGGGTTCGGTCCGGTTCAGATACGGCTCGAGGCGGGAGATGCGAGGTGACTCGGCGGACATCCTGACTCCCCGTAGACCGGCATACGACAGACCGCATTATCGCATCCCGCCGCCTCGTGCCGCCGGAACCGCGGGAAATAGAGGGCTCACCTTCCGCTTGGCGGCGGTGTCCCGCTCCTCGCCGGCCTTCCGTTCCCGGGCAGAGGGCCCGTATCACCCGCAGGGGTCATACGAGGTGGTCGAACTCTCCCTCCTTCGCGCCCGCCAGGAACGCGGTGATCTCGGCAGGGGTGTACACGAGGGCCGGCCCGTCGGGGTCACGGGAGTTGCGCATCGCGATGCTGCCGTCGCCCAGGGGTGCCACCTCGACGCAGTTCCCCTCGGCATTGCTGTGCCGGCTCTTGATCCAGCGGACGCCCAACGAGCTTGCCCGCACGCCGTTCGATGCTGTTGGCACTGCACTCTCCTTGCTCACGTTCCGCCACGCGTGCGCCCCGCCGACCCTGCGGGCCCGAACCGCATCACGTGCTCTGGCCGACACCGCTCGCGCAATTTCCCGTGAAATTGCACGGAGGCGCCGTCGGCGTGGATAATAGCCCCTGGCGTCAACGGCAGTGCGGACGCCCCGTCCTGACCGTGTATCAGGGGAGACGTTGTGTCCTTACCTGCGTACGAAGGGCTCCGACTGCCCGGCAGTGCCGCGTCCCCCGCGGGGCTGGCAGTCACACCGGAAGCGCGCACCGGCACCCCGGCCCCGGCCCACCTCACCAGGCCCGAGCCCTCGCGCATCTCGCCCCGTTCCGCCGCCCTGCGCCTCGTCGGCGCCGAACAGGGCTGCGGCCAGGCCCGCGACTTCGTCCGTCGCACCCTCGCCGACTGGTCGTTGGACCACTGCGGCGCGGACGCCCTCACGGTGGTCGCCGAACTCCTCGCCAACGCCGTCCTGCACGCCGCACCGCATCGCCCGGCCCGCCCGACGGCCGACGGCGACGCCGAGATCTGGCTGAGGCTCAGCCTCCGCCGCCCGGCCCACCTCGTCTGCGCGGTCACCGACCCGAGCGACGACCCGCCGGTGTACCCGCACACCAGCGACCCCTTCGACGAGCACGGCCGCGGACTGCGCATCATCGACGCCCTGTCCGAGCACTGGGGCTGGACCAGACGCCAGCCCGCGGGCAAGACGGTCTGGGCGATGCTCCCGACCGACCGCCGTTCCTGACCGTTCGCATCGCGAAGGCCGACCGGCGCACCGCATCCGTAAATGTGCCGTGGGGCGCGGGTATTTAGGCAAGTGCCTGAAGAGCTGCCATAGGTCGCCATATTTGGGATGCCCCGGGCGCCGGTGTAACGCGGTCACGTTCGTATGACGCAGAACCAGGCAGAAAGCAGGTCGCCCTCGAGGGCCGTAATCGGTTCCTCGGGGCGACCGGTCCGCCCAGCAACGCGTCAGATCGGATTTCTCGTGAACACCGACCCGGTTTCCGGATACCAGTCGTACGACCAGCCTGTGGCCACCCCCGCCCGCACGCGGCGCAACCCGGCCACGGCGCGCAGAGCAGCCCTCACCATCTGCACCATCGCCGACGTCGCGGCCGGTCTGCTCGCCCTGTGGATCGTGCTGTACCTGCTCGACGCGAACCAGGGAAACGCCTTCGTGGAGTTCGTCCACGGCTCGGCGGACTGGCTGGGCGGATGGGCACAGGACATTTTCACCATGGACACCGACGGCGTACGCGTCCTCCTCAATTACGGCCTCCCGGCCGCCCTTTATCTGCTCCTCGGGCACGGAATTGCCGCCCGACTCAACAGGGCCTGACGGCATTACCACAGCGGAAGGACCGGCGCTGTGACTCGCACACCCACCGAAAACAATCACCTGCCGATTTATGAAGACCTTGTGCGCGAACGCGGAGACGCCGTGGCGGAGGCACAGCTGGCAGCCGCGCACACCCAGCACCAGGCGGCCGAACTGCTCAACGCCGGGGAGGCGACCCACCCGGACCACCGACCGGCCCACCACGGCCGCCTTCACCACGGGTGACCGCTACGACCTCCCAGAGTTCGCCCTCGCGCACAGGGTCACAGGACTCCGCCGGCGAAACGCACGACGATCACGGCCTGAATCACCGGCCCGTACCGATTCCGCCTCACCTCATCGCGATCCTGCGGGACCACACCGACACCTGCGGCGTAGCGAATGCACTTCCGGCTCTGGCAGAAGGCTCACACGCCGGCACCCCCGTCGGCCGTTCTGGCCTCCCCACTCGCCGCCCGCCCGTAGGACCTTCGGCACTCGGCCCTGTCGCCCCCCAGGATCCGTCCGGGGGGCTTCGCCGTTCCTGGGGCTGACCGCTGACCAGGGTCAATGCCTCAAGATCGTGCCCACGAATAGTCACCGGTGGCATACGGCTGCACATACGCGAAGACCCCGCACTCAGCGAACTCGCTGATGGCGGGGTCTTTGGGCACCTCACAAGGGGTGCCCCCGGCAGGATTCGAACCTGCGCACACGGCTCCGGAGGCCGTTGCTCTATCCCCTGAGCTACGGGGGCGTGTCGGGCGCCTTGCTTGGCGGCGACGGGTAGAACCCTACCAGCTCTTGGGGGGTGTTCATGAACGGGTTTAAGGGGCGGTGGCACCGGGCGTGACCTGGGGTGGCTCGCTCGCACGGGGTGGAAGTGGGGAAAACCCGGACGCGGTGGCCGGTCCCCACCTACTCTCGAGTTGTGCCAGGCGCGTCGGGCCGGGTGCTTGTTGTGGACGACAACAAGGTCATCCGGCAGCTGATCAGGGTCAATCTCGAGCTGGAGGGGCTCGAGGTGGTGACCGCGGCCGATGGTGCCGAGTGTCTGGAAGTCGTTCATCAGGTGCGTCCCGACGTGATCACCCTGGACGTGGTCATGCCCCGCCTCGACGGGCTGCGCACCGCCGCGCGACTGCGTTCCGACCCCCGGACCCGTGATCTCCCCCTCGCCATCATCAGCGCCTGCACGCAGTACGAGGTCGACACCGGTCTCGACGTCGGCGTCGACGCTTTCCTCGCCAAGCCCTTCGAGCCCGCCGAACTCGTCAGCGTCGTGCGGCGGTTGATCGAGCGGAACCCGAGCCGGGAGCAGGCGCGGACGGGGGAGCGGGAAGGCCAGGGCGAGGGCAGAAGCGCGGACAGGTCGGACCCGTCGGACAGGGCAGATCGCTCGGGCAGGTCGCACGGGTCGGACCGGTCGGACCGGTCGGGCAGGAGCGCTGACGCGGCAGTGGTCGGCGGTGTGCTTGGGGCCGCCGGAGAAGCCGCCGGGCGTACCGGCGCCTGACACGCCGACGCGGCGCAGCGCACCGGACGTCCATATCCCGGGACCCAGCCCAAACCCATTCGCATACCCGCCCCCCTCCTCCCCTACGCTTGTCCCGTGACCCCCGTCGAGCTCTCTCGTACCGTGCTGCGCGCGGTGCGTCGTGCTGTCGATGAGGGGGAGCTGCGCGTCGCCGTGCCGGAGCGGGCGCTGGTCAGCGTCCCCGGACCCGGTGGCTGTGGTGACTACGCCACCAACATCGCCCTCCAGCTCGCCCGCCCGGCCGGGCAGCCGTCCCTGCGGGTAGCCGAGATTCTGCGACCGCACCTCGCCGACGCGGACGGAGTCGCCGACGTCGTCGTCACCGGGCCCGGATTCATCAACATCAGCCTGCGCGACACCGCACCCGCCGCCCTCGTCGAGGAGATCCTGCGGCGCGGAACGCGATACGGGTTCGCAGACGGGTCCGACGGGTCCGACGGGCGCGCCGAGCCCCGCGCCCGCAGCGGCCGCGGCGACCTCTTCGGGCGGGTTCTGCAACTGCACTGCGCCCACGACCTCCGTGCCGTCGTCGTCATGGATGTCCTCGCCCGTCTCCTGCGCTCCCAGGGCGCCCTCGTCCGCACCAGCTGCGAGGGCCGTCCCGAGCCGGAGTGGGAGGCCGTTCTCGGGGCCCGGGTCGATGCTCATGGCAGTGCCGAGTCCCCGGCGCCGCTCGAGGTCGGCGTACGGCCCGTGCCGGCGCCCGCAGATCCGCTCCCGCTCGGCCGTGACGCCGCGCGCTGGGCGCTGCTGCACCCCGCCGGGCACGACCGGCCCCGTATCACCGACGAGCACCTCGTCCAGCGTGAGAGCAACCCTCTCTTCCGCGTCCGTTACGCCCACGCCCGCACCCGGGCCCTCAGCCGTAACGCCGCCGACCTGGGGTTCGGCGCCGAACCCGGGGACGTACGACACGACGTCACCGCCCTCCTCGCCGACCACCCCCGCGTCCTCGCCCGAGCGGCGGCCCGCCGCGCGCCCGACCGGCTCGCCCGGCACCTCGTCAGCGTCGCCGATGCCGTGCTGCCGCTGCTGCCCGCCGTCCTGCCCCGCGGTGCGGAGAAACCCTCGGCCGCCCACCGCTCCCGGCTCGCGCTCGCCGAAGCCGCCGGGACGGTGCTGGCCGGTGGCCTGTCCCTGCTCGGCATCGACGCACCCGAACACCTCTGAGAGAGCCCACGAAAGTCATGAGCCGTTCCGCACACCCCGCCGGGCCCCGCCACGCCGACGTCCTCCCCGAGGGCCACTACTCGGCCCCGCCCACCGACCTCAACGCCCTCGACCCGAAGGTGTGGGCCCAGACCGTCGTCCGTGACGCCGACGGGGTCGTCACCGTCGGCGGTGTCGACGTGAAGACGCTCGCCGAACAGCACGGCACCCCGGCCTACTTCCTCGACGAGGCCGACTTCCGGGCCCGGGCGCGGGCCTGGCGTGGCGCCTTCGGGGCCGACGCCGACGTCTTCTACGCCGGCAAGGCGTTCCTCGCCCGTGCCGTCGTGCGCTGGCTGCACGAGGAAGGGCTCAACCTGGACGTGTGCTCCGGGGGCGAGCTCGCCACCGCCCTGTCCGCCGGTATGCCCGCCGACCGCATCGCCTTCCACGGCAACAACAAGTCGAAGGAGGAGATCCGCCGGGCCATCGAGGCCGGCGTCGGACGTATCGTCCTCGACTCCTTCCAGGAGATCGTGCGGGTCGCGCACATCGCGCAGGAACTCGGCAAGCGGCAGCGGGTCCAGATCCGGATCACGGTGGGTGTGGAAGCGCACACGCACGAGTTCATCGCCACCGCCCATGAGGACCAGAAGTTCGGCATCCCGCTCGCCGGGGGACAGGCCGCCGAAGCCGTGCGGCGGGCCCTCAGGCTGGACGGGCTCGAGCTCATCGGGATCCACAGCCACATCGGGTCCCAGATCTTCGACATGTCCGGGTTCGAGGTCGCCGCGCACCGCGTCGTCGGACTGCTGAAGGACATCCGTGACGAGCACGGCGTCGAGCTGCCCGAGATCGACCTCGGAGGCGGCCTCGGGATCGCGTACACGAGTGACGACGACCCCCGCGAGCCGCACGAGATCGCCAAGGCGCTCACCGAGATCGTCACCCGTGAGTGCGAGGCCGCCCGGCTCCGTACGCCTCGCATCTCCGTCGAGCCCGGGCGCGCCATCGTCGGGCCGACCGCCTTCACGCTCTACGAGGTCGGCACCGTCAAGCCCCTCGACGGGCTGCGGACGTACGTCTCCGTCGACGGCGGCATGTCGGACAACATCCGCACGGCGCTGTACGACGCCGAGTACAGCGTCGCCCTGGTGTCCCGGACGAGTGACGCCGAGCCCATGCTCGCCCGCGTCGTCGGCAAGCACTGCGAGAGCGGGGACATCGTCGTGAAGGACGCGTTCCTGCCGTCCGACCTGGCACCGGGTGACCTGATCGCCGTACCGGCGACCGGGGCGTACTGCCGGTCCATGGCCAGCAACTACAACCATGTGCTCCGGCCGCCCGTCGTCGCCGTGAACGACGGCCGGTCCCGGGAGATCGTCCGGCGTGAGACGGAGGAGGACCTCCTGCGTCTCGACGTGGGGTGACCCCCGCAGGCCGGGGACGAAGATCCGGGGGTGGAAGATCTCCTGTCATCCACCCCCGTACAAATGAAATCGATGTCTCACGATCCGGACGAAGGGCAGAAACTCCCGTCCGGTGAGTGAGACTGGTGCAACCGTAGACGGTATGAGGAAACGAGGTCGGATGATGCGTACGCGTCCGCTGAAGGTGGCGCTGCTGGGCTGTGGGGTTGTTGGCTCAGAGGTGGCGCGCATCATGACGACGCACGCCGACGACCTCGCCGCCCGGATCGGCGCTCCCGTCGAGCTCGCGGGTGTGGCCGTACGGCGGCCCTCCAAGGTCCGTGAGGGCATCGACCCCGCGCTCATCACCACCGACGCGACAGCCCTCGTCAAACGCGGCGACATCGATGTGGTGGTCGAGGTCATCGGGGGCATCGAGCCCGCCCGCACCCTCATCACCACGGCGTTCGAGCACGGCGCCTCGGTCGTCTCCGCGAACAAGGCCCTCCTCGCCCAGGACGGGGCCGCGCTGCACGCCGCGGCCGAGGCGAACGACAAGGACCTCTACTACGAGGCCGCCGTCGCCGGTGCCATCCCGCTGATCCGCCCGCTGCGCGAGTCCCTCGCCGGGGACAAGGTCAACCGGGTCCTGGGCATCGTCAACGGGACGACCAACTTCATCCTCGACAAGATGGACAGCACGGGGGCCGGATATCAGGAGGCCCTCGACGAGGCCACCGCCCTCGGGTACGCGGAAGCCGACCCGACCGCCGACGTCGAGGGCTTCGACGCCGCCGCCAAGGCCGCCATCCTCGCCGGTATCGCCTTCCACACACGCGTGCGTCTCGACGACGTCTACCGCGAGGGCATGACCGAGGTCACCGCCTCCGACTTCGCCTCCGCGAAGAACATGGGCTGCACCATCAAGCTGCTCGCCATCTGCGAGCGGGCCGAGGACGGCCAGTCGGTCACCGCGCGCGTGCACCCCGCCATGATCCCGCTGACCCATCCGCTCGCCTCCGTGCGCGGCGCGTACAACGCCGTGTTCGTGGAGTCCGACGCCTCCGGGCAGCTCATGTTCTACGGTCCGGGCGCGGGCGGTTCCCCGACCGCCTCGGCCGTGCTCGGCGACCTCGTCGCCGTCTGCCGCAACCGGCTCAGCGGGGCAACGGGGCCCGGCGAGTCGGCGTATGCCGCCCTGCCCGTCTCACCGATGGGCGACGTCGTCACGCGCTATCACATCAGCCTCGACGTGGCGGACAAACCGGGTGTTCTCGCCCAGGTGGCGACCGTGTTCGCGGAGCACGGTGTCTCGATCGATACGGTTCGCCAGCAGGGCAAGGACGGCGAGGCCTCCCTCGTCGTCGTCACCCACCGTGCGTCCGACGCGGCCCTCGTCGGGACCGTCGAGGCGCTGCGCAAGCTCGACACCGTGCGGGGTGTCGCCAGCATCATGCGGGTTGAAGGAGAGTAACCAGCAATGACCCACCAGTGGCGCGGAATCATCGAGGAGTACCGGGACCGGCTGCCCGTCTCCGACACCACGCCGGTCGTGACGCTCCGCGAGGGCGGCACGCCCCTCGTGCCCGCGCAGGTGCTCTCCGAGCGCACGGGCTGCGAGGTCCACCTCAAGGTGGAAGGCGCCAACCCCACCGGGTCCTTCAAGGACCGCGGTATGACCATGGCCATCACGCGGGCCAAGGAGGAGGGCGCGAAGGCGGTCATCTGCGCCTCCACCGGCAACACGTCGGCCTCCGCCGCCGCCTACGCCGTCCGCGCGGGCATGGTTTCGGCCGTTCTCGTCCCGCAGGGCAAGATCGCGCTCGGCAAGATGGGCCAGGCGCTCGTCCACGGCGCGAAGATCCTCCAGGTCGACGGCAACTTCGACGACTGCCTCGCGCTCGCGCGCGCCCTGAGCGACAACTACCCCGTGGCACTGGTCAATTCGGTCAACCCGGTGCGTATCGAGGGGCAGAAGACGGCCGCCTTCGAGATCGTGGACATGCTGGGCGACGCCCCCGACATCCACGTCCTGCCGGTGGGCAACGCGGGCAACATCACCGCGTACTGGAAGGGCTACACGGAGTACGCCGCCGACGGCGTCGCCAAGCGGACCCCGCGGATGTGGGGCTTCCAGGCCTCCGGCTCCGCGCCCATCGTGCGCGGCGAGGTCGTCAAGGACCCGTCGACCATCGCCACCGCCATCCGCATCGGCAACCCGGCGTCCTGGCAGTACGCGCTCGCCGCGCGGGACGAGTCCGGCGGGTTCATCGACGAGGTGACGGACCGTGAAATCCTGCGCGCCTACCGGCTGTTGGCCGCGCAGGAGGGCGTCTTCGTGGAGCCCGCCTCCGCCGCGTCCGTCGCCGGTCTGCTGAAGGCCGCCGAGCAGGGCAAGGTCGATTCGGGCCAGACCATCGTCTGCACCGTCACCGGCAACGGCCTGAAGGACCCCGACTGGGCCGTCGCCGGCGCCCCGCAGCCCGTCACCGTCCCGGTCGACGCGGCGACGGCGGCCGAGCGGCTCGGGCTGGCGTAGTACGACGGGGCACCCCGTCGTAGAGCGGCGCCGGACCCGTCGTACGGGGCTCGTGAACGCGAGTAAGAGGGCGCTCGCCCGGGGAACTTCCCTATCGGGGGTGCACAGGGGGCATACGACACGCATCGTGCGCCTCCTGTGCGCCCTATGTCGCCACAGAACCTACCTTCGATAGGCTGTACTGAACCCGCCCGCCGCATATGCCTCCGCATGGGGCGCGGTGCCGCGCCGTCTCCGCGGCCCGGAAGCGGCCCCAGGGGTTCTCGTACGTCATCGAATGTCTTCGACAATCACGCAGCTCAAGGAGAGTCATCAAGCGATGGCCGGTCCAGCGTTCCGCGCCGCCGCCGTCCGGGTGCGCGTCCCCGCCACCAGCGCCAACCTCGGCCCGGGCTTCGACGCCCTCGGCCTGTCGCTGGGGCTCTACGACGACGTGGTCGTCCGGGTGGCCGACTCCGGGCTGCACATCGACATCGCGGGTGAGGGCAGCGAGACGCTGCCGCGTGATGAGAAGCACCTTCTCGTTCGCTCCCTGCGCACCGCCTTCGATCTGCTGGGCGGCCAGCCGCGCGGCCTGGAGATCGTCTGTGCCAACCGCATTCCGCACGGCCGCGGCCTCGGCTCCTCCTCGGCCGCCATCTGCGCCGGCATCGTCGCCGCCCGCGCCGTGACCATAGGCGGCGAGGCCAAGCTCGACGACGCGGCCCTGCTGGAGCTGGCCACCGAGATCGAGGGCCACCCCGACAACGTCGCGGCCTGTCTGCTCGGCGGGTTCACCCTCTCCTGGATGGAGGCCGGCGCCGCCCGCGCCATCAGGATGGATGCCGCCGATTCCATCGTTCCGGTGGTTTTCGTGCCCGGAAAGCCGGTCCTCACCGAGACCGCGCGCGGCCTGCTCCCGCGCACCGTCCCGCACGTCGACGCCGCCACCAACGCGGGCCGAGCGGCCCTGCTCGTCGAGGCCCTGACCAGGCGCCCCGAGCTGCTGCTGCCCGCCACCGAGGACCGTCTCCACCAGGAGTACCGCGCACCGGCCATGCCGGAGAGCGCCGCGCTGGTGGAGCGACTGCGGGCCGACGGAGTCCCGGCAGTCATCTCAGGAGCAGGACCCACCGTGCTCGCGCTGGCCGACGCGGACAGCGCCGACAAGGTGGCCCATCTGGCAGGCGAGGGCTGGGCCGCGAACCGGCTCGACCTCGACGCGCAGGGAGCGAGCGTGTTGCCGCTTGCTCCCTGACACGCGGTTGCCGGATTTCGAGAGGGGGAATGTTTGTTGGATCCGGTAGTGTTAACCTCAAGTCTGCACCCGACCCCACCATGGCGAGGTGCTTCGTGTCCCCGTCCGGGACAGACATTCTTCCGGGAGCCTCCCAAGCCGCACTGTGTTCCGTACGACGTATGCGGGCAGTACCTCGTACGCGGGCGCTGAGCGACTTGCCGGGCACGCTCCGGAACCGGCGCGACCGAGCCGAGTGACACAGACACTGAGTGCCACGGCTCTGGGAAGCGCCATCACCAGATATTTCCTCCGCCGCTTTGGCGGACCACCGCCCCGGCACGGTCCACACACCAAGGACCGAAGCCGGACAGCACAACCGGTCGCCGAGCCAGACAGGCCGACGTCCGCTCCAGGGAAGGACCCTTCGTGAGCGACACCACCGATCTGATGGGCGCACGTGTCGAGGAGACCGCTGCCGCGCCCGCCACGGACGCCTCCGCGCCTGCCACCGGTGCCGGCTCCCGGCGGCGCCGCGGTACCGGCCTCGAGGGCATGGTGCTGGCCGAGCTGCAGCAGGTCGCATCCGGCCTCGGCATCAGGGGCACGGCGCGTATGCGCAAGAGCCAGCTGATCGAGGTCATCAAGGAGGCGCAGGCCGGAGGTGGATCCGCCCCGGCGAAGGCCGAGACCGCCACCGAGACCAAGCCGAAGCGCCGCGCCACCTCCCGGGCCCGTACGGGCGACGAGGCCGCCGCCGCCAAGAAGGCGGACAAGGCCACCGAGGCCCCCGCCGAGAAGGCCGTGGCCCAGCAGCAGATCGAGATCCCCGGCCAGCCGGCCAGCGACGAAGCGCCGGTCGAGCGCCGTCGTCGCCGTGCCACCGCCGACGCCGGTGCCCCCGCGGCCGCCCCCGAGACGGTCGCCGCCGAGGCGAAGAACGAGCCGAAGGCCGAGACGCCCGCGCAGTCGCAGGGCCAGCAGGGTGACGCCAAGGGCGACGCGGGTGAGGGCGGCGAGGGCCGCCGTCGCGACCGCCGTGAGCGCGGCCGGGACCGTGACCGCGGTGACCGTGGTGACCGTCGCAAGGGCGACGACCAGCAGGGCGGCGGCCGTCAGGACCGCCAGCAGGGCCAGCAGCAGAGCGGGGGCCGTCAGGACCGTCAGCGTGACAACGGCCCCCAGGACGACGACGACTTCGAGGGCGGCCGGCGTGGCCGCCGCGGGCGCTACCGCGACCGCCGTGGCCGTCGCGGCCGCGACGAAGTGCAGGAGCCGCAGATCGCCGAGGACGACGTCCTGATCCCCGTCGCGGGCATCCTGGACATCCTCGACAACTACGCCTTCATTCGCACGTCCGGCTACCTGCCCGGCCCGAACGACGTGTACGTCTCCCTCGCCCAGGTCCGTAAGAACGGCCTGCGCAAGGGCGACCACATCACCGGCGCGGTCCGTCAGCCCAAGGAAGGCGAGCGGCGCGAGAAGTTCAACGCGCTGGTGCGCCTGGACTCCGTCAACGGCATGGCGCCCGAACACGGCCGCGGCCGCCCGGAGTTCAACAAGCTCACCCCGCTGTACCCGCAGGACCGCCTCCGCCTGGAGACGGACCCGGGCGTGCTCACCACCCGCATCATCGACCTCGTGTCGCCGATCGGTAAGGGCCAGCGCGGTCTGATCGTGGCCCCGCCGAAGACCGGCAAGACCATGATCATGCAGGCCGTCGCCAACGCGATCACGCACAACAACCCCGAGTGCCACCTGATGGTCGTCCTCGTCGACGAGCGTCCGGAAGAGGTCACCGACATGCAGCGGTCGGTCAAGGGCGAGGTCATCTCCTCGACCTTCGACCGTCCGGCCGAGGACCACACGACGGTCGCCGAGCTGGCGATCGAGCGTGCCAAGCGACTGGTCGAGCTCGGGCATGACGTGGTGGTGCTGCTCGACTCCATCACGCGTCTGGGCCGTGCCTACAACCTGGCGGCGCCCGCCTCCGGCCGCATCCTCTCCGGTGGTGTCGACTCGACCGCGCTGTACCCGCCGAAGCGCTTCTTCGGTGCGGCGCGGAACATCGAGGACGGTGGCTCGCTCACCATCCTGGCCACGGCTCTCGTCGACACCGGGTCCCGCATGGACGAGGTGATCTTCGAGGAGTTCAAGGGCACCGGCAACATGGAGCTCAAGCTCGACCGGAAGCTCGCGGACAAGCGCATCTTCCCGGCGGTGGACGTGGACGCGTCCGGTACCCGTAAGGAAGAGATCCTGCTCGGCAACGAGGAGCTGGCGGTCGTCTGGAAGCTGCGGCGGGTGCTGCACGCGCTGGACCAGCAGCAGGCGATCGAGCTGCTGCTCGACAAGATGAAGCAGACGAAGTCGAACGTCGAGTTCCTGATGCAGATTCAGAAGACGACGCCGACGCCGGGCAATGGCGACTAAGAGCTCGGGTATGCGGGTTGCTCGTCGACTGCGGGTGGTTCGTGGTTGATCGCGCAGTTCCCCGCGCCCCTCAAGGGCGTTTGGGCCGCCCCCCGTCACACGGTGACGGGGGGCGGCCCTTTGGCGCTGACAGGGCCGGGCGTATGCGTAACCAGCGAGATCTCTGCCACAAGGATCTCGGTCGGCACGGACTTCGAGCAGTGCGACATCTTCCGCTGAAATCGCAGGTGAGACGGGACTACCCGGAGTCACCGACTACGGACCGTGCCCACCGTCGCCCCGGCGGTGGGCACGGTCCGTTGTGCAACCCTTCTCCGAGTTTCCCCGTCTGACCGGACGGGGCGACGATGGTGTGGTACGGGCCAAATGGCCACGCCTGTCCCTGAAAGCAGGGGGTAACCGACCGGACGAGAACCGAGGAGCACCGTGTCCGCCGAGAGCACGCCGGAGCGCGACATACCGGGCCAGACCGGCACCGCGGGTCCGCGCCACCGCGCCAAGGGCCGCCGCCGCAAGCCCCGGGACAAGCGCAAGGGTCTGCTGATCATGGCCTGGACCGCCGCCGGGATCGTGATCCTGGGCGGCACCGGCGCCGGGTACCTGTACTTCAAGCTCAACGGCAACCTCAAGAGCGTCGACATCGACCAGGCCCTCGGCACCGAACGTCCAAAGAAGGTCGACAACGGCTCCGAGAACATCCTCGTCCTCGGCTCGGACACCCGCTCCGGCAGCAACAAGCAGCTCGGCGGCGGCACCGACGACGGCAGCGCCCGCTCGGACACCGCGATGATCGTGCACGTCTACGAGGGCCACAAGAAGGCCAGCGTGGTCTCCATACCGCGTGACACCCTCGTCGACCGCCCCCGGTGCACCGACACCGACGGCGACACGCACGACGCCGCGTCCGGCGTGATGTTCAACGAGGCGTACTCCACGGGCGGCGCCGCCTGCACCGTGAAGACGGTCGAGTCCGTCACCGGCATCCGCATGGACCACTACCTGGAGGTCGACTTCTCCGGCTTCCAGAAGCTCATCGACGAACTCGGCGGTGTCGAGGTCACCACCACCAAGGACATCAACGACCCCGACAGCCACCTGAACCTCAAGGCCGGCACCCACCAGCTCACCGGCAAGCAGGCGCTCGGCCTGGTCCGCACCCGGCACGGCGTCGGCGACGGCTCCGACCTCGGCCGTATCCAGCTCCAGCAGGCCTTCGTCAAGGCGCTGATCAACCAGGTCAAGGACATCAACCTCTTCAGCAACCCGAAGAAGCTCCTCGACCTGGCCAACACCGCCACCAAGGCCGTGACCACCGACTCCGACCTGGGCTCCGTCAACAAGCTCATGTCCTTCGCGGGCGCCCTGAAGGGCATCAGCTCCAAGAACATGAACATGGTCACGATGCCGGTCCAGTACGACCCGGCGGACCCGAACCGCGTGATCGTGGCCGAGGCGAAGGCGAAGCAGGTGTGGACGGCTCTGAAGAACGACAGGCCGATCCCGAAGTCGGCCACGAAGGGCACGGCCAGTGGCGACGCCAAGGGCGTCGTGAGCGCTTCGTGAGCTTCGGGGAATACTTCACCGGTGCCCCCGGTTTTGGGGGATGGCCCCAGTCCTGGCAGACTGGTACGTCGGCTCCGGTTCACGCTCCCGCATCCCGCGGCGGCGACCCGGCGCCCTCCCGAAACTAGGAGACACCTTGAAGCGCGACATCCACCCCGAGTACGTCGAGACGCAGGTCAGCTGCACCTGTGGCGCGTCGTTCACCACCCGTAGCACGATCGAGAGCGGCACCATCCGCGCCGAGGTCTGCTCCGAGTGCCACCCGTTCTACACGGGCAAGCAGAAGATCCTCGACACCGGTGGCCGTGTGGCCCGCTTCGAGGCCCGCTTCGGCAAGGCTGCTGCCGGCTCCAAGAAGTAGCGAGCTCCCATTCGCCGGTCCACGGTCGCGCCCCTCACAGGCGCGCCGGGACCGGCGTTTTTGGTCGCCCGCCTTCCCCCCTCTTTCTTACGCAGTTCAGGAGCCCAAGATGTTCGAGGCCGTCGAGGACCTGGTCGCTGAGCACGCCGACCTGGAGACGAAGCTCGCCGACCCGTCGGTCCACGCCGACCAGGCCAACGCGCGCAAGCTCAACAAGCGCTACGCCGAGCTCACCCCGATCGTCGCCACGTACCGCTCCTGGAAGCAGACCGGCGACGACATCGAGACGGCCCGGGAACTGGCCGCCGACGACCCGGAGTTCGCCGCCGAGGTCAAGGAGCTGGACAAGCAGCGCGATGAGCTGACGGAGAAGCTGCGCCTTCTCCTCGTCCCGCGCGATCCCAGCGACGACAAGGACGTCATCCTCGAGATCAAGGCCGGCGCCGGTGGCGACGAGTCGGCCCTGTTCGCCGGTGACCTGCTGCGGATGTACCTGCGCTACGCCGAGCGCGTCGGATGGAAGACCGAGATCATCGACTCCACGGAGTCCGAACTCGGCGGCTACAAGGACGTCCAGGTCGCGGTGAAGACCAAGGGCGGCCAGGGCGCCACCGAGCCCGGACAGGGCGTCTGGGCGCGGCTGAAGTACGAGGGCGGCGTGCACCGCGTGCAGCGGGTGCCGGCGACCGAGTCCCAGGGTCGTATCCACACCTCCGCGGCCGGTGTGCTGGTCACGCCCGAGGCCGAGGAGATCGACGTCGAGATCAACCCGAACGACCTCCGTATCGACGTGTACCGGTCGTCCGGCCCGGGCGGTCAGTCCGTCAACACCACCGACTCCGCCGTGCGCATCACGCACATCCCGACCGGAGTCGTCGCCTCCTGCCAGAACGAGAAGAGCCAACTGCAGAACAAGGAGCAGGCGATGCGTATCCTGCGCTCCAGGCTGCTCGCGGCGGCGCAGGAGGAGGCGGAGAAGGAAGCCGCCGACGCCCGCCGCAGCCAGGTCCGCACCGTCGACCGCTCCGAGAAGATCCGTACCTACAACTTCCCGGAGAATCGCATCTCGGACCACCGCGTCGGCTTCAAGGCCTACAACCTGGACCAGGTCCTGGACGGCGACCTCGACGCGGTGATCCAGGCGTGCGTCGACGCGGACTCGGCTGCGAAGCTGGCGGCAGCGTAGGGACGTAGAGGTAAGGGACGTACGCACGTACTAGTACGACACGGAGGACTTGCGTGCAGCAATTCATCGGGGGGCGAACCCCGAGCCCCCGCAGCGTGCTGCTCGCGGAGGTGGCCCAGGCCACCCAGCGGCTGGCCGACGCCGGCGTGCCCTCGCCGCGCAACGACGCGGAGGAGCTCGCCGCGTTCGTGCACGGCGTGAAGCGGGGCGAGCTGCACTCCGTGAAGGACTCGGACTTCGACGCCCGCTACTGGGAGGTCATCGCCCGGCGTGAGCAGCGCGAGCCGCTGCAGCACATCACCGGGCGGGCGTACTTCCGCTATCTCGAACTCCAAGTCGGACCCGGGGTTTTCGTGCCCCGCCCCGAGACGGAGTCCGTGGTCGGCTGGGCCATAGACGCCGTGCGCGCCATGGACGTCGTGGAACCCTGCATCGTCGACCTGTGCACCGGTTCCGGCGCCATCGCGCTCGCCCTCGCCCAGGAGGTGCCGCGCTCGCGCGTGCACGCCGTGGAGCTCTCCGAGGACGCGCTGCAGTGGACCCGCAAGAACGTCGAAGGGTCCAGGGTCGACCTGCGGCAGGGCAACGCCCTGGACGCCTTCCGCGACCTCGACGGCCAGGTCGACCTGGTCATCTCCAACCCGCCGTACATCCCGCTCACCGAATGGGAGTACGTCGCTCCCGAGGCGCGGGACTACGATCCCGAACTCGCCCTGTTCTCCGGCGAGGACGGCCTCGATCTCATCCGCGGTCTGGAACGGACCGCGCACCGGCTCCTGCGCCCCGGCGGCGTCGTCGTCATCGAGCACGCCGACACCCAGGGCGGCCAGGTGCCGTGGATCTTCACCGAGGAGCGGGGCTGGGCCGACGCGGCCGACCACCCGGACCTCAACAACCGCCCCCGGTTCGCGACGGCCCGCAAGGCACTGCCGTGACCACCGCCCCGACTTCGATTCCGCAGTACGTGTACGAGGAGGCCCGCTAGATATGGCACGGCGATACGACACCAACGACGCGACCGACCGCACGACGGGTCTGCGTGAGGCCGCGTCCGCCGTCCGCCGTGGCGAGCTCGTGGTCCTCCCGACCGACACGGTGTACGGCATCGGCGCCGACGCGTTCACCAAGGAGGCCGTCGGTGACCTGCTGGAGGCCAAGGGGCGGGGCCGCAACATGCCCACCCCTGTGCTGATCGGGTCCCCGAACACGCTCCACGGTCTCGTCACCGACTTCTCCGAGCTGGCCTGGGAGCTGGTCGACGCGTTCTGGCCGGGCGCGCTGACCCTGGTCGCCAAGCACCAGCCGTCGCTGCAGTGGGACCTGGGCGACACGAGGGGCACGGTGGCCGTCCGGATGCCTCTCCACCCCGTCGCCATCGAGCTGTTGACCGAGGTCGGCCCGATGGCCGTGTCCTCGGCGAACCTGACGGGCCACCCCGCGCCCGAGGACTGCGACGCCGCGCAGGAGATGCTCGGCGACTCGGTCTCCGTCTACCTGGACGGCGGTCCGACCCCCGGCAACGTCCCGTCGTCGATCGTCGACGTCACGCGTGAGGTGCCCCTCCTGCTGCGTGCGGGCGCGATCTCCGCGGACGAGCTGCGGAAGGTCGTACCCGACCTCGAGGTGGCCAATTGACAGCCCCTGATGTGGGGCGTGGCATAGGCAACGGGGAAAGCGCGGCGGAGATCACGACGACCTTCGTGGGACTGCCGCGCGACAGCTTCCGCATCCTCCACGTCAGCACCGGAAACGTGTGCCGCTCGCCGATCACCGAGCGGCTGACCCGTCATTTCGTGGCGCAGCGCCTCGGTGTGCTCGGCGGCGGGCTGATCGTGGAGAGCGCGGGCACCTGGGGCCACGAGGGCGCGCCCATGGAGTCGAACGCGGAGACGGTCCTCGCCGACTTCGGTGCGGACGCCTCCGGGTTCGTCGGCCGCGAGCTCCTCGACGAACACGTCATCCGGGCCGACCTGGTCCTGACCGCCACCCGCGACCATCGCGCCCAGGTCATCTCCATGGGCCATTCGGCCGGCCTGCGCACCTTCACCCTCAAGGAGTTCACCCGTCTGGTGAGGGCCATAGACCCGGCGACCCTGCCTCCCCTGGAGGACGGAGTGGTCTTCCGCGCGCGTGCCCTGGTCCGTGCGGCGGCGGCTCTACGCGGGTGGCTGCTGGCGCCGACGGCGGAGGCGGACGAGGTGTACGACCCGTACGGGGCGCCGCTCACGTTCTTCCGGTCGGTGGGCGACGAGATACATGAGGCGCTGGATCCGGTGGTGACGGCGTTGACGGGGGTCCCCGCTCGGGCTTGAGACGGGCGCGGGTGCCGGCGAAGGCGTGACAACACCGGGCGGCCCTGACGTCCCCGGCCTACATTGGACGTACGTCACCGTCGACGCACGCCCGGAGCCCACCATGTCGGTCACCCATACCCTCGAGGCCGATGTCCTGCGCCGTCAGGACCCTCAGCTCGCCGACATCCTGCTCGGGGAGCTCGATCGGCAGTCGACGTCGCTTCAGCTCGTCGCCGCCGAGAACTTCACCTCGCCGGCCGTGCTGGCCGCGCTCGGGTCGCCGCTGGCCAACAAGTACGCGGAGGGGTACCCGGGCGCCCGGTACCACGGCGGATGCGAGATGGTCGACGTCGCCGAGCGGCTCGCCGTGGAGCGGGCCAAGGCGCTGTTCGGGGCCGAGCACGCCAATGTGCAGTCGCACTCCGGGTCGTCGGCCGTCCTCGCCGCGTACGCCGCCCTGCTGCGGCCCGGCGACACCGTCCTCGCCCTCGGACTGCCGTACGGCGGGCACCTCACACACGGCTCGCCCGCCAACTTCTCCGGGCGCTGGTTCGACTTCGTGGGGTACGGGGTGGACGCCGAGACCGGGCTCATCGACTACGACCAGGTGCGCACGCTCGCCCGCAACCATCGGCCCAAGGCCATCGTGTGCGGGTCCATCGCCTACCCCCGCCACATCGACTACGCCTTCTTCCGTGACGTCGCCGACGAGGTGGGCGCGTATCTCATCGCCGACGCCGCCCACCCGATGGGGCTGGTCGCCGGGGGAGCGGCGCCGAATCCGGTGCCGTACGCCGATGTTGTCTGCGCCACCACGCACAAGGTGCTGCGCGGACCGCGCGGCGGGATGATCCTGTGCGGCGCGGAGCTCGCCGAGCGGATCGACCGTGCCGTCTTCCCGTTCACCCAGGGCGGCGCGCAGATGCACACCATCGCCGCCAAGGCCGTCGCGTTCGGCGAGGCGGCGACCCCGGCGTTCGCCGCCTACGCCCATCAGGTGGTCGCCAACGCGCGGATGCTGGCGGCGGGGCTGGCCACGGAGGGGCTCGTCGTCACCACGGGCGGGACCGACACCCACCTCATCACCGCCGACCCGGCACCCCTCGGCGTCGACGGCCGTGACGCCCGCGGCCGGCTCGCCGCCGCCGGGATCGTCCTGGACTGTTGCGCGCTGCCGCACGGCGACGCCCGTGGCCTGCGCCTGGGCACGGCGGCCGTGACCACCCAGGGCCTGGGGGAGGAGGAGATGGCCTGGCTCGCCGCGTTGCTGGCGGGTGTGCTGCGCGGAGATGCCGAGAGCCACAAGGCGCGTGAAGAAGTGCGGGAGCTCACCGGTAGATTTCCCCCGTATCCCGGCTGAGCGGGGGTAGAGGCACCTGCGTGCACAGCCACACGTGCAACCATCGTCGCTACCCGAAAGTCCCCACACATATGCGTCGCGTATGTGTCCGTCGCTAGGGTGTGGGGCTGAGATGGCCAGCGAGACCTGTGGGGAAGCCCGTGCGTGAATACCTGCTGACGCTCTGCATCACGGCCGCGGTGACGTATCTGCTGACAGGGCCGGTACGCAAGTTCGCGATCGTGGCCGGAGCGATGCCGGAGATCCGGGCACGTGACGTGCACCGGGAACCCACTCCGCGGCTCGGCGGTATCGCCATGTTCTTCGGCCTGTGCGCGGGCCTGCTGGTCGCCGACCACCTGACGAACCTCAGCGCGGTCTTCGAGAGGTCCAACGAACCGCGGGCGCTGCTCTCCGGAGCGGCGCTCATCTGGCTGATCGGTGTCCTGGACGACAAGTTCGAGATCGACGCCCTGATCAAGCTGGGCGGCCAGATGATCGCCGCCGGCGTCATGGTCATGCAGGGTCTGACGATCCTGTGGCTGCCCATCCCCGGCTTCGGCTCGGTCGCGCTGACCCAGTGGCAGGGCACCCTGCTGACGGTCGCCCTGGTCGTCATCACCATCAACGCGGTCAACTTCGTCGACGGCCTGGACGGCCTCGCGGCGGGCATGGTGTGCATCGCGTCGGCCGCGTTCTTCCTCTACGCCTACCGCGTCTGGGTGTCGTACGGCATCGAGGCCGCCGCCCCCGCCACGCTCTTCTCGGCGATCCTGATGGGCATGTGCCTGGGCTTCCTGCCGCACAACATGCACCCGGCGCGGATCTTCATGGGCGACTCCGGCTCGATGCTGATCGGCCTGGTCCTCGCCGCGGGCGCCATCTCCATCACCGGCCAGGTCGACCCGGACGCGCTGAAGGTGTTCGCCCAGTCCGAGCGGGAGGCCGTGCACCAGACGGTGCCGGTCTACATCCCGCTGCTGCTGCCGCTGACGATCATCGCGATCCCGGCCGCCGACCTGGTGCTGGCCATCGTCCGCCGTACCTGGCGCGGCCAGTCCCCGTTCGCCGCCGACCGAGGCCACCTGCACCACCGGCTCCTGGAGATCGGCCACTCCCACAGCCGCGCGGTGCTGATCATGTACTTCTGGTCGGCGCTGATCGCCTTCGGCACGCTCGCCTACTCCGTGAACTCGGCGTCCATGTGGATCGTGCTCGGCGTGGTCTTCCTCAGCGCCATCGGCCTGGCCCTGCTGCTGCTCCCGCGCTTCACACCGCGTGCCCCGCGCTGGGCGGAGGCGTTCGTACCGCCGCGGTATCGGCGGCGGGGGGCGATTGCCGAGCCCGCGGCCACCACGCCGCAGACCGCCGCCACCGAGGCGCCGGCCGCCGACCCCCTGCTCGAGGAGGAACCGCGCACTCCGGTCGCCGCGGGTGCGGCCGGGGTCAATGGCGCTACCGCCATCGGCGCCCGTTCGCGCTTCCTGGACCGGCGGAAGGCCGGAACGTCGCGCTGACGCTCGCCGACGGCCGCGGCCGGTCAAGGTAAGACCGTGGCCAAGGTAAGAATCTGACTAGAGCATTGCCAAGTCATGGGGGAACGAAGTGCCCCAATACCAGACAAGTGGGCGCGGTTTTTGCACAGACGCGCAGTGTCACCCTCATGTGTGACACCGAGCACACAGTTCAGGTAAAGACCTCATCAAATAGTTTGTGATACGGTTCACGAGAACCCCCGGATAGAGCCGAAGGGCCGTGGTGCGACGGTCCACCGGCGTGAGGTTCTCTCTCGACCCGGGACTACGCTCGTCCATGACGACACCCTGCCCCCACCGTGAAAGCGGAGTTGCCGCCATGCCGTCCAATGACGTCCGGATCCTCCTTCAGGCTGCCGTGCCCACGGCTGCCGTCGGCGCGATTGCCGCCGTCGTCAGCGGTGTGGTCGCCGGCGGCAAGGGAGCGATCGGGGCTGGCGTGGCGGCGGTGCTCACGATCCTCTTCATGGGTATCGGCCTCTACGTCCTGCAGCGGACTGCCAAATCGCTTCCGCATCTGTTCCAGATGATGGGGCTGATGCTCTACGCGGCGCAGATCCTGCTGCTGTTCGTCTTTCTGAGCGCGTTCAAGAACACCACGCTGTTCAACCCCAAGGCTTTCGCGATCACTCTGATCGCCACCACCCTCGCGTGGATCGCGGCCCAGACCCGGGCCCACATGAAGGCCAAGATCCTCTACGTCGAACCCGACTCCTCGGGCGGGAAGCCCGAAAAATCGGGGCACTCGTCGTGAGGGGTAGGGCCGAGATAAATGCGTGTGAGAAGTCCTGCTATCGTCCGGTGCCAACTGCGGCATCGCGGGCGCGGGCATCTGAGCTGACGCCTGCTCAATCGCGAGGCTCGATGCCCCTCAGCCGCCCCCACATCCGTAACACCAGTCCCGTGCCGAACCGCGGCTGCGCGCCGCGCCCGACACAACGAGGTTGCCGTACCCATGCGTCATGCCGAAGGAGTCCGCGGTGAGTGCTGACCAGACCCAGCTCGCCTTTGACTGGAGCTGTCGGATCATGTCCGACAACGGCTGCGGCTTCCCGGCTCCGGGCCTGCACTCGTTCCTCTTCAAGCCGATCACCACGGTCGGAGGGTTCGAGTTCAACAAGGTGATGCTGCTTGCCCTCATCACCACGCTGCTGGTTGTCACCTTCTTCACGCTTGCCTTCAGCAAGGCGAAGGTGGTGCCGGGCAAGCTGCAGATGATCGGCGAGGCCGGTTACGACTTCGTGCGCCGCGGCATCGTGTACGAGACCATCGGCAAGCGTGAGGGCGAGAAGTACGTCCCCTTCATGGTCTCGCTCTTCTTCTTCATCTGGATCATGAACATCTGGTCCGTGATCCCGCTGGCCCAGTTCCCGGTCTCGTCGATCATCGCGTACCCGATGGTGCTGGCCGCCATCGTCTGGGTCGTGTGGGTCTCGCTGACCTTCAAGCGGCACGGCTTCGTCGGCTTCTTCAAGAACGTCACGGGCTACGACAAGTCGCTGGGCCCGGTACTGCCGCTCGTGATGGTCATCGAGTTCTTCTCGAACCTGCTGGTCCGGCCGTTCACGCACGCGGTGCGACTGTTCGCCAACATGTTCGCCGGCCACCTGATGCTGGTCATGTTCACCGTCGCTTCCTGGTACCTGCTGAACAGTTGGATGATCCCGGCCGCCGGTGTCTCCTTCGTGATGGCCGTGGTCATGATCGGCTTCGAGCTCTTCGTCCAGGCCGTCCAGGCGTACGTGTTCGTGCTGCTGGCCTGCTCGTACGTTCAGGGCGCTCTCGCCGAGCACCACTGAGCGACCACCACCCCCAGCCCCCTAGAACGTCCGATGGCCAACCCCCATCGGTCCTGAAAGAGAAGGAAGAATCAGCATGGCTGCCCTTGAGACCCTCGCCGCCGTCGAAGGCAACATCGGTTCCATCGGTTACGGCCTTGCCGCCATCGGCCCCGGCGTCGGCGTCGGCATCATCTTCGGCAACGGCACCCAGGCCCTGGCCCGGCAGCCCGAGGCTGCCGGTCTGATCCGTGCCAACCAGATCCTCGGTTTCGCGTTCTGTGAGGCGCTCGCCCTCATCGGCATCGTCATGCCGTTCGTCTACTAAATCGACGTTCCTGACGATCGAGACCTTTCAACGGAAGGCACTGATGTGATCGCCAACCTGGTACAGCAGCTGGCGGCCGAGGAGAAGCAGAACCCGCTCGTTCCCCCGGGCCCCGAGCTGCTCGTCGGCACCATCGCCTTCGCCATCGTGTTCTTCTTCTTCTGGAAGAAGCTGCTTCCGAACATCAACAAGGTTCTGGAGGAGCGCCGCGAGGCGATCGAAGGCGGAATCGAGAAGGCCGAGGCCGCTCAGGTCGAGGCCCAGAGCGTCCTTGAGCAGTACAAGGCTCAGCTCGCCGAGGCCCGGCACGAGGCCGCGCGTCTGCGCCAGGAGGCGCAGGAGCAGGGCGCCACGCTCATCGCCGAGATGCGTGCGGAAGGCCAGCGGCAGCGCGAGGAGATCGTCGCCGCCGGTCACGCTCAGATCGAGGCCGACCGCAAGGCCGCGTCCTCCGCGCTGCGCCAGGACGTCGGCAAGCTTGCCACCGACCTGGCCGGCAAGCTCGTCGGTGAGTCCCTCGAGGACCACGCCCGGCAGAGCCGCGTGATCGACCGCTTCCTCGACGAGCTCGAGGAGAAGGCCGAGGCCGGACGATGAACGGAGCGAGCCGCGAGGCCCTGGCAGCCGCACGTGAGCGTCTCGACGCGCTGACGGACAACACGTCCGTCGACGCGGCCAAGCTCGCCGACGAGCTGGCCGCCGTCACCGCGCTGCTCGACCGCGAGGTGTCGCTGCGTCGGGTCCTCACCGACCCGGCGCAGGCCGGCGAGGCCAAGGCCGAGCTTGCTCAGCGCCTGCTCGGCGGCCAGGTCGGCGGCGAGACCGCCGATCTGCTGGCCGGCATGGTGCGTTCCCGCTGGTCGCAGTCCCGCGACCTGGTGGACGCGCTGGAGGAGCTGGCGGACACCGCCGACCTCACCGCCGCGCAGAAGGCGGGCACGCTCGACGAGGTCGAGGACGAGCTGTTCCGGTTCGGCCGGATCGTCTCCTCGAGCACCGAGCTGCGTGCCGCGCTGACCAACCGCTCCGCCACCGGATCGGCCAAGGGCGAGCTGCTGCGCAGCCTGCTGGGCGGCCGGGCCAAGGCGACCACCGAGCGTCTGGTCACACGTCTTGTGACCGCGCCGCGTGGACGTAGCCTGGAGTCGGGACTGGAGTCCCTGTCCAAGCTCGCCGCCGACCGCCGGGACCGGATGGTGGCCGTGGTCACCTCGGCGGTGCCGATGAGCGACCGGCAGAAGCAGCGCCTGGGCGCCGCCCTCGCGAAGCTCTACGGCCGCCCGATGCACCTCAACCTCGACGTGGACCCCGAGGTCGTCGGCGGAATCCGGGTGCAGGTCGGTGACGAGGTCATCAACGGCTCCCTCGCGGACCGCATCGAGGACGCCGGCCGCCGACTGGCGAGCTGAACAGCAACTTCATAGGCAGTACGTACTTACGACGGCCCTGGTTGGGCCGTGCAGAAGAATCCTGGGGGTCGCCCCCAGACCCCCAAAGTGAAACTTCGGGCCCAACAAGGAGAGCAGGGAACCCAGATGGCGGAGCTCACGATCCGGCCGGAGGAGATCCGGGACGCGCTGGAGAACTTCGTCCAGTCGTACAAGCCGGACGCGGCCTCGCGCGAGGAGGTCGGTACGGTCACCCTTGCCGGCGACGGCATCGCGAAGGTCGAGGGTCTGCCCTCGGCCATGGCCAACGAACTGCTGAAGTTCGAGGACGGCACCCTCGGCCTCGCCCTCAACCTCGAGGAGCGCGAGATCGGTGCCATCGTCCTCGGTGAGTTCAGCGGCATCGAGGAGGGTCAGCCGGTCTCCCGTACCGGTGAGGTTCTCTCCGTGGCCGTCGGCGAGGGCTACCTCGGCCGCGTCGTCGACCCGCTCGGCAACCCGATCGACGGCCTCGGCGAGATCGAGACGTCCGGTCGTCGTGCCCTTGAGCTGCAGGCCCCCACGGTCATGCAGCGCAAGTCGGTGCACGAGCCGATGGAGACCGGCTACAAGGCCGTCGACGCGATGACCCCGATCGGCCGTGGCCAGCGTCAGCTGATCATCGGTGACCGTCAGACCGGCAAGACCGCCCTGGCCGTCGACACGATCATCAACCAGCGCGACAACTGGCGCACCGGCGACCCGAACAAGCAGGTCCGCTGCATCTACGTCGCCATCGGCCAGAAGGGCTCGACGATCGCGTCGGTCCGCCGCGCGCTGGAGGAGAACGGCGCGCTGGAGTACACGACCATCGTCGCCGCCCCCGCGTCCGACCCGGCCGGCTTCAAGTACCTGGCGCCGTACACCGGTTCGGCCATCGGTCAGCAGTGGATGTATGAGGGCAAGCACGTCCTCATCATCTTCGACGACCTGTCGAAGCAGGCCGACGCCTACCGCGCCGTGTCGCTGCTGCTGCGCCGCCCGCCGGGCCGTGAGGCCTACCCGGGTGACGTCTTCTACCTGCACTCCCGTCTGCTGGAGCGCTGCGCGAAGCTCTCCGACGACATGGGCGCCGGCTCGATGACCGGTCTGCCGATCGTCGAGACCAAGGCCAACGACGTCTCGGCGTTCATCCCGACCAACGTCATCTCCATCACCGACGGCCAGTGCTTCCTGGAGTCGGACCTGTTCAACGCCGGTCAGCGCCCCGCGCTGAACGTCGGTATCTCCGTCTCCCGAGTCGGTGGTTCCGCGCAGCACAAGGCGATGAAGCAGGTCTCCGGCCGTCTGCGCGTGGACCTCGCCCAGTTCCGTGAGCTGGAGGCGTTCGCCGCCTTCGGTTCCGACCTGGACGCCGCGTCGAAGGCGCAGCTGGAGCGCGGTCAGCGCATGGTCGAGCTGCTGAAGCAGGCGCAGTACGAGCCGATGTCCACCGAGGACCAGGTCGTCTCCGTCTGGGCCGGCACCACCGGCAAGATGGACGACGTGCCGGTCGCCGACATCCGCCGCTTCGAGAAGGAGCTCCTTGAGTACCTGCACCGCAAGGAGCAGGGCCTCATGACCTCCATCAAGGAGGGCGGCAAGATGTCGGACGACACGCTCACCGCCGTCGCCGACGCCATCGCGGAGTTCAAGAAGCAGTTCGAGACCGCGGACGGCAAGCTGCTCGGCGAAGAGGCCGGCCCGAAGGCGACCAGCGCCTCCAAGTGACGTAAGGAAGGGACCTGACTCATGGGAGCCCAGCTCCGGGTCTACAAGCGTCGCATCCGATCCGTCACCGCGACCAAGAAGATCACGAAGGCGATGGAGATGATCGCCGCCTCGCGCGTCGTCAAGGCGCAGCGCAAGGTGGCGGCCTCCACGCCCTACGCGACCGAGCTCACCCGCGCGGTCACGGCGGTCGGCACCGGCTCGAACACCAAGCACCCGCTGACCACGCAGGCCGAGACGGTCACGCGGTCCGCGGTGCTGCTCCTGACGAGCGACCGTGGCCTTGCCGGCGCCTTCAACTCCAACGCCATCAAGGCGGCGGAGCAGCTGACCGAGCGCCTGGAGCGCGAGGGCAAGGAGGTCGACGTCTACATCGTCGGCCGCCGTGGTGTGGCGCACTACAACTTCCGTGAGCGCAAGATCGCGGAGTCGTGGAGCGGCTTCACCGACGAGCCCTCGTACGCGGACGCCAAGAAGGTCGCGGCCCCGCTGATCGAGGCGATCGAGACGGAGACGGCCGAGGGCGGCGTGGACGAGCTCCACATCGTCTACACCGAGTTCGTGTCGATGATGACCCAGCAGGCGCTGGACGCGCGTCTGCTGCCGCTCAGCCTCGAAGAGGTCGCGGAGGAGTCCCCCACCAAGGGCGAACTCCTTCCGTTGTACGACTTCGAGCCCTCGGCGGAGGACGTCCTCGACGCCCTTCTGCCGCGCTACGTGGAGAGCCGTATCTACAACGCGCTGCTCCAGTCGGCCGCCTCCAAGCACGCCGCCACGCGGCGCGCGATGAAGTCGGCCACCGACAACGCCGGAGAGCTCATCGAGACGCTCTCCCGGCTTGCCAACGCGGCCCGCCAGGCCGAAATCACCCAGGAAATCAGCGAGATCGTCGGTGGCTCCGCAGCCCTGGCCGACGCGACCGCGGGGAGTGACCGCTAATGACCACCACTGTTGAGACCGCGACGGCTACGGGCCGCGTCGCCCGGGTCATCGGCCCGGTCGTCGACGTGGAGTTCCCCGTCGACGCGATGCCGGAGATCTACAACGCCCTCCACGTCGAGGTCGCCGACCCGGCGAACGCGGGCGAGAAGAAGATCCTGACCCTGGAGGTCGCCCAGCACCTGGGTGACGGTCTGGTCCGCACCATCTCCATGCAGCCCACCGACGGTCTGGTCCGCCAGGCCGCGGTGACCGACACCGGCGAGGGCATCACCGTGCCGGTCGGCGACTTCACCAAGGGCAAGGTGTTCAACACCCTCGGTGAGGTGCTGAACGTCGACGAGCAGTACGAGGGCGAGCGCTGGTCCATCCACCGCAAGGCGCCGAACTTCGACGAGCTCGAGTCGAAGACCGAGATGTTCGAGACCGGCGTCAAGTGCATCGACCTGCTCACCCCGTACGTCAAGGGCGGCAAGATCGGTCTGTTCGGCGGCGCCGGCGTCGGCAAGACGGTGCTCATCCAGGAGATGATCTACCGCGTCGCCAACAACCACGACGGTGTGTCGGTGTTCGCCGGTGTCGGTGAGCGCACCCGTGAGGGCAACGACCTCATCGACGAGATGAGCGAGTCCGGCGTCATCGACAAGACCGCGCTGGTCTTCGGTCAGATGGACGAGCCCCCGGGCACCCGTCTGCGCGTGGCCCTGGCCGGTCTGACCATGGCGGAGTACTTCCGCGATGTGCAGAAGCAGGACGTGCTGTTCTTCATCGACAACATCTTCCGCTTCACCCAGGCCGGTTCCGAGGTCTCGACCCTGCTCGGCCGTATGCCCTCCGCGGTGGGTTACCAGCCGAACCTGGCCGACGAGATGGGTCTCCTCCAGGAGCGCATCACCTCGACCCGCGGTCACTCGATCACCTCGATGCAGGCGATCTACGTCCCCGCGGACGACCTGACCGACCCGGCCCCGGCCACCACCTTCGCCCACCTCGACGCGACGACGGTTCTGTCCCGTCCGATCTCCGAGAAGGGCATCTACCCGGCGATCGACCCGCTGGACTCCACGTCCCGCATCCTGGACCCGCGCTACATCGCGGCGGACCACTACAACACCGCCATGCGTGTCAAGGGGATCCTGCAGAAGTACAAGGACCTCCAGGACATCATCGCGATCCTCGGTATCGACGAGCTCAGCGAGGAGGACAAGCTGGTCGTCCAGCGTGCCCGCCGCGTCGAGCGCTTCCTGTCCCAGAACACGCACGTCGCCAAGCAGTTCACCGGTGTGGACGGCTCCGACGTGCCGCTGGACGAGTCGATCACCGCGTTCAACGCGATCTGCGACGGTGAGTTCGACCACTTCCCGGAGCAGGCGTTCTTCATGTGCGGTGGTCTTGAGGACCTCAAGAAGAACGCGAAGGAACTGGGCGTCTCCTGACGTACCGGTGCTCTTGAGCCATTGAGCTCTTGATGGAGGGGGCGGGGGTTCGTCCCGCCCCCTCTCTCACGCCTACTAGACTTGTAACCAACACCCGGCAGAACCGCCGGGTGGTGACCCGAGGAGCCACCTTGGCTGCTGAGCTGCACGTCGCGCTGGTCGCCGCCGACCGTGAGGTCTGGTCGGGCCAGGCCACCCTGGTCGTCGCGCGCACCACGTCCGGCGACATCGGCGTCATGCCCGGTCACCAGCCGCTGCTCGGTGTGCTGGAGTCGGGCCCGGTGACCATCCGTACGAGTGAAGGTGGAACCGTCATCGCCGCGGTGCACGGCGGTTTCATCTCCTTCGCGGACGACAAGCTGTCGCTGCTGGCCGAGATCGCCGAGCTGTCGGACGAGATCGATGTCCAGCGCGCGGAGCGGGCACTCGAGCGCGCGAAGGGGGACGACGACGCGTCCGCCGAGCGCCGCGCGGAGGTCCGCCTGCGGGCGGCGACGGCGCGCTGACCCCCCAGGTCACCTCCCGAGCCCTTTAGGCTCTGGGGGAGCGCACGCGATGACGTCACTCAGCCGCGGCTGGGACCGGAGCAATCCGGTGCCGGTCGCGGCTGAGGCAGATATGGAAGTTTTTTCCGTTCCGTTACCTAGGAGACGAGGAGGTCGGTGTCGATGGTCCTCGCTCTGACTGTGTGCGGAATCGTCGTCGCCCTCGTGGTGCTGGGGTTGTTCGTCTTCGGCCTGCGCCGCAGACTCATCCAGCGCTCGGGCGGCACCTTCGACTGTTCCCTGCGCTGGGACGTCCCGGAGAAACCCGACACCAACGGCAAGGGCTGGTCCTACGGCGTCGCCCGCTACAACGGCGACCGCATCGAGTGGTACCGCGTCTTCTCCTACGCCTACCGCCCGCGCCGCATCCTGGAGCGCTCCGCCATCGAGGTGGCCGGCCGCCGCGTACCGGACGGCGAGGAGGAACTGGCGCTGCTCTCCGACGCGGTGATCCTCACCTGTCTGCACCGGGGCACGCGCCTCGAACTCGCCATGAGCGAAGACGCGCTGACCGGTTTCCTCGCGTGGCTTGAGGCAGCCCCGCCCGGTCAGCGCGTCAATGTCGCTTAGTACGTCTGTGTCGCTCGGTAAGTCCGCTAGTTGAGCCCGTTGTTGATGGCGGTCACCAGCTCACCGTTGCTGGTGTCGCCGCTGAACTCCCAGAAGAACGCGCCGCCCAGGCCCTGGTTCTTGGCCCAGGACATCTTCCCGGCGATCGTCGACGGGGTGTCGTAGGACCACCAGTTGTTGCCGCAGTAGGCGTACGCCGTGCCGGCGACGGTGCCGTTCGCGGGGCAGGAGTTCTTCAGGACCTTGTAGTCCTCGATGCCGGCCTCGTAGGTGCCGGGGGCCGCGCCGGTCGCCGAGCCGCCGGGGGCGGCCTGGGTGACGCCGGTCCAGCCGCGGCCGTAGAAGCCGATGCCGAGCAGCAGCTTGGCGGAGGGTACGCCCTTCGACTTCAGCTTGGCGATCGCGTCGGCGGAGTTGAAGCCCGCCTGCGGGATCCCCGGGTAGGACGTGAGCGGGGAGTGAGGGGCGGTCGGACCGTCCTTGTCGAAGGCGCCGAAGTAGTCGTACGTCATCACGTTGTACCAGTCGAGGTACTGGGCGGCGCCGCCGTAGTCGGCCGCGTCGATCTTGCCGCCGGAGGAGCCGTCGGCGGTGATGGCCGCGGTGACCAGGTAGTTCGGGCCGAACTCGGTGCGCAGCGCCGACATCAGGTTCTTGAAGGCCGCGGGGCCGGAGGTGTCGCAGGTCAGGCCGCAGGCGTTCGGGTACTCCCAGTCGATGTCGATGCCGTCGAAGACGTCGGCCCAGCGCGGGTCCTCCACGACGGCCTTGCAGGACTTGGCGAACGCGGCCGCGTTGGCGGCGGCCTGGCCGAAGCCGCCGGAGTAGGTCCAGCCGCCGAAGGAGTACAGCACCTTGATGTGCGGGTACTTGGCCTTCAGCTGGCGCAGCTGGTTGAAGTTGCCGCGCAGCGGCTGGTCCCAGGTGTCGGCGGTGCCGCTGACGGACTGGTCGGCGGTGTAGGCCTTGTCGTAGGCGGCGTAGGTGTCGTCGACGGTGCACTGACCGTTCTTGACGTTGCCGAACGCGTAGTTGATGTGGGTGATCTTCGAGGCGGAGCCCGAGGTCACCAGGTTCTTGACGTGGTAGTTACGGCCGTAGACGCCCCACTCGGTGAAGTAGCCGAGCTTGACCTTGTCGCCGGTGGGCGGCGGTTCGGTGGTGCCGCCGGTGGTGCGCACCGCGCGGGCGCCGCTGACCGGGCCGGTCTGGTCGGCGGTGTCGCGGGCCTGGACGGTGTAGGAGTAGTCGGTGCCGGCGGTGAGGCCGGTGTCCGTGTACGACGTGGTCGTCACGGTGGCGACCTTTGCGCCGTCGCGCAGGACGTCGTAGTTCTTGACGCCCTTGTCGTCGGTGGCGGCGGTCCAGCTCAGCTTCACCGAGGTGTTGGTGATGTCGGAGGCGCTGGGGGTGCCGGGGGCGCTGGGCGCGTTGTCGCCGGGCTCCGTGGTGCCGCCGTCGCAGCTGCCGCCGTTCAGCTTGCAGTTGGCGGGGGAGCCGGAGCCGGTGCCGTTGAAGCCGAAGGAGACGGAGGCGCCGGGCGCGAGGGTGCCGTTCCAGGACTTGTTCTTGGCGGTCCAGTGGGTGCCGGACGAGGTGACGTCGGCGTCCCAGGCGGAGGTGACGGAGGTGCCGGAGGGGAAGTCCCACTCGACGGTCCAGGAGCTGAGGGAGGTGGTGCCGGTGTTCTTCACCGTCCACTTGCCCTCGAAGCCGGAGCCCCAGTCCTGGGTCTTGGCGTAGGTGGCGGTGGCGGACGTCGCGGCTTCGGCCGGGCTCGCGAGGCCGACCAGACCGGCCAGCGGGAGCAACAGGGTCGCGAACCCTGCCACGGCTCTGTGTCTGAAGCGCATCACGCGCCTCCTTGGGGGTCTTGGGGGCGTGACTGAGCCTTCACGCCCACGGTGCCGCGAGAATAGAAAGGTCTGGACCACGGGTCAATAGGTCTGGACCACTCTCGTATACGGCCGTTCCCCGAACCCCTAGATCCCCAACTCCTGCGCCAACACCGCCGCTTGCACCCGGCTGCGCAGCTCCAGCTTCCCCAGCAGACGACTGACGTGGGTCTTCACCGTCGCCTCGGCCATGTCGAGCCGTACCGCGATGTCGGCGTTGGACAGTCCCTCGCCGAGACAGGACAGCACCTCGCGCTCGCGCCGGGTGAGGGCGTCGAGGACGGCCGGGTCGGCCGTCGGCTCCCGCACCGGCTTCGCGGCGAACTCGGCGATCAGACGCCGGGTCACGGCCGGGGCGATCAGGCCCTCGCCGCGCGCCACCGTGCGGACGGCCGCCAGCAGGTCCTTGGCCTCGGTGTTCTTGAGCAGGAACCCGGACGCCCCGGCGCGCAGCGCCCCGAAGACGTACTCGTCGAGGTCGAAGGTGGTCAGCACGAGGACGTCGGCCAGCCGCTCGGCGACCACCTGACGGGTCGCCGACACCCCGTCGAGGCGCGGCATCTGTACGTCCATCAGCAAAAGGTCGGGCCGTAGCTCACGGGCCAGGGCCACCGCCTGCTCGCCGTCCGCCGCCTCGCCGACCACCTCGACATCGGGCGCGCTGCGCAGGATGAGGACCAGCCCGGCGCGGACGGCGGACTGGTCCTCGGCGACCAGGACGCGGATCATTCTCTGTCTCCTTCGGTCACGGGAAGCGTGGCGCGTACGACCCAGATCTTGCCGTCCGTCGAGCCCGGGTCGTCGACGGGACCGGCCTCGAACGCGCCGCTCAGCAGCTCGACGCGCTCCCGCATCCCGACGAGCCCGGCGCCGGAGCCAGGCGCGCGCGGACCGTCGCGGTCACCGAAGGGGCTGGTCACGGTGACGGCAAGGGAGCCGTCGCGATGGGCGAGCGCGACCGTGACCCGACCGGGGGAGGCGTGCTTGAGGGCGTTGGTCAGGGCCTCCTGGACGATGCGGTAGGCGGCGAGCTCGACGGGGGCGGGGACGCTGCACTGCTCCGCGTCGAGGTGCACGTCGAGGCCGTTGACACGGGCACCCTCGACCAGCGCGTCGAGGCCGTCGAGCGTGGGTGCGGCGACCGGCTCGGTGTCACCGCCGGCGTCGCGCAGGATGCCGATGAGCCGGCGCATCTCGGCGAGCCCTTCGACGCTGTTCTCGCGGATGACCGAAAGGGCTTCCTGGGAGGTCTTCGGATCGTCGATGGAGAGCGCGGCCGTGGAGTGGATGGCGATGGCGGAGAGATGGTTGGCGACCATGTCGTGCAACTCGCGTGCCATCCGAGCGCGTTCCGACGTCACGGCCTGGGCGCGGTCCATCTCGGCCAGCAGTGCGGTCTGTTCGGCGCGCAGCCGGGCGGCCTCGGCGGCGTCGCGGTGGTTGCGGACGATCCAGCCGGTGGCGGCGGGCCCGTAGGCCACGACGCCGACGACCACACCGATCAGCAGCGCCTCCGGGACCCGCCACACCGCGAACGGCACCAGGGTCCCGGCCACCGTGAGCAGTCCGGTGATCCGCTGGATCCGGCGGGCCGAGGCGAGCGGGCCGTAGAGCACGGTCGCGTAGATGATGTCGGTGAACATCAGGATCGTGGCCAGGTTGCCCTGGGTGAAGACGTCCGCGCAGATCGCGGGCGTGCCGATCAGCAGGGCCGCACGCGGCGCCGCCCGGCGCAGCAGCTCGCAGCCGGCCATCACGGTGAGCGGCACCAGGATCGGCCAGGGGCCGTCGAAGAGCGTGATCGGATCCTTGGCGGGCCGCGTGGCCAGACCGATGCCCACCAGCAGCAGACCCCCGAGCAGCCCGCCGATGGCGATGTACACGTCGAAGCGGTGCGGGCGCGGGAAGGCCATGACTCCATCCAACACGGTGGCCGCGGCCGATGCCTGATTCCGGGGGAGGGTCCTGGACTGCATCTTTCGATGTACGGCGAATTCGTCACCGCCGACGACGAAAGGGGCCGCGGCCGTCGGGAGCCTGGAAGGGTGACCGAAGGGAGCATGTTGTGATCGTCGCCCTCATCATCGCCTGCGAGGTCGGCTTCTGGGTACTGCTGGCCCTGGGCCTGGCCGTCCGCTACCTGCTGAAGTGGCGCCGTACGAGCGTGGTGTTGCTGCTGTGCGAGCCGGTGCTCGAGCTGGTCCTGTTCGTGGCGACGGCGGTGGACCTGAAGAACGGCGCGGAGCCGGGCTGGGAGCACGGCGTGGCCGCGCTGTACATCGGCTACACCGTCGCCTACGGCCACTACACGATCCGCTGGCTGGACGGTCATGCGGCGCATCGCCTCGGCGGCGGCCCGCCCCCGACGAAGCCGCCCCGCTACGGCCGCGCCCGCGCCCGCCACGAGGCAGAACTGTGGCTGCGGGCGGTGTTCGGGGGAGCGGTGGCCCTGGGCCTGCTCCAGCTCGCGGTCTGGTACGTCGGCGACTCCGGTGACATCAGCTCCCTGCGCGCCTTCCAGTGGGTGGCGATCCGCACGGTCGGCATCTACGGGCTGATCGCCCTCGGGTACTGGATCTGGCCGAAGAAGGCCCCCGTCGACGCCGAGGACTCGTCCCGGCTCACGGACAAGGAGCGTGTCCGCTCATGAGCCAGTCGTCGAAGAACCTCCTGGAGGGCGCCGCCACCTTCCTGGTCGGCCTGCCGCTGTGGCTGTTCACCGAGGACCTGGACGTCCCGGTGGTCACCCTGACGAAGGTCGGCCTGGTGCTGATGTGCGTCGGCGGCGCACTCGTCGCACTGGGCCTGTTCCAGCGGTCACGCGAGAGTACCTGGCACTCCCCGCCGGGCACCCCCGTTGGTGGTCGCCTGGAACCCGCTGGCGCCGAACCCGCTACCCGGCCGGAAGCCGGCCTGGTCAGCGTTCCCCGCCAGGGACCCAGAGGACGTCGCCCTCGGCCTTGTTCGCCGTCCTCGCCAAGATGAAGAGCAGGTCGGACAGCCGGTTCAGATACGTCGCCGTCAGCGGGTTCATCACCTCGCCGTGCACCTCCAGCGCCGCCCACGTCGAGCGCTCCGCCCGGCGTACGACCGTGCAGGCCTGGTGCAGCAGCGCCGCGCCCGCCGTGCCGCCCGGGAGGATGAAGGAGCGCAGCTTCTCCAGCCCCTCCAGGAAGTGGTCGCAGTCCGCCTCCAGCTTGTCGATGTAGGACTGCTCGACCCTGAGCGGCGGGAACTGCGGGTTCTCCACCACCGGCGTCGACAGGTCCGCTCCCACGTCGAACAGGTCGTTCTGCACCCGGGTGAGGACCTTGACGACCTCCTCGTCGAGGCCGCCCAGCGCGATGGCCGTGCCGATCACCGCGTTCGCCTCGTTGGCGTCGGCGTACGCCGAGATCCGCAGGTCGGTCTTGGCGACCCGGCTCATGTCGCCGAGGGCGGTGGTGCCCTGGTCGCCGGTCCTGGTGTAGATGCGCGTGAGATTGACCATGTGACCAGCGTAGTTACGCTCCGGCGGTTCGGAACACGCGTGTGCCGACTGTCACGGCCAGTGCGGTGAAGCCGAGCGCGACCAGGCCGCCGTACAGCATGTGCGCCGTCGCGTTCTCGCGCCGGAGGCCATCGCGGAGGTGGCGGAGGCCGCCGTGCCCGGGCCGTGCTGCGGGAGATGCGCGCCGAGGCGGAGGCGGTCTCGCCCCGGCTCGGCCTCATGGAGGGCTACGACCGTTTCATGCGCGTCATCCACGAGGCGCCGCCGCTGCGCTCGCGGCTGTGGAGCCTCCAGCAGGAGATCCACGACCACCTCGAAGCGACCCTGCGCGAGGAGGCCGGCGCGTCCGACGGCGCCCCCCTGCCGGGGCTGATCGCCGGTCAGATCTCCTGGATCCATCAGACGGTCTTCGTCGCCGTCGGCCGCGAGATGCTCAAGGGGTGCAATCCGGACGAAGTGCCACGCCAGATGCTCGTACTTCTCGACGGCAACGAGGAGCTGTTGAGCGAGAAGGTGCTCAACTACGCCGTACGGGGCGTGGAATGACCCGAGCCGGTGTGATGTCCGTCAGATGAGACGTGACTCGCGTTACTAACCGGTCACACAGTCCCTCACGAGCGCTAAGGTCCGCCGAAGAAGCAACGTAAACAGGGTGTAAGGCGTTTCAAAGGGGAGTCGCAACAGTGGCACGGAAGCTTGCCGTCATCGGCGCCGGCTTGATGGGTTCCGGGATCGCCCAGGTCTCCGCTCAGGCGGGGTGGGACGTCGTCCTCAGGGACGTCACCGACGAGGCTCTCAGGCGTGGCACAGACGGCATCAAGGCGTCGTACGACAAGTTCGTCAGCAAGGGCAAGCTGGAGGCGCACGACGCCGACGCCGCCCTCGCCCGTATCACCGCGACCACCGACCTGGACGCCGCCGCCGACGCGGACGTCGTCATCGAGGCGGTCTTCGAGAAGCTCGAGGTCAAGCACGAGATCTTCCGCGCGCTCGACAAGATCGTGCGGGACGACACCGTGCTCGCCTCCAACACCTCCGCTATCCCGATCACCAAGATCGCGGCGGCCACCGAGCGGCCCGAGCGGGTCGTCGGCGTCCACTTCTTCTCGCCGGTGCCGATGATGCAGCTCGTCGAGCTGGTCCGCGGCTACAAGACGAGCGACGAAACCCTCGCCACCGCGCGGGAGTTCGCCGAGTCCGTCGGCAAGACCTGCATCGTCGTCAACCGGGACGTCGCCGGCTTCGTCACCACCCGGCTGATCTCGGCCCTCGTCGTCGAGGCCACCAAGCTGTACGAGTCGGGCGTCGCCACCGCCGAGGACATCGACCTCGCCTGCAAGCTGGGCTTCGGCCACGCCATGGGCCCGCTCGCCACGGCCGACCTCACCGGCGTCGACATCCTGCTGCACGCCACCAGCAACATCTACACCGAGTCCCAGGACGAGAAGTTCGCCCCGCCGGAGCTGATGCGCCGGATGGTGGACGCGGGTGACATCGGCCGCAAGAGCGGGCAAGGCTTTTACAGCTACTGAGGTTTCGTAGACCACCGCACACGCCCCGCGCCCATCACGCGATGGGGTGAATTCGGTATCGGTTCGCTTACAGACGGCAACCTCTGACCGCTGAACGCAGTCAGAGGTTGCATCACCGGCCACAGCGAAGACTCATAGCGAACACAGGCACAGGAACAGCACAGGCAACGCATCGCGGAGCAACGACGCACGCTTGGGGAGCGCATATGCACATCAGGGGCGACCACGCCGAACTGGTCGTCGGGGGCGTCCTCGACGTCCGCAGCGCGGCGGACGCCCGTACGGTCCTGCACTCGGCCGTCGACGACGGAGTCGGCGATCTGGTGCTCGACCTGTCCGAGCTGGTCTCCTGGGACGCCACCGGACTCGGGGTGATCATGGGGGCCCACCGGCGGGCCGGCCGCTGCGGTCGGCGCCTGGTGCTGCGCGGTGTACCGCCGCAGATGCAGCGCCTGCTGGTGGCCACCCGGCTGCACCGGATCCTGGCGATCGAGGGCGGTATCGGGGTGGAGTCCCTGCCCCGGGTGTGACACCCGGCACGGATGGGGCGGGACAGTCGGGCGTTCCGGTTGCGAAGGGCACGTCACGCACAATCCTCACGAGACTGTGATGTCTCGGACGGCGCGGCACCCCGGGCTGTCGTAGATACTGTGCAAAGGTTTAGGGTTCGGCTGCCCGCTGCCCAGACAAACCCTTCTCGGCGGGCCCGGACCAGAAGCGACAGCGCGGTGTGCAGCAAGGCCGGGAGGGGCTTGGCTTACGCACACGACGCTTTTGGGGGGCTTGAAACCTATGGACCCGAACAACCGGGGACCCGAGGAGTACGGCCATGACGGTGACGGCCAGTCGTCGCGCCATCGCCCGCCCAGGGATCCCCTCACACCCGACTTCGGACAGCACGCGCCCGCACTCGCCCGCACCGTGCAGCTGGTCTCGGGCGACTTCCTGCTCACCGTCAACCCCGTCGACGGCAGCGAGATCGAGGTCTGCCCGCCCGCGGAGCGGCCGTCGCGGCCCGTCAAGCTGACCCCGGCCGAACGCGCCGAGGTCGACCGCGCCGCCAAGCCGCCCGTCCCACCCGGTCCGACCCGTCCCGCCGAGCCACTGCTGGCCCGCCAGGACGAGCGCGAACAGCTGGTGCGGATGCTCGCCCGCGGCCGCTCCGTCCGCCTCGTCGGCGCCCCGGGAGCCGGGCGCACCAGCCTCCTCGACCTCGTCGCCGAGGACTGCGCGGACCTCGCCCCCGACGGCGTGGTCCGGCTCACCGGCTACCACCGCACACCGGACGACCTGCTGTACGACCTCTTCTACGCCGTCTACAGCGCCCCTCTGCACCGCCCGGATCAGGACGAACTGCTCGGCTTCGTGCGTGAGATCGGCGCGGTCGTCGTCCTTGACGACATCGAGTTCGGCGGCGCCGCCCTCGACGAGCTGCTGGACGCCACCCCCGAGTGCGCGTTCCTGCTCGGCGCCACGCCCGACGTGCCCGCGCCGTCCGTCGACTCCGGCATCGAGGAGGTCGCCCTCGCCGGGTTCGACCGGGCCGCGAGCGTCGAACTCCTGGAGCGCCAGGTCGGCCGGGTCCTCACCGAGGACGAGGCGAACTGGGCGGGCGACCTGTGGTTCGAGTCGGAGGGCCTGCCGCTCAGGTTCGTCCAGGCCGGCGCCCTGCTGCGGCAGCGGGACCGGCTGCGGGCCGGCGCCGACGCGGTGGACGAGTACGGCGTCTTCGAGGACACCCCGCCCTCCGCCGACACGCCCTTCGACGAGGCGTACGGCACCGAGGACCGCGGCGAGGAGACACCCCTGCCCTCCCTCGGCGAGGCGGCCGGACCCGCGCCGCTGCTCGCCTCACGGCTCAGCGCCTCGGCCCGTACCGCCCTGAGGTTCGCCGTCGCGCTCGGCGGCGAGGTGCCGCACCAGGCGCATCTGCCCGCGCTGGTCGGCGACACCCACGCGGACGCCGCGCTGGGCGAGCTCGCCGACTGCGGGCTGGTCTCGGCCGTCGGCTCCCGCTACCGGCTCGCCGCCGGCGTGCAGGCCCAGCTGGAGGCAGCCGGATACGCCGAGGACGTCCAGGACAACGCCCTCACCGCCGCCCAGCACTACGCCTGGTGGGCAGGCCACCCCTCGGTCACCCCGGAGCGCGTGTGCGCCGAGGCGGACGCCGTGCTCGCCGCCCTCGGCGTGCTCGTGCCGGGCACGACCGCGCCCGCCGAGGGCGAGGAGAGCCCGACCGTGCAGCTCGCCCGTACGGCGGGACCCGCGTTCGCGGCCGGGCTGCACTGGAGCGCCTGGGAGCGGGCGCTGCGGGCCGGCGCCGAGGCCGCCCGCCTGGCCGGTGACGTCGCCGAACAGGCCTACTTCCACCACGAGTTGGGCATCCTCGCGCTCTGCGGGGGCCGACTGGACCGGGCCCGCGCCGAGCTGGAGACCTCCATCGGCCTGCGCGGCGCGCTCGCCGACAAGCGCGGCACCGTCGCCGGCCGACGCGCCCTCGCGCTGGTCTCGGACCGCTCCGGCACGACGCCGGGAGTGGCCGCGTTCGGCGCGACGGCGGGGGAGGAGGTGCCGGACGCGCGGTACGAGGAGTCGCAGTCGCCGCCCGGAGGCGTACCGGCCGCCGCGTTCCCGCCGCCCGGCAAAGAAGCCACGACCCTGGTCACCCACCGTGCCTCGGCACCGTCGCCGTCGCCGTCCCCGGCGACCTCGCACAAGGGCCGCGGCGGCGTCCGCGGCTTCGCCCGGCGCAACCTCGTCGCGGCCGGCTCGGGCGCCCTGCTCGTGGCCGTCCTCGGCACGGTGGTGACCCTCGGCGCCACGTCCGACAACACCACCGACAACCCGGCCACCCAGGTCGGCGTCAACCCGTCCGCAAGCCAGGGCATCGGCGACGACGGCATCGGCGCCGACAAGGTGGAGGGCGACGACGGCAAGAACTCCGGCGACACGGGCACGGCCACAAGCCGCCCGACCGACCCGGGCCCCGACGGGACGTTGGGCACGTCGGACGATCCGACGCCGACGGACGGGGCGACGGAGCCGTCGGACGATCCGAGCGGGACGCAGAAGCCGGGCGGCGGGTCCTCGAACTCGCCGACGAAGCCACCGTCGTCGCCGACGAAGCCGCCGACCTCCCCGACCAAGCCGCCGACGGAGGAGCCGACCACAGAGGAGCCGACGCCGACGGAGGACCCGACGACAGAGGAGCCGACGCCGACCGACGAGCCGACGCCCCCTCCGACGGAACCACCGACGAACTCGACCTCCGCCAGCGGCTCGGCCTCCTCCAGCCCCACGGAGACCACCAGTTCCGCGAGCGCCCCGCAGAGCTCGGACGACGGCACGCCGACCACCGGCTCGGACCCCGTGATCTGACGCACCCGAGGCCCGCTTCAGGACAAGCACGGAAGACAAGAGGGCCGGGTCCGTCCAGCGGACCCGGCCCTCACCGTCGTAGAACTGCCAACTGCCGCGCGTCAGAACAGCCGCAGCTTGTCGTCCTCGATCCCGCGCATGGCGTCGTAGTCCAGCACCTGGCAGCCGATCCCGCGGTCCGTCGCGAGGACGCGGGCCTGCGGCTTGATCTCCTGGGCCGCGAAAATGCCGCGGACGGGCGCGAGATGGGGGTCCCGGTTCAGCAGCTCCAGATAGCGCGTCAGCTGCTCCACGCCGTCGATCTCGCCGCGACGCTTGATCTCGACCGCGACCGTCCGGCCGTCGGCGTCCCGGCACAGGATGTCGACCGGGCCGATGGCCGTCATGTACTCGCGGCGGATGAGCGTGTAGCCCTCGCCGAGGGTCTCGATGCGGTCGGCGAGAAGTTCCTGGAGGTGCGCTTCCACGCCGTCCTTGATCAGGCCGGGGTCCACGCCGAGTTCGTGCGAGGAGTCGTGGAGGATCTCCTCCATCGTGATGATGAGCTTCTCGCCCCCCTTGTTGGTGACGGTCCAGACATCCTTCTGCTCGCCGTCACCCTCCTTCAGGGTGCACGGCGGCGACATCCAGTTCAGGGGCTTGTAGGCCCGGTCGTCCGCGTGGATCGAGACGCTTCCGTCCGCCTTGACCAGGATCAGACGGGGCGCCGAGGGCAGGTGGGCGGTGAGCCGGCCCGCGTAGTCGACGGAGCATCGGGCAATGACGAGACGCATGGTCCGCAACGCTACTCGACGGGCCGGTGTCGACGCGATTCGCCCTGGGGGAGTCCGTATGACCCCGGACTGCCCCTGTTCATTTCTGGCCGATTGTGCGCCTAACGAGGACTGCCCATGTACGCATTCTCCTGGTGCCGTCACCGTCTGTTGCCTACCGTATTAAACGGGAGGTCGCGACGCGTGTACGCAGAGTGTTCGGTATCGCGAACTCCCTTACTGTCAGGCAACCCCCGCTGTTGTGGGGGTGCGAGAGGAGAACCCATGTCGCTCGACGTCTCACCGGCCCTACTCGAACAGGCCGAGCGAGGCGAGGTCGATGAAGCAGCCTTCGTCGACTGCGTCCGGACCTCCCTGCCCTATGCGTGGGAGATGATCAGCTCCCTGGTGGCCCAGCTGAAGGTCGACGGCGGTCAGTTCGCCGACAACCAGACGCCCCCGCCGGACGAGCAGGCACGTGGCCAGTTGCTGCGTGCACTTGCGAGTGACGCGATACGCGGCGCGCTGCAGCGGCACTTCGGGGTGCGACTGGCCTTCCAGAACTGCCACCGGGTGGCGGTGTTCCCGCTTGACGCCTCGGTCGACGAGACGCTCGCCCGCTTCACCTCGGCGCGCAACCAACTGTTGAACCAGTCGCCGGAACTCAGGGACTGCTGACGCGGTAAGCCGCTTGCTTGCCGCTCCGTACGCGGGAGGTGCAATAAGTACTGGGCGGCAAGCCCCCTGGCGGCACGGTGGGACAGGGCTCTTCAGCCGAGGTGCGGCAGCACTTCGGCGCCCAGTCGACGGACGTTCTCCTCGGTCGCCGCCAGGTCGCCCGAGCCCTCGACGAGCAGGGCGAAACGGGAGATGCCGGTCCGTTCGCTGGTCGCCGCCAGGCGGTCGGCGGCGAGGCGCGGGGTGCCCACCGGGTGCAGTCCACAAAGCAGTTCGGTGTAGGCCAGCGGATCACGCATCGCGCGATGGCGGCCGTCCACCGTGACATGGGCCTCCAGTCCCTGCCGCAGCCAGCCCGGCATCGCCTTCGTCAGCGTCTCCACCGCGTCCGTGCGCCGGTCCGCGATCTGACAGACGCCGGCCGACACATGGGCCGCGCTCCGGATCTCGTCGGCCGGTCGCCCGGCCGCGCGGGCGTGCTCCCGCCACAGGGCGACCATCTCGGCCTTCTCCTCGTCGCCCACATGCATGCCGAGCAGCATCGGCAGCCCGCGCTCGGCCGCCAGCCGCACGCTCTTCGGTGACGTACACGCGACGACGACCTCGGGGCCCTCGGCGTCCGTGAGGCACTCCGACGGCCTGGGGACGACGGGGACCTCGCGGAAGTCGAACCGCTCGCCGGCGGACGCGACCGACGGCTCACGCAGCCAGCGCAGCAGCAGATCGAGTGATTCGGGGAACCCCTCCTCGTACGCCTTGAGACCCGAGCCGAACACCTCCAGGTCGACCCACGGGCCACCGCGCCCCACACCCAGCGAGAACCGCCCGCCGGAGGTGATGTGCAGCAGCGCGGCCTGCTCGCCGAGGGCCACCGGGTGAGTGGTGGGCAGCACGCTGACCGCCGTACCGACCCTCAGCCGTCGGGTACGGCCGAGCAGTAAGGCGGCCAGGGTGATCGCGGACGGACAGGTGCCGTACGGCACGAAGTGGTGCTCGGCCACCCAGGCGGTGTCGAGCCCTGCTTCCTCGGCGACCTCGGCGGAGCGGACCGCGCGGTGCAGTGCCTCCCCCTCGCCCTGTCCCGGGAACCGGGCCGCCAACACGAAACTACCTACGTGCATTGACTTTTCCTGCTTCCTTGGCTCCGACGCGGAGCTCCCCCACCCGGCATAACCGTCTGACACGTGCCGAGGACACGGCTTGACGAAGAGATTTGCGGATTGTCTGCAGAATCGATCGCCGGCGTGGGGGACTTGTGGGGATTGGTGCCGTACGGCTACCCCGGTCCGCGCCGCGTAGGCTGGACATGGCCCCCGCATCCTGTATAGCCCCGTGAGGTGTTCCGTGTCCCCGCGTCGCAACCGACCCAAGGGAGCCGGCTCGTCCGGACACAGCGCCGAGGACGACCGCTCCGGCCGCTACGGCGGCTGGCAGTCCACGGAGGACTGGCAGGGCGACGACTGGAACGTACGGCATGTGGCGGGCGCGAGCGCCCAGGGCAAGGCGTACCGCTGCCCCGGCTGCGACCAACTGATCCCGGACGGCGTCCCGCACGTCGTCGCCTGGCCGGCCCACGCGGGCGTCGACGACCGCCGTCACTGGCACAAGGCCTGCTGGAACGCCAAGGACCGCCGCACCACGCGGGTGCAGCGGTCCCGTAACGCGCCGAAGTTCTAGAGGTTTCGGGTCAGACGTCCCGCTTCTCCAGGAGGGCGTAGGCGCCGGCGAAGGCGGCCGCGGTCACACCGAGCATGATCCACAGGGGGTCCCAGCCGGACGGGCCCGAGCCGGTGAGGGACTGGGAGTAGAAGACGCCGAGCTGGCTCGGGATCGAGTACTGGAACAGGGCTTCCTGGAGGCCGCGCAGGGACTCCGAGAACATGAACAGCGCGATGACCAGCGGGGCCAGCAGCACACCGATCATGATCGTGATCGCGCCCGCCGAGTGCCGGATGATCGAGCCGACGACGAGCGAGAGCAGGCCGAGCAACGCCATGTAGAGCGAGATACCGACCGTGCCCTTCAGCCACTCCTCACCGCTCGGCTCCCGCGCGTCCAGCATGGACACGTCGACGAGGGCGACGAGCAGGGCCGACGCCAGCGTCACCACGAACGCGACCGCGAAGAACACGATCGACTTCGCCACCAGCACCCGGCCACGGGACGGGCATGCGGTCATCGTGGTCCGGATCATGCCGGTGCCGTACTCCGAGGCGGTGGTCAGCACGCCGAGCGTGATGATGCACATGCTGCCGAGCAGCAGCCCGAAGAACCCGAACGACAGCGGGTTCTCCTTGCTCAGGCTGCCTTCCGAGGCGTTGCCGGCGATCAGCGCGGCGACCGACAGACCGATGCCGACGACGAGCAGCACGAACACGCCGAGCGTCCAGATCGTCGAGCGCACCGACCGGATCTTCGTCCACTCCGAGGCGAGCGCGTGCCCGAGGTGCGTGCGCACGACGGGGATCGGCGAGGTGTAGGTGGGGTACGAGGAGCCGGGCGCCGCCTGCCAGTTCGGTGCGGCGGTCTGCGGCATCGGGGGCTGGGGCGTGCTCATCGGGCGTCCTCGGGCTTGGTCAGGGCGGCAGGGGCGGAGGGTGCGGGCTCGGCGGACGGCTGGTCCGGGGCCTGCGGCGGTGCGGCAGGGGGCTGAGCCGGCGCCTCGGGCGCCTGCTGGGCGTACGGGTTGGGCGCATCCGCCCCCGGCGCCGCGGCGGGCGCGCCAGGGCCGCCGTACGGCCCCGGCTGCCCCTGCGGCGCGGCGAACGGCTGCCCACCCTGCTGGGGCGGCGGCGGGGCGTACCAGCCGGGCTGGCCCTGCCCCGGCACCGGCATCGGCGGCTGCGCACCCGGCGGCAGCTGCTGCATCAGCCCGGCCTTCTGGTCGGTCGTCGAGCGGTAGTCGACCGCGCCCTGCGTCATCCGCATGTACGCCTCCTCCAGCGAGGCCTGGTGCGGCGAAAGCTCCCACAGCCGTACGTCCGTGTCGTGCGCGAGGTCGCTGATGCGGGGCAGCGGCAGCCCGGTCACGCGCAGCGCGCCGTCCTGCTCGGGCAGCACATGCCCGCCCGCCTCGGTCAGCGCCGCGGACAGCTTCTCGCGCAGCTGCGGCTCGGTGTCCGGCGTACGCACCCGGGCGAAGCCCGCGGAGTTGGCGGCGATGAAGTCCTTGACGCTCATGTCGGCGAGCAGCTGGCCGCGCCCGATCACGATCAGGTGGTCGGCGGTCAGCGCCATCTCGCTCATGAGGTGCGAGGAGACGAAGACGGTACGGCCCTCGGCCGCCAGCGACTTCATCAGATTGCGCACCCAGAGGATGCCCTCGGGGTCGAGGCCGTTGACCGGCTCGTCGAACAGCAGCACCTGCGGGTCGCCGAGCAGCGCGGCGGCGATGCCGAGCCGCTGGCCCATGCCGAGCGAGAAGCCCTTGGATCGCTTGCCGGCCACGTCCTGGAGGCCGACCACGCCCAGCACCTCGTCCACGCGCCGGGCCGGGATGCCGGACAGCTGGGCGAGGGACAGCAGGTGGCTGCGGGCGGCCCGGCCGCCGTGCACGGCCTTGGCGTCCAGCAGGGCGCCGACCTGGCGGGGGGCGTTGGGCAGCCTGCGGTACGGGTAGCCGCCGATCGTGACGCGTCCCGCGGTCGGGTTGTCCAGGCCGAGGATCATCCGCATCGTCGTCGACTTGCCCGAGCCGTTGGGGCCCAGGAAGCCGGTGACGGAACCGGGCCGCACCTGGAAGGACAAGTTGTACACAGCGGTCTTGTCGCCGTAGCGCTTGGTCAGGCCGACTGCTTCGATCATGCTCCGCACCCATCGAAAGGATCAGGACAGCAGGGCACACGCCCCCCGTAAGGGTTAGGAGGATACCTAGGCGCTGACGGTTCCACCCAAGGGCAGGCAAAACTTCGCGCGCCGACGGCTCTCCAGCGGCCCCCGCGTTCCGCCACCCGCCCCGCTAGGCGTCCCGCTTCTTGAGCGCGAGGTAACCGCCCAGGAGTGCCGCGATCACCCACAGCACCATGATCCCGAGGCCGCCCCAGGGGCCGTACGGCTTGTCGTCGTCGATCGGGGTGACCACCTGCATGATCCTGCTGCCGGCCTGGTCGGGCAGATAGCGGCCGATCTTCTCGGTCGCCGAGACGTTGCCGAGGATGTTGGAGACCAGGAAGAAGAACGGCATCAGGATGCCCAGCGACAGCATCGGCGAGCGCAGCATCGCGGCGACGCCCATCGAGAACATCGCGATGAGGGTCATGTAGAGCCCGCCGCCGATCACCGCCCGCAGCACCCCCGGATCGCCGATCTCCGCCCGGTGGTCGCCGAGCATCGCCTGGCCCAGGAAGAAGGTGACGAAGCTGGTGGCCAGGCCGACGACGAGCGCGAGGCCGGTCGCCACCGCGATCTTGCTGGCCAGGAACGTCCCGCGCCGGGGCACTGCGGCCAGGGATGTGCGGATCATGCCGGTGCTGTACTCGTTCGACACCACGAGCACGCCGAACACGATCAGCGCGAGCTGACCGAGGCTCATCCCGGCGAAACTGATGAACGTCGGATCGAAGGAGAGCCTGTCCCGCTCGCTCATGTTGTCGAACTCGTTCGCCGACAGGCCCGAGATCAGCATTCCGAGGGCGATGGTGACCACCACGGCGAGGGACAGCGTCCATACGGTGGAGGCCACGGACCGGATCTTGGTCCATTCGGAGCGGACGACCTGGGTGGCTGCCATGTTCAGCTCCTCCTCCACTCGCTGCCCCACGGCTGCTGTTGCCGCCGCGGTGGCTGCTGCTGTCCGCCGGGCAGGGCGTCGGCGTGCGCGTGGTACTCCACCGATTCCGCGGTCAGCTGCATGAACGCCTCCTCCAGGGAGGCCTGTTGCGGGCTCAGCTCGTGCAGCACGACCCCGTGCCGCGCCGCCAGCTCACCGATCTGCTCGGCCTTGCTGCCGTCGACCTCCAGCGCCCCGTCCCCGGTCTGAACCGCCGTGATCCCGGCCGTGTGCAGGACGTCGAGCAGCAGCTCCCGCTGCGGGGCGCGGATCCGGACGTACGACCGCGAGTTCCGCTCGATGAAGTCGGCCATGGACGTGTCGGCGAGCAGCCGCCCCTGCCCGATCACCACCAGGTGGTCGGCGGTCAGGGCCATCTCGCTCATCAGATGCGAGGAGACGAACACGGTCCGCCCCTGGGCGGCCAGCGATTTCATCAGGTTCCGGATCCAGTGGATGCCCTCGGGGTCGAGCCCGTTGACCGGCTCGTCGAACATCAGGATCCGCGGATCGCCGAGCAGCGCGCCCGCGATACCGAGCCGCTGGCCCATGCCCATCGAGAAGCCCTTGGTCTTCTTCTTCGCGACCGCCGTCAGCCCGACCGTCTCCAGCACCTCGCGCACCCGGTTCGTCGCGATGCCGTTGCTCTGCGCGAGGCACAGCAGATGGTTGAACGCGCTGCGCCCGCCGTGCCAGGCCTTGGCCTCCAGCAGCGCGCCGATGTACGTCAGCGGGTCCTTGAGCTGGTCGTAGCGCTTGCCGTCGATACGGACCTGGCCGGCGGTGGGGTGGTCGAGGCCGAGGATCATCCGCATCGTCGTGGACTTCCCGGCGCCGTTGGGGCCGAGAAAGCCGGTGACGATGCCCGGTCTGACGGTGAAGGTGAGGTTGTTGACCGCCACCTTCTCGCCGTACCGCTTGGTCAGCCCCTCAAGCTCGATCATGCCGCCCACGCTAAAACGGGACAAAGCCCTCTGCCACCCCAGTGGCAGAGGGCTTTGCCAAAATTCAGCAGACGTGCGCCGGATCGTTACCGGGTCTGCTGGGCGGGAACCCCACGGGTGATCGGCTCGTCCTCGGCCGGGGTGCCGGCGGCGGCCACCGCGGCGCCCGTGAGCGTCGCCAGCATCTCGCGGACGTTCGTCAGCTGAGCGTTGATGCTGTCGCGGCGGTTGGTGAGCGCCGCGAGCTCGCGCTCGGATTCCGAACGGATGCGGTCGGCCTTGGCGTTGGCGTCCGCCACGATGTCCTCGGCCTGACGCTGGGCCGTCTCCACCGTCTGGCGAGCCCGGCGCTCGGCGTCGGTGCGCAGCTTCTCCGCCTCCAGACGCAGCTGCTCCGCGCGGTGCTCGATCTCCGCGAGACGCTTCTCCGCCTTCTGCTGACGCGACGCCAGATCGCGCTCGGACTGCTCGCGGCGCTTGGCGAGGTTCGTCTCGAAGTCGGCGGCGGCCTGCGCGGCCTTCGCACGGGTCTCCTCGAAGAGGGCGTCCGCCTCCTCGCGCTTGGACTGCGCGTCCTTCTGCGCCTCGGAGCGCAGCTGGGAGGCGTCGCTCTTGGCCTTCTCGACGATCCGGACGCCTTCGTCCTCGGCCTTGGCCTTGCGCTCCGCAGCGAACGATTCTGCGTCGTTACGGACCTGCTGGGCCGCCGACTCGGCGAGCTCGCGGTGCTGCTCGGCGGCGCGGCGGGCCTCCTCGCGCAGATCCTTGGCCTCTTCCTCGGCGAGGCGGAGGATCTTCTCGACACGCGCGCCGAGGCCCGCGTACGACGGCTCTGCGTCGGTCACGGCGGCCTGGGCGTTCTGCGTCTCGAGGTGGAGCTCCTCGATGCGCTTTTCCAGAGCGGTGATGCGGGCGAGAGCGCTGTCACGGTCGGAGACGAGCTTGGAGATCCGTTCGTCCACCTGAGCGCGGTCGTACCCACGCCGCACAAGCTCGAAGCCGTAGGGGGAAGTGTCGCTCATGGGGTTCCTGTCGAATGAGACCGGTGAGGTGATAAGGGGAATCCTAGGGGCCGAAGCGGTGTGTCATCGAGCGGATACGTGTTTGATCTGGAGAATGAGACCCCTTTTGAGTGGCTAACCGTCGGACGGCTTGCCAAAAACTTGGTCAAAGGCCCCAGGAGACACCCGAACGCTCCCGCTTCGCTAGCTGTCTGACGACTTGCCACCCGATCGAGGTGCTCCCACTGTCGCACCCGCCTTGACTCCGCCGTCCTTCGCCGCGGACGGCGCCTCGAAGGACTCGAGCGCCTCCAGGACGTCCTGGACACGGGAGATCTCGGCGTTGATGTCCTCGCGGCGCCGGACCAGGACCTCCAGCTCGCGCTTGCCCTCCTCGACCGTGCGCCTTGCCTCGCGGATCGCCTCGGCCTTGAGCTCCTCGGACTCCCGGATCAGGGTGGACCGCTTCTGCTCGGCCTCCTTCAGCAGCCCCTCGGCCTTCTTCACGGCGGCGATACGGACCTTGCCCGCCTCGGAGTTGGCCTCCGAGACCAGCTCCTTCGCCTTCGCCTGGGCCTTGGCCAACTGCTCCTCGGCGGCCTTGATGAGCGCGTCGCAGCGGTCGCCGGCCGACTTCATCGTCTCGGCCGACTCGCGGCGGGCCCGCTCGTGCAGCTCCTCGATCTCGGTCGTGATGCGGTCGCGCAGCTCCTCCGCGCGCTCCCTGATCGAGGTGGCGTCCCGGCGGGCGCCGACGAGCAGCTCGTCCGCGTCCGTACGGGCCTTCTCCACCATCGAGTTGCCCTCGACCGTCGCCTCGGAGACCAGCCGGTCGGCCTCCTTGCGGGCGGCGCCCACCATGGTGTCGGCCTGCGCCTCGGCGTCCGCGGTCGTCTTGTGCGCCTGCGCCTGCGCCTCGGTGAGCAGCTTGTCCGCCTCGGCCGTGGTCTCCGTGATGAGCTTGTCGACCTGCTCGGCCACGTCCTGGCGTCGCTTGCCGGCGTCCTTGCGGGCTTCTTCGAGAGTGCGCTCGGCCTCCTCGCGCGCCGCGTTGACCAGCCGCTCCGCCTCCGCGGCCGCCTCGGCCTTGACGCGCTCGGAGTCGCCGCGCACCCGCTCGGCGTGCTGCTGGGCCGACCCCACCGTCTCGGCGGCCTCGGCGCGCAGCCGCTCCGCCTCCGACGTGGCGTCCCCGACCAGCTTCTCGGCCTTGGCGAGCGCGTCGGTGCGCACCCGGTCGGCCTCCGCGACCGTCTCCGACTGGAGCCGCTCGGCTTCGTTGCGAGCCTCGGTGATGAGGGTGTCGGCCTGCGTCGCCGCGTCCGAGCGGATCCGGTTGGCGTCCTCGCGGGCGTCGGCCCGGGTGCGCGACGCGGCCTGGTCGGCCTCGGCGATGGCGTCCGACGCCTCCGTACGCACCCGCTGGGCGTGCTCGGCGGCGTCCGACCGCAGCCGCTCCGCCTCGGCGATGGCCTCCCCGACCGTCCGCTCGGCGAGGGACTTCGCGGCCTCGGACTCCTCGTTCGCCTCGCGGCGGATACGGCCCGCGTCCTCGCTGGCCCGCTCCCGCTCGGCGTAGGCGTCGGAGCGGACCCGGTCCGCCTCCTCCTGCGCCTCCCGGCGGGTACGGTCCGCCGCGTGCTCGGCGGCACTGCGCAGCCCGGCGATCTCCTCCTGGGCCTGCTCGTGCAGCCCGGACACGGAGTCGCGGACCTGCTGGGCGTGCTGCTCGGCCGCCGACACCATCTCGGTGGCGCGCCGGTCGGCCTCCTCGACCAGCCGCACCGCCTCGGTCTGCGCCTCCTCCACCCGCTTGCGCGCGGAGGCCAGCAGCTCCTCGCTCTGCTCGCGGGCCCGCTCACGCTCCTGGTCGGCCTCCTGGCGGGCGGAACCGAGGGTCTCCTCGGCCTCGCGACGGCGCCGGGCGGCCTCCTCCTGCGCGGCGGCCAGCGTCTCGGACGCCTCCGTGGCGAGCCGCTCGGCGGCGGCCTGCGCCTCCGCACGGACCCGGTCGGCGGTGTCCTGCGCCTCCGACTTCAGCCGCTCGGCCTCGGCCGCGGCCTCCGACCTGAGGCGTACGGCGATGGCCTCGCCCTCGGCACGGGACGCGGACGCGTCCGACGCGGCCTCGTCACGCAGCCGGTCGGCCTCCTCCTCGGCCTGCTGCTGGAGCGTACGGATCCGCTCGGCGGACTCGGCGCGCAGCCGGTCGGTCTCCTCGGCCGCCTCACGCCGGATGCGCGCGGCCTCCTCGCGGGCGTCGGTCAGCGCCTGCTCGGCCGCCGTGAGCCGCTGCTCGGCCTCGGTCTGGAGCCGCGTCAGCTCCTCGGCGGCCTCGGTACGGCGGGCCTCTATGGCCCGCTCGGTCTCCTCGTGCAGCTCCCGCGCGGCCCGCTCGGCGTCGGACTTGATGCCCTCGGCCTGCTCGACGACCTCCTCGCGGTGCCGCTCGGCCTCCTGGCGGGTGCGCTGCAGGGTCTCCTCGGCCTGCCGACGCAGCGTCGTCGCCCGCTCGATGGCCTCGGTACGGACCTTCTCGCTGTCCGTCGTGGCCTTCTGACGCAGCTCGTCCGCGTCCTGCTTGGCCTTGGACAGCAGCTCCTCGGCGGTCTTGGCCGCCTCCTCGATCTGCTGGACGGCCTCCTTGCGGGCCTCCGCGCGGATCTTCTCGCCCTCGGCGACCGCCTCGGAGCGCAGCTGCTCGGCCTCCCCGCGCAGCCGGCGGGCCTCCTCCTGGAGTTCGACCGTCTTGGCGCGGTACTCCTTGGTGTCGTCCTTCGCCGCGCCCTTGAGCTGCTCGGCGATGTCATGCGCCTCGGAGCGCAGCCGGTCCGCCTCGGCCTCGGCCTCCGTACGGATCCGCTCGGCCTCCTCGGCCGCCGCCTTGGTGGTGTTCTGCGCGTCCTCCTGCGCCTTGTTGAGGACGTCCTCGGCGGTCTTGGCCGCCTTGGACAGCTGCGTCGCGCTCTCCTCGGCGGTGATCGTGCGGGCCTTCTCCGCGGCCTCGGCGACGATCTTCTCGGCCTCGGCGCGGGCGTCCGCGACGACCTGCTCGGCGTCCGCCTTGGTGCTCTCGGCCTCCTTGGTGGCCTCGCTGACCAGCCGGGCGACCTGCTCCTTCGCCGTACGCGTGCGCTGCTCGTTGGCCGACTCGGCGCTGGAGAGCGCCTTCTCGGCGGCCGTCTTCGCCTCGGCGACCAGCTTCTCGGCCTCGGACTGCGCCTTGCGCAGCGCCTCCTCGGCCTCCGCCATGCGCTGCTCGGCGGCCCGGCTGAGCTCGGTGGCCTGCCGGCGGGCGGCGTCCGACTCGGTCGCCGTGGAGCTGCGCAGCTGTTCGGCGTGGTCGGTGGCCTCCTGGGCCTGCGTCGAGGCGGCGTTCAGCAGCCGCTCGGCGTCCGTCCGCGCGCGGCGCAGGATCTGCTCGGCCTCCGTGCGGGCCTCCTCGGCCGCGCTGGTGAGCCGCTGGCGGGCCTCGCTGGTGAGCCGCTCGGCCTCGGCGCGCGCGGTCGCCATGGCCTGCTCGGCCTCGGTGCGCGACTCGTCGAGGAGCCGACGGGCCTGCTGCTCGGTGCGGGCCCGCAGCTGCTCCGCCCAGGCCACGTTCTCGTTGACGTGCGACTCGACGGTCTGCCGCCGCTCGGCCAGCTCCTGGTCCAGCTGCTGGCGGCGGGTCACCGCCTCCTGGTGCAGCTCGGCCTGGAGCCGGGCGGCCTGCTCGGCGTGCTCCTGAAGGATCCGCTGGGTCTGCGCCCGGGCCTGACTCAGCTCGCGCTCGGCCTCCTGGCGCAGCTGGTCGGCCTGGACCTGCGCGTTCCGCAACAGCTGCTCGGCCTGGTAGCCGATGTCGCCGCCGTCGAAGGCGGGCCGGGACATGATGGTCCGCCGCGCCTCGTGCAGCTTGGCGCGCAGCACCTCGACCTGGTAGCCGAGGTCCTCGGCGTGCTGGATCGCCTTCTCCCGCTCGGTCTTCAGCCGATCCATCTCGGCCTCGAACCGAGAGAGGTGGTCGACGTCAGCCGCCGGCTCTCGCTCCTGGCGTTCGTAGCCCCGCACTGCGCGGTCCCATCCGTCCCCTGGTCGCAAGTCTCTCCATACGAGCACCGTCCATCCGCCGAACGGGGCCCCCGGGGAATGGTGTCAGATCAACGGCGGAGCACGGGCTGTTGCCCCACCCTCGTCCCCCGAAACCCGGACCCCGGAAACGGTCCCACCTTTGACGGAGGGGCCGGGTCACCCTGGACTGAGCGGCGACCGCCCCCAACCCTACCGGCCCATATGTACGGGGGTCAGTGCTCAGGTGACTCAACAGGCGCCGAAGTGACCAGTTCTGTCAGTACGCCATGGCAATCCTTCGGGTGCAGGAAGGTGATTCGTGACCCCATGGAGCCGCGGCGGGGCTCTTCGTACAGAACGCGTACGCCCTTGTCCTTGATGTCGGCGGCGTCGCCGTCCACGTCCGCCGTACCGAAAGCGATGTGGTGGACGCCCTCGCCGTTCTTGTCGAGCCACTTGGCCACGGTGGAGTCCGGGCGGGTGGGCTCGAGAAGCTGCAGGTAGGAGGCACCGCCGTCGGAGGTGTCGTTGATCTTGAGCATGGCCTCGCGGACGCCCTGCTCCTCGTTGACCTCGGAGTGGAACACCTCGAAGCCGTACGTGGCCCGGTAGAACTCCACGGTCTTGTCGAGGTCGAAACAGGCGATCCCGATGTGGTCGATTCGCGTCAGCATGGAATTCAGTGCAGCGCCCCGGAGGTGGTTACGCAACGTGCGCGCGATCACACCGACGGCCCGGTGACGGCACGGAGTGCCACTCAGTACATTCGAAGTAAACCCTCGTTCACTCCTCGGCTGTCCAGCTGGAAGGGGATCGCACCTCATGTCTTCTGGAACTACCTCTGTGATCGTCGCGGGCGCGCGTACGCCCATGGGACGGTTGCTCGGTTCACTGAAGTCCTTCTCCGGAGCCGACCTCGGCGGCTTCGCGATCAAGGCCGCCCTCGACCGTGCGGGAATCGGCGGCGACCAGGTGCAGTACGTGATCATGGGCCAGGTGCTCCAGGCCGGCGCGGGCCAGATCCCGGCGCGCCAGGCCGCCGTGAAGGCCGGCATCCCGATGAACGTCCCGGCGCTCACCGTCAACAAGGTGTGTCTGTCCGGCCTCGACGCCATCGCGCTCGCCGACCAGCTGATCCGCGCCGGCGAGTTCGACGTGATCGTCGCGGGCGGCCAGGAGTCCATGACCAACGCCCCGCACCTGCTGCCGAAGTCCCGCGAGGGCTTCAAGTACGGCGCGATCGAGATGCTCGACGCGATGGCGTACGACGGTCTGACCGACTCCTTCGAGGGCATCGCCATGGGCGAGTCCACGGAGAAGCACAACACCCGTCTCGGCATCCGGCGTCCCGAGCAGGACGAGATCGCCGCCCAGTCCCACCAGCGCGCGGCCGCCGCCCAGAAGAACGGCATCTTCGAGGCCGAGATCACCCCGATCGAGATCCCGCAGCGCAAGGGCGAGCCCGTCGTCTTCAGCAAGGACGAGGGCATCCGTGCCGAGACCACCGCGGAGTCGCTGGGCAAGCTGCGCCCGGCGTTCACCAAGGACGGCACGATCACGGCGGGGACGTCGTCCCAGATCTCGGACGGCGCCGCCGCGGTCGTCGTCATGAGCAAGGCCAAGGCGCAGGAGCTCGGCCTGGACTGGATCGCCGAGATCGGCGCCCACGGCAATGTGGCGGGCCCGGACAACAGCCTGCAGTCCCAGCCGTCCAACGCCATCGCCCACGCCCTGAAGAAGGAGGGCCTGGAGGTCTCCGACCTCGACCTGATCGAGATCAACGAGGCCTTCGCCGCCGTCGCGGTGCAGTCAATGAAGGACCTCGGAGTGTCCCCGGAAAGGGTGAACGTCAACGGTGGGGCCATCGCCCTGGGTCACCCGATCGGTATGTCGGGTGCGCGGCTCGTCCTGCACCTGGCCCTGGAGCTCAAGCGGCGGGGCGGCGGCGTCGGCGCGGCCGCGCTGTGCGGCGGCGGCGGCCAGGGTGACGCGCTGATCGTGCGGGTACCCAAGGCCTGAGTTCTCCTGGCAGGACCCGTAGGACCTCTTTCGTGAACGGAGCTGTGATGCAGGACGTCTCCACCCTGGTGGCCCAGGCCAGGGAAGGCCGGCCGCGGGCCGTGGCCCGGCTGATCTCCCTGGTGGAGGGGGCGTCCCCGCAGCTGCGGGAGGTCATGGCGGCACTGGCGCCGCTGACGGGCAACGCGTACGTGGTCGGGTTGACGGGCTCACCGGGTGTCGGCAAGTCCACCTCGACCTCGGCGCTGGTGACGGCGTACCGCAAGCAGGGCAAAAGGGTCGGCGTCCTGGCCGTCGACCCGTCCTCGCCCTTCTCCGGCGGCGCCCTCCTCGGCGACCGCGTCCGGATGTCCGACCACGCCTCCGACCCCGGCGTCTACATCCGCTCGATGGCCACCCGCGGCCACCTGGGCGGTCTCGCCTGGGCCGCCCCGCAGGCGATCCGCGTCCTGGACGCGGCGGGCTGCGACGTGATCCTCGTCGAGACGGTGGGCGTGGGCCAGTCGGAGGTGGAGATCGCCTCGCAGGCGGACACGAGCGTGGTCCTGCTCGCCCCGGGCATGGGCGACGGCATCCAGGCGGCGAAGGCCGGCATCCTGGAGATCGGCGACGTCTACGTCGTCAACAAGGCCGACCGGGACGGCGCCGACGCCACCGCCCGCGAGCTCAACCACATGCTCGGCCTCGGCGAGTCCCGCGGCCCCGGCGACTGGCGCCCCCCGATCGTCAAGACGGTCGCCGCGCGCGGCGAGGGCGTCGACGAGGTCCTGGAAGCCCTGGAGAAGCACCGGGCGTGGATGGACGAGCGCGGAGTCCTGGCCGAACGCCGCCGCGCCCGCGCCGCCCGGGAGGTCGAGACCATCGCCGTCACGGCCCTGCGCGAGCGGATCGCCGACCTGCACGGTGACCGCCGCCTCGCGGCCCTGGCGGAGAAGATCGTCACCGGCGAACTGGACCCGTACCGCGCGGCGGACGAACTGGTGGCGGGGCTCACTCAGGCCTGAGAGCTTTTGAATGTGCCGCGGTGTGCCGACCTTCGTCCGCTGGTCCGGCGTGGCTGGTCGCGCAGTTCCCCGCGCCTCTGAGGGCGTGGTCAACTCCGGTGTCGCGCTGCTAGGTTGATCCGCATGTACCTCCTCTTGGCATAGGGCACGCCCCGCCCGCGTACGGTGCACGGCCGCTCGGTCGTGACCGGCGTGGCGCCTGGGCGTCCCCTTTTCCGCCTCGAGTCGAGGAATCCCCGTGTCTTCCACATCAGTGGCGCGGCCTTCGTACGCCGCCGTTCTCCGGATCCCGCATGCCCGCCGAACCTTCGCCGCCGCCCTGCTCGGCAGGCTGTCGTACGGCGTCGTCCCGCTGGCCATGATGCTCGCCGTGACCCGCACCTTGGGGTCGTACGCGGTGGCGGGCACCGTGATGGCGCTGTTCGCCGGGACCAGCGTCTTCCTGTCGCCCGCGAGGGCGGCGCTCATCGATCGGTACGGACCGCGCCGGGCGCTCGTGCCGATGGCCGCGGCCTACACCGCGTTACTCGGGTTGCTGACCGCGGCCGTCTGGCGCCCTCAGGTTGCCTCACCGCTCGTGCTGGGCGTCGTGGGCGCCGCCGCCGGCGCCTGTACGCCCCCGCTGGGGCCGACGATGCGGGCCGTGTGGGGGAGGATCGCCGGCGACCGGGCACTGGTGCGGCGCGCCTACAGCCTGGACGCCGTCGCCGAGGAACTGCTCTTCGTCTTGGGCCCGTTGCTGGTCGGCATGGTCGTCGAGTTCGCTCCGCCCGCCCTCGGGATCGTCGTCGGGCGGTGCTCATCGCGGCCGGGACGGCCGGGTTCGTGTCCTCGCCCGTGGTGGGGGACCTGACGCCCGGCGACGCGAGGGTGAAGGCGCGCGGCCCGGGCCGGCGTCGCGTGCTGAGCGGGATCCGGCGGCCCGTGATCGCCGCCGTGGGCGTCGGGCTCGCGCTCGGCGCCGTCGAGCTGCTGGTCGTGGCGTTCGCCGACGGGCGGGGCCACGGCGGTGGGAGCGCGGCCTGGGTGCTGGCCGCCCTGTCGGCCGGAAGCGCCGTCGGAGGGCTCGCCAACGGGGCCGTCACATGGCGGATTCCGGCAGGGCTGCGACTGGCCCTGCCGGCCCTCGGCCTGGGGCTGGCGATGTTCGGCGCGGGACTGGCGCCGGGGCTCGGCACGCTCACCACGGCCATGGTGATCGCCGGGTTCTTCGTGGCCCCGGCCATCACCACCGCGTATCTCGTCGCCGACGAGGCCACCGCACCCGAGACCCGGGTCCGGGCGGGGGCCTGGGTGAACACGGCGGTCAACGCCGGGAGTACGGCAGGCACCGCGGCCGCCGGGCTACTGGTCGGACGGCTGCCGACGGGGTGGTGCTTCGCGGCGACCGGCGCGGTGACGCTGCTCGCGGCCCTGGCCGTGGCGAGGGGCGCCACCCGTGACGGGGGCGCCCCTGAGGAAGAGGAAGCGGGGGAGGTGGGGGACGGGGGTGTGGTCCGGGCGACCTGACGTGTCGTCGCGCCGGGGTGTCGCGGGAGTGCGGTGCGGTCTTTCCGGCGTCAGTCGTCGTCGCCGTCGTCGTCGCCGTCGCGGTCGTCCTGGTCCTGGGTGACCTTGCCCGTCTTGAGGTCGACCTTCCACTCGCCCTTGGTGGTCTCCACGCTCCAGGCGGCGGGGCCGTCGTCGTCGAGGTCGACGTCGGTGACGGTGCCGTTCGCGGCCGCGGCCGCGGCGGCCTCACGGGCGTCCACGCTCGCGCCCTTCAGCGCGGCGAGGTCCTCCCGGCCGTCGTTGTCGTCATCGGTGTCGCGCTGGGCGCCGAGGACCTTGCCGTTGTCGGCGGAGACCCGGACGTCGTAGTCGGTGCCGTCGCCCTTGACGACGTTCACCTCCCAGGCGCCTGAGCCGTCGTCGTCCAGGTCGGCGGAGACGGCGGTGCCCGGCGTGTGCTTGAGCGCGGCGGCGATGGCGTCGGCGGCGCCGATCTTGGTGGTGCGGGCCTGCTCACGGGCCTCGACGGTGTCGTCGTCCGCCCGGTCCGCCCGGTCCTCCGCAGCGTCCTCCGCGCTGTCGTCCCGGTCGTCGGCGGCACGGACGGTCGACTGGCGCTGCGTGGCCGCGCTGTCGTCGTCACCGGACGCGTAGGCCGCGACGGTGCCGCCTCCGATCAGGGCCGCGGCGGCGACGGTGGCGATGACGATGTTGCGCTTCATTCTGGTTCCTCCCGAGTCGCTGTCGTTTCGACGTGAATCAATGTGCCGAACCGACGCTGAGAGGAACCTGAAGGACCCTGAAGAGATCTTCAGCTTCGCTTTGCGAACCTTGACCCATGCGCCTGTTGATCGTGGAGGACGAAAAGCGGCTCGCCCTGTCGCTCGCCAAGGGCCTGACGGCCGAGGGCTACGCCGTCGACGTCGTGCACGACGGCAGGGAGGGGCTGTACCGGGCCTCGGAGGGGTGCTACGACCTGGTGATCCTCGACATCATGCTGCCCGGTATGAACGGCTACCGGGTCTGCGCCGCCCTGCGCGCCGCCGGCCACGACGTGCCGATCCTGATGCTCACCGCCAAGGACGGCGAGTACGACGAGGCCGAGGGGCTGGACACCGGTGCCGACGACTACCTGACCAAACCGTTCTCGTACGTCGTCCTCGTCGCCCGCGTCAAGGCGCTGCTGCGGCGCGGAGGGCAGGGCGCGGGCGCCTCGCCCGTGCACGTCCACGGAGATCTGAAGGTCGACACCGCCGCGCGCCGTGTCTTCCTCGGCGACGGCGAAGTGGTCCTCACCGCCAAGGAGTTCGCGGTCCTGGAGCAACTCGTGGTGCGGGCCGGCGAGGTGGTGTCCAAGGCCGAGATCCTGGAGCACGTCTGGGACTTCGCCTACGAGGGCGACCCGAACATCGTCGAGGTGTACGTCAGCACCCTGCGGCGCAAGCTGCGGGCGGAGCTGATCCGGACGGTCCGCGGGGCCGGGTACCGCCTGGAGGCGTCGCCATGAGCCGCCGGCTCTTCGGTTCGGTCCGGTCCCGGGCGACCCTGGCCGCCACTCTCGTCGTCGCCGTGGCGCTGGTCGCGGCCGGGACCGCCGTACTGCTGTCGCTGCGGTCCAACCTGGTCGGGCAGGCCGGCACGGAGGCGGAGCACACCGCACGGGCCGTCGCCACGGACATCGCGCTCCTGCGGCCCGACAAGCCGCTGACGGTGGACACCGACGAACCCGTCCAGGTCCTCGACGAGAACGGCAACCTGCTCGCGGCCGGCGAGGACCTGGAGCGGATCAGCGGCACGGGCACCGAGGCGGTGCGGCCGCAGCCGCGGACCTCGCCCAGTGCCGCCGAGAGCGGTGAGGACTCCGACGACGACACCGACGACGACTCGGCCGGCGAATCCCTGGACCCCGGTGAGATCAGCGAACACACCAGCTTCACAAACGGCACCGCCACGATCGACGGCGAGACGGACGACTACCGCTTCGCCAAGGTCCACGTCGAGGTCGAGGGCCGGGGCCAGCTGACCGTGTACGCGGGCGCGCCGCTCTCCGCCGAACAGAGCGCCGTCAGAACGGCGTTGACGGTCATGCTGATCGGCTTTCCGCTGTTGCTCGCCGTCGTCGCCGGCGTCACCTGGCTGGTCACCCGGCGCGCCCTGCGCCCGGTCGAGGGGATCCGCACCGAGATGGCGGCGATCACGGCGTCCGAGGACCTCGCACGTCGCGTACCGGTGCCGGGCACACACGACGAGGTCGCCCGTCTCGCGCTGACCACGAACGAGACGCTGGCCGCCCTCCAGGCCTCGGTGGAACGCCAGCGCCGGTTCGTCGCCGACGCCTCGCACGAACTGCGCAGCCCGATCGCGTCCCTGCGCACCCAGCTGGAGGTGGGCACCGCGCATCCCGAACTGCTCGACCTCGACGGCGCCGTGCAGGACACCGTACGACTCCAGGATCTCGCCTCCGACCTGCTGCTGCTCGCCCGTCTGGACGCGGGGGAGCGGCCCGGCGACACGCGGTTCGACCTCGGCGCCCTGGCTCGCGATCAGGCCGAGGGGCGCGCGGGGGTGACGGTGGACGCGGGTGCCGTGGAGGTGACCGGGTCACGGGCACAGGTCGGGCGGGTGCTCACCAACCTGCTGGACAACGCCGGACGGCACGCCCGCTCGGCGGTCACGGTGACCGTGCGGCAGGAGGGCGCCTGGGCCGTGGCGGCGGTCGCCGACGACGGGGACGGGGTGGCCGAGGCCGACCGGGAGAGGATCTTCGAGCGGTTCGTCCGGCTGGACGAGGCCCGCAGCCGTGACGACGGCGGTGCCGGGCTGGGCCTGGCCATCGCCCGCGACGTCGCCGTACGGCACGGCGGCACGCTCACCGTGGGCCGGGCGCCGGCCGGCGGAGCCCTGTTCGAACTCCGCCTGCCGCAGGCTCAGTAGAGACCGGGGTCGCCCGGGTCAAGGGCGTCCCCGCTGGCCGCGCAGGTGCTCGGCGATGGGCTTGAGGGCCTTGTCGAGCTCCGTCAGGGAGTCGGGGGACAGCAGGTCGATGAAGTGCCTGCGCACCGACGCCACATGGTGCGGCGCGACCTTCTGCATCGTCTCCATGCCGTGCTCGGTGAGGACCGCGTAGAGCCCGCGGCGGTCGGACTCGCAGTTCTCGCGCCGGACCAGGTTCGCGTTCTCCATCCGGGTGATCTGGTGGGACAGGCGGCTCTTGGACTGGAGGGTGGCCGACGCGAGGTCGCTCATCCGCATCCGTACGTCCTCCGACTCGGAGAGGTTCACCAGGATCTCGTAGTCGTTCATCGTCAGGCCGAACGGCTGCAGGTCCTTCTCGAGCTGGTACGTCAAGAGCCTGTTGACCTCCAGGTGGGTGCGCCAGGCGCACTGCTCCGCATCGGTCAGCCAGTGGGTGGCCGTCTCGGTCTCCATGAATGAAGTCTACCTAAAAAGTTGAAAGGCGAACTAGCGAGGGTTTTCTGTGACATCCCTGTGTGCGCACACGTTCGATGTCACACTCCGCAGACTACCGCTCACAGCCCGAAGCGACGCTGGAGGTCTCCGAGCTGTCCGGGAAGGCGCTGTGTACCGGCCGTCTGTGAAGGGCTTGTGTGCGTCCCGCCGGCACCCGGTACTCCGGCCCCCGACGGAACAGCCCCCGTGGCCTGCTCGGCCATCAGGGTCTCGGTCGACTGGAGCAGGACCGTACCGGCTCCGGCGAACTCGAACTGATGCTCCTCTCCGGAGGCCCCGCCGAGGCCTGTCAGTGCACGTAGACCGCCCATTACGCCGGTCATGTAGCCATGGTCGTAGTGGTGGCACGGCGACGGGCAGTCGGCCCAGCCGACGAGTGCCTGCGGGTCCACCCGGATCGGGGGTTCCATGAACACCACCGGACCGTTAGATGCGGCCACGAACTTTCCGGTTCCGATGAGCGTCAGAAAACCCGGCACGATCGATTGCTTGAGGGCAAGACTTGGCTGAAAAGCGAGCAGGTTGCCCGAGCGAATGGTCAGGTTGCCGTCTTCGAGGTCGTACGAGTTCACGTCGAAGGCCCGGTCGGCCAGCAGCATCTTGCCTGAGCCCTCGGCCACGACCCAGTCGCTCGCGTGCAGAGGCGAATGAAAGGACGTACGGACAATTCGGTCGAGCTGGCCGTGCCCGACGCCGTTGAACTCCATCGAGCCGTAGTAGGCGATCATCTTCCCCTTCTGCAGGAACCACTGGCTCCCCTTGAGCTCCACGCAGAAGGTGTAGGCGTTGACGTTGTCGTCGGAGGGCAGGGTCGCCGGGTCGAAGACCGTGGGGCCGGCGGGGGTTCCGAAGCCGCCGGGGGTTCCGTAGGGGCTCACAGCTTCTCCTCCGACGCCTGGACGTACACCGCACCGCTTCCGCTGAGCTCCAGCTGGAAGGCCTCACCCGAGCCGCGGCCCACCATGTCCCGCCAGCCCAGCGCCGTCGACAGCTTGTTGCGCACGTCGCCGTGGTGGGCGACGTAGGCCTGGGGGTCCACGTGGACCGGGCGCTGCGGGGTGATCGGAATCTCGAAGACGCCGCCGTGCGCCATGACAGCCACGGCCCCGTGCCCCTTCAGGGTCGTCGTGAACAGCCCCTGCCCGCTGATCTGTCCCCGCACCATGCCCATGACCCCGCCCTGCGAGCCGAGGAACATCGTGCCCTGCTGGAGGGTGCCCTCGAAGGCGAGGAGGCGGTCCGCCTCGACGCAGAGGGTCTCGCCGGAGAGGTTGATCACCTGGACGTGGTGCCCGCCGTGCCCGAAGAGCACGGTCCCACTGCCCTCGACGGCCATCAGCGGGGTGTCCTCGTTCGCCACCCGGCGCCCGATCATCGACATGATCCCGCCCTGGCCGCCGGCCATGTTCGGGGTGAAGGACACCTCGCCCTTGTAGGCGAGCATGGCCCCGCGCTGACTGAACAGCCGCTGCCCCGGCACGACGGTCGCCTCGACCATCTTGGAGTTGATCTCGCGGAAGCCCATCTCACACGTCCCCCGCGATCGTGTTGCGCTCGCTCGGCTGTACGTACACCAGCCCGTCCCCTTCGAACCGGATCTGGAAGGCCTCGCCGCCGCCTTCCCCCATGAGCGTGCGGAACGTCACGCCGGACTGGAAGGACTGCCGCAGGTTCCCCTGATGCGCCACATAGGCCCCCGGGTCGACGGTCAACGGATACTGCGAACTGACCCGCAGCACCACGGCAGGCCCGTCCGACATGATCGCTGCCTGTCCATGTCCCTCGACGGTGGTCGTGAACAGCCCGTTGCCCTGCGAGGCGCCGCGCATCCCCGTGAAGGAGGTACCGGTCCGCAGCCCCGCGTCCGTGGCGAGCAGATTGCTCGACTCCACGTACAGCTTGTCGCCCTGGAGGCTCACCAGGTTGATCTCGGAGGCCCGGTCCGCGAACCAGCACGTCCCATGCCCCTTCACCTCCATCACCGTCATCTGCTCACCGGTGAGCCGCCGGGTCACCATGCCCCGCAGGCCCTCACCGCCACCGCTCATCTTCTTGAAGGCCATCTGCCCGTCGTACGCGACCATCGAGCCGTTCTTCGCCTTCACGGCATCCCCGGTCATGTCGACGGCGAGCACCTTGCTGCCTTGCAGTCGGAACATCGCCACGCTGCGAAGGTAACCGGCGGTGGCCACCGCCAACAGATCCTGAGGGTGGACTTCACCCCTGACGCCACCCCGAGGCCGATCCACCCCTCGGCGTTTGCCACAATGGGAGAGCGTTTGTGCTTACGTTCACAAGCTCGACCCGGGCGACCGAGGTCTCTCCCGCGAACCCGCGATACCCCGAAGCCCCCGAACCCAACGAAGGTGACCCGTGGACATCAAGACCGCCACCGCCCTCCGCCGCCTCCGCCTCGTCTCGGCCCCCGAGGCGGTGTCGTTCCTGCTCCTGCTCGTCTGCTCGGTGCTGAAGCGGACCACGGACTTCAACGCGGTGCCCGTGATGGGTGCGGTCCACGGCGTCCTCTTCATCCTCTACGTGATCTTCTGGGCGGACGCGTGGAACCGGGCCAAGTGGCCGCTGAAGACCGCCGCGCTCTACTTCGTCCTCTCTGTCCTGCCGACCGGCGGGTTCTTCGCCGACCGCAGGCTCAAGCGCGAGGCCGAGGACGCGGTCATCGCCACGCGGGCCCGCAAGGAAGGGATCGTCAACGCATGATCGTCGCGTTCTCCGTGACTCCGCTCGGCGTCGGCGAGGACGTGGGGGAGTACGTCGCCGACGCCGTCCGGGTGGTCCGCGAGTCCGGGCTGCCCAACCGTACCGACGCGATGTTCACCTCCGTCGAGGGGGAGTGGGACGAGGTCATGGACGTGGTCAAGCGGGCCGTGGCCGCCGTCGAGGCGCGGGCGCCCCGGGTCTCCCTCGTCCTCAAGGCGGACATCCGTCCCGGCGTGACGGACGGGCTCACGTCCAAGGTAGAAACGGTGGAACGCCACCTGGCCGAATAGCCAAGCCCCCACCCGCCCCGGCGACTTGCCCGTCCCGGGGCTTTTCCTCGCCCCCGCCGCCCCTACCCGTCCCATCCCCAGGGGCTCCGCCCCTTCGACCCCGCCAGGGGGCTGCCGCCCCCTGGACCCCCGCCATCGGCCCGAAGGGCCTCGTCCTCAAACGCCGGACGGGCTGGAAGTGCCTGGGTCGGCCGTAGGCCCCTGCGGGTGGGTGCCGTCGCCCGCGGCGGTGAGGGGACGCCGCCGTGTGAACATGCCTGCCGCGGCGTACCCCCACCGGACACCAGCAGGCCGCCGCAGGCATCCCCGTACCCCAACCCACGCGCCAGCGACGGCACATGCCCCCGCAGATCCCTCAATTGGCCCGCGCGGCTCGCGGACCCCAGAGCCCTGACCCACGATGAAGGCTCAGGGCCGAAACCCGCGTTCGCGCTGGTGGACACGGACGGCCGCCGCTTGCTCCCGCGAAGGAAGGGTCTGCCGGATGACCACTTCGCCCTACACATCCCAGTCGGCGTTCGACGGCTCCAGGATGCGAGTCCTTCTGCTGGTCGACCTCCACGAAGGCGCCGAGCAACAGTTCCTGGACGCGTACGAGCAGATGCGCGACCGAGTCGCGTCCGTCCCCGGGCACCTCGGTGACCAACTGTGCCAGTCCCTGGAGAACCCGTCCCAGTGGCTCATCACGAGCGAGTGGGCCACCGCCCCGCCGTACCACGCCTGGGTCAACAGCGACGAGCACATCGAGACCGTCCGGCCCCTCACCCGCTGCGCCCGCGAGATCCGCTCGCTGCGCTACGGCATCGTCCGCGAAACCGGCGGCGCCCACCCCCGCACCGACGGCCTCCAGAAGGACGTACGCGTCGGCGACGGGGTCATCCGCCACGCCCTGACCTTCACCGTCAAGCCCGGCTCCGAGTCCAAGGTCGCCGAGATCCTCGCCGGCTACGCCCCACCAGAGGCCCGCGTCGACGACACCACGCGACTGCGCCGCACCACCTTGTTCATGCACGGAAACCGGGTCGTCAGAACCGTGGAGGTCGAGGGCGACCTCACGACGGCGCTGCGCCACGTCTCCCGCCAGCCCGAGATCCGGGCCGTCGAAGAGGCCCTCAACCCGCATCTGGAGCAGCACCGGGATCTCACCGACCCCGAGTCCGCCCGGACCTTCTTCGCCCGCGCCGCCATGCCCCCCGTCCACCACGTGACCCGCGGCGGCCCGGAACCGGCCGGCCTCACCCGGCACGCCCTCTACTACCCGGCCAAAGACGGCTGCGGAATGGCGCTGGCCCGGTTCCTCGCGACGCAGGACGAGACGGCCGCGGCCGACCCCGCGGGCCCCGTGCACCGCAGCACCGTCTTCCAGCGCGAGGACATCGTCGTCCGCCTCATCGACGTACGGGGTGACCCCGAAACCGATCCGGTCATGTCACTCGGCATCCACGGCCCGAGGAAGGCCGCCGTGCTGGCCCGGCTGCTCGACGGCGACGCGCTCGGCGTCGAGGGACCGCTCAGGGGCGCACGGGAGGCGACCCGTCTCCTGACGCACGCCGACATGGCACTGATCACCGATCGCAGGGCAGCGCAGTCCTGACCGAACAGGGAGCCGCACCGGGACCCGCCCGGCGAGCGTCCGGTGAATCGCTCCGCGAGTTCGCTCAGCCCAGAACCCTCCAGCGAACCGTCCAGCGAACCGCCCAGCGAACCGCTCAGAGAGACGCACAGCAGCCGGCCCAGGACCCGTACAGCGACCCACCCCCACCGAACGACCTGGAGACAGACCATGGACAAGATGCGCCCGCGCGTCGTGGACCTGAACGAGATCGAGCCCAACCGCAAGCGCGGCGGCGACCTGCGCACCCTGCTCACCCCTGTCACGGTGGGTGCCACGAGCGGCTTCATGGGCCTGGCCATCATCCAGCCCGGCGAACGCATCAGCGAGCACTACCACCCGTACTCCGAGGAGTTCATCTACGTCGTCGAGGGCAGGCTTGAGGTCGACCTGGACGGAGAAACGTTTCCTCTCCGCTCCGACCAGGGCCTCATGATCCCCATCGACATGCGGCACCGCTTCCGCAACGTCGGCGACGAGGAAGCCCGGATGATCTTCCATCTGGGCCCCCTCGCGCCGAACCCGAAGCTCGGCCACGTCGACACCGAGGCCCCCGAGATCAGCGACGACGTCCAGGCGTACCCGCTCGTCCAGGGGGAGGGTGCGCAGCCGGAACGCCCAGGGGTGCTGTCATGACCCGGCGGGTGGCGGTCACCGGCATAGGCGTGGTCGCCCCGGGCGGGATCGGGGTCCCGGCCTTCTGGGACCTGCTCTCCAACGGCCGTACGGCGACCCGTGGCATCACCCTGTTCGACCCCGAGGGCCTGCGCTCCCGGATCGCCGCCGAGTGCGACTTCGACCCCCTCGCGCACGGCCTCGACACCGACGTCGTCGAACGCGCCGACCGGTACATACAGTTCGCCCTCGTCGCCGCCCAGGAGGCCGTCACCGACAGCGGCGTCGACTTCGCCGCCGAGGACCCCTGGCGGGTGGCCGTGTCCCTGGGCAGCGCCGTCGGCGGCACGACCCGGCTCGAACACGACTACGTGCTCGTCAGCGAACGCGGACAGCGCTGGGACGTCGACCACCGCGCCGCCGAGCCGCAACTGCACCGGGCGTTCTCGCCCAGCACGCTGGCCGCGGACGTCGCCGAGCGGTTCGGCGCCCAGGGCCCGGTACAGACCGTGTCCACCGGCTGCACCTCCGGACTCGACGCCGTGGGCTACGCCTTCCACACCATCGAGGAGGGCCGCGCCGACCTCTGCATAGCCGGCGCCTCCGACTCCCCGATCTCCCCGATCACCATGGCCTGCTTCGACGCCATCAAGGCCACCTCCCCCAACAACGACGACCCGGAGCACGCCTCCCGCCCCTTCGACGCCCACCGCGACGGATTCGTCATGGGCGAGGGAGCAGCCGTACTCGTCCTGGAGGAACTGGAGCACGCCCGCGCGCGCGGCGCGCACGTCTACTGCGAGATCGGCGGCTACGCCACCTACGGCAACGCCTACCACATGACCGGACTCACCTGCGAGGGCCTGGAGATGGCCCGGGCCATCGACGACACGCTCGACCACGCGCGCGTGGACCCCACCGAGATCGACTACGTCAACGCGCACGGCTCGGGCACCCGCCAGAACGACCGGCACGAGACCGCCGCGGTCAAGAAGTCGCTGGGCGCCCACGCCTACGACACCCCCATGAGCTCGATCAAGTCCATGGTGGGCCACTCGCTCGGCGCGATCGGCGCGATCGAGGTCGTCGCCTGTGTGCTCGCGCTGGCCCGTCAGGTGGTCCCGCCGACGGCGAACTACGAGACCCCGGACCCCGAGTGCGACCTGGACTACGTCCCGCGCACCGCCCGCCCGCGCAGGCTCGACAACGTGCTCTCCGTGGGCAGCGGCTTCGGCGGGTTCCAGTCCGCGGTGCTCCTGACGGGGCCGAGCGGGACGAGTGGGAGGAGACGACGATGAGCGGTCGACGTACCCGGCACACCGCGGTCACCGGCCTCGGCGTGGTCGCGCCCAACGGCCTGGACGCTGACACCTACTGGAAGTCCGTCAAGGAGGGCGCGAGCGTACTGGACCGGATCACCCGGGAGGGCTGCGAGCACCTTCCGCTCCGGGTCGCCGGCGAGGTCCGCGGATTCGACCCGTCGGCCCTCATCGAGGAGACCTTCCTCGTCCAGACCGACAAGTTCACCCACTTCGCGCTGGCCGCCGCCGACGCCGCCCTTCAGGACGCGGGACTGAGCAGCAGCGCCGCCGACTCGCCGTACTCCGTCGGCGTGGTCACCGCGGCCGGGTCCGGCGGCGGCGAGTTCGGCCAGCGGGAACTGCAGAAGCTGTGGGGACAGGGATCCCGGTTCGTCGGGCCGTACCAGTCCATCGCCTGGTTCTACGCGGCCAGCACCGGCCAGATCTCCATACGCAAGGGCTTCAAGGGTCCCTGCGGGGTGGTGGCCAGCGACGAGGCGGGCGGCCTGGACGCCGTCGCGCACGCCGCCCGGGCCGTGCACCGGGGGACCGAGGTGGTCGTGGTCGGGGCCGCCGAGGCGCCGCTCGCCCCGTACTCGGGGGTCTGCCAGCTCGGCTACCCCGAGCTCAGCACCGAGGCCGACCCGGACCGTGCCTACCGCCCCTTCACCTCGGCCGCCTGCGGTTTCGTACCCGCCGAGGGCGGTGCCGTACTGGTCGTGGAGGACCTGGAACGGGCCCGGCGCCGGGACGCGTTCGTGCGGGCCACCGTGGCCGGACACGCCGCCACCTTCACCGGCGCCGCCCGCTGGGACCGGTCGCGGGAGGGGCTCGCGCACGCCATCCGCGGCGCCCTCGACGAGGCCGGCTGCGCCCCGGAGGAGATCGACGTGGTCTTCGCGGACGCGATGGGCGTCCCCGAGGCGGACCGTGCGGAGGCGCTCGCCCTCGCCGACGCCCTCGGCCCGCACGGCACCCGCGTGCCGGTGACGGCCCCCAAGACCGGCATCGGGCGCTCGTACTGCGGGGCGCCGCTGCTGGACATCGTGGCCGCGGTGCAGGCCATGGAGCACGGGCAGATCCCGCCGACGCCGGGCGTCTTCGACATCTGCCACGACATCGACCTGGTGACCGCCAGGCCCCGCCCGGCCGAGCTCGGCATCGCCCTGGTCCTCAGCCGGGGACTCATGGGCTCCAACGCGGCGCTCGTGGTGCGTCGCGGCCCCGGATCCGCCGTCTGAACTGAACAACAAGGAGAACCAGCATGACCACCGACGTGACCCAAGTGACCGTCGAGGAACTGGCCGCACTGATGAAGAAGGCGGCCGGCGTGACCGTGGACCCGCAGGAACTCGAACGCCGGGTGGACACACCCTTCGGCGAGTTCGGACTGGACTCGCTCGGCCTGCTCGGCATCGTCGGCGAGCTGGAGAACCGGCACGGCCGGGCGCTGCCCACCGACGCCGAGCGCTGCAAGACCCCCCGCGCCTTCCTCGACCTCGTCAACGGCGCCCTCACGACAGGAGCCTGAAGTGCCCGGACACACCGAGAACGAGATCACCATCGCCGCACCCGTCGACCTCGTCTGGGACATGACGAACGACCTGGACCGCTGGCCCCAGCTGTTCAGCGAGTACGCCTCCTGCGAGGTGCTCTCCCGCGAGGGCGACACCGTGACCTTCCGCCTGACCATGCACCCCGACGAGAACGGCAAGGTGTGGAGCTGGGTGTCGGAGCGGGTCGCCGACCGCGAGAAGCTCGTCGTGCGTGCCCGCAGGGTCGAGACCGGCCCCTTCGAGTACATGAACATCGTCTGGGAGTACGAGGAGACCCCGGCCGGCACGCGTATGCACTGGACGCAGGACTTCGCGATGAAGCCCGACGCCCCGGTCGACGACGCCGGGATGACGGAGATCATCAACCGCAACTCGCCCATCCAGATGGAGCTCATCCGCAAGCGTGTGGAGGCCGCATGCACCACGCACTGATCGTCGCCCGTATGGCCCCGCAGTCGGCCAAGGACATCGCCGACGTCTTCGCGGCCTCCGACCGCGGCGAACTCCCGCACCTCGTCGGGGTGACCAAGCGCTCCCTGTTCCAGTTCGGCGATGTGTACATGCACTTCATCGAGGCCGAGCAGGACCCGGGACCCGCCATCGCCAAGGTGGCCGGGCACCCCGAGTTCGTCGACATCAGCAGGCGGCTCGAAGCGTTCGTCAGCCCGTACGACCCGGAGACCTGGCGGAGCCCCAAGGACGCGATGGCGCGCTGTTTCTACCAGTGGGAGAAGCACTGAACGAACGCGGAAAGGCCGCCGCCCACGCTCGGGCGGCGGCCTTCTCGTGCGTCCCGGCTACCGGCCCGCGAGCCCCGGCATCAACCGCAGCGCGTTCTCCCGGTTGATGCCCCGGAGCTGGGCCTCCGAGAGGAAGCGGTCGTTGTCCAGGGCCGGTGTCACGCTGTCGATGAGGACATGGCCGGGCGTGGGCGGCCAGTCGGTGCCGAAGAGGATGCGGTCGGGGTCCACCGTCGCCAGCAGGGTGGGGGTGGCCGACGGGGACATGGGGCCCGCCGTGTCGAAGTAGAACCGGTGCAGGTGGTCCCGGACCCGGCCGCGCTCGATCGGCGGGTCGATGCGCCCGCCGAAGAGGTCGAGCCGGGTGGCCATGTAGGGCAGGAAGCCCCCGCCGTGCGGGAGGATGAAGCTGAGGTTCGGATAGCGGTCCAGGGTGCCGTTGCGGATGAGGTTGATGGCCGCGCGGGTGGTGTCCAGCAGGAAGTCGCACACGAAGGGCGGCATCCCCGGCAGGCCCGCGGCGCCGTCCTTCCCCCCGGCCGGTACGTCCATGGGGTGCGTGCTGATGACCGCGGACCGCTCGTTCAGCTCCTGCAGCAGCCGGTCGTGCGACGGGTCACCGAGGAAGGCGCCGCCCATGCTCGTGCGCGTGCTCACCCCGATGGCACCCAGCTCGTCGAGGCCGTACCGGACGCTCCACGACGACAGCTCCAGGTCGTCGAGGAAGACGGGCGTGAAGAACGCGAACCGCGCGGGGTTGGCTTCCACGACGTCGGCCGCCGCCCGCAGGGCGATCCGCGCGCTCTCCTGACGCTCGGCGCGCTCCTGGAGCCGGCCCAGCATCGCGACCGTCATGACCGAGGTGCCGATGCCGGTCTTGTCCATGAGCTCCAGCGCCGCGGTCAGGTCCCAGCGGGTCCACCAGGGCAGCTTCTCGCGGTTGACGACACCGCGTTCCTCGGCCCAGTCCAGCCAGGCCGGGGCGGTGAAGTGGTGATGGACGTCGATGCGTCCGGCAAGGGTCATGGGAGCGTCCTAGTCGTTCTGTGGGGAAGCGGTTCAGTCACGGCAGAGCACGCTCTGCATCACGTTCGTCAGGACGCGGTCGGCGTCCGGCATCGCGGCGTCCGCCCGCCAGGCGACGAAGCCGTCCGGGCGCACCAGCACGGCACCGTCCTCGGCCGTGCCGTGCAACTCCGCCCAGTCGGTGTCCGTTTCGGGCGCGAGGTCGTGATCCGGTCCGGTACCCACCAGGTACGCCTCGATGGGCACGCCCAGGTTCAGCGAGGCCCGCTCCACCGCGGTCCGCCACTTCTGCCCGCCGGACCCGGCGAGCAGCACGAAGGAGCGCTCGTACAGATCGAGCGTGGAGATCCTCGTGTCGTCGCGCATGACCCACATATGGGGCGCACGGCTGCCCGGCTCACCGCCCAGCTGGAAGCCGTCGGGCACGATCGGCTGCTCCGAGTGGGCGCCCACCACGGCGTTGGACGCGTACCGGTAGCACAGGGCGACGGTCATCAGGTCCGCCGGGTCGTTGTTGCGTCCGGCGGCGGGGCTGAAGCCCGGGTGCTGTTCGTCGGCGGCCTGGACGCACGCGCGCGTGCCGGTCGCGAGGGCGACGGGCCGCCGTTCGAGCTCGTAGCTTTCGAGCAACGACGGGCAGGCCCAGCCACGCAGCACCGCGGCGAGCTTCCAGGCCAGGTTGTGGGCGTCCTGGATGCCGGTGTTGGAGCCGAACGCCCCGGTGGGCGGCATCTCGTGGGCCGAGTCCCCGGCCAGGAAGACCCGGCCGGCGCCGTAGCTGTCGGCGACCCGCTTCGAGGCGTGCCAGGGCGCCTTGCCGGTGATCTCGACGTCGATGTCCGGCACGCCGACGGCCGCGCGGATGTGTGCCGTGAGCCGCTCGTCGGTGAAGTCGTCCAACTCCTCACCCCGGTCGGGATACCAGGGCACGTGGATCACCCAGCGCTCCTTGTTGTCCACCGGCAGCAGGGCGCCCTCCCCGTCGGGGTCGGTGACGTAGCAGACGACGAACCGCCGGTCTCCGACGTGGTCCTGAAGGGTTCTGCTGCGGAACGTCACGCTGACGTTGTGGAACAGCTCGCCCGGCCCCGACTGGCCGATCCCCAGGTGATTGCGGATGGGGCTGCGCGGACCGTCGGCGGCCACCAGGTACTCGGCGTCCACGGTGTACGTCTCGTCGGTGTCCCGGCGTCTGATCTGCGCCCGGACCCCGTCCGCGTGCTCGGCGAAGGAGAGCAGCTCCGAGCTGAAGCGGAGGTCGGCACCCTGCTCGCGGGCGTACTCCAGCAGCACCGGTTCGAGGTCGTTCTGGCTGCACAGACACCAGTCGGAGGAGCTCACCCGGGAGATGTCCATGCCTCCGGAGATGTCCCCGACGATCCAGCGGCGCTGCGTCCCGGTGAGTCTGTCCACCTGGAGGATGCCGTCGTTCCCGGAGAGAACGCGGGCCGCCTCCCGGATACGTGATTCCAGGCCGGCGGTCCGGTAGATCTCCATGGTGCGCACGTTGTTGCCGCGGCCGCGTGGGTGTGTGGAGGTCGCGGCGTGCCGCTCCACGAGCATGTGCTCGATTCCGAGGCGCCCCAGGAAAACCGAAGTGGAAAGACCCACCAGGGATCCGCCCACGATGAGAACTGGTACAGATTCCGCTTCGTGTCCGCTCACGTCGACGATGTTTACCAAGTACGACTGTCACACACACGTGTTCCGGCGAGCCGACCCATATGGACCAGCACCGTTTGCGACGCCGTGGCACCCGGGAAACTGTGGCTCCGACCACGGAAATTCACGCCGACCCGGGGAACAGTCATGACGCAAGCATTCGCATCCGAGGAATCCGAGGCACCGTCAGCCGAGGAGGCCGCGGCAGCGGCCTCGAACTGCACCCGGGAGTTCCGGGCCAACCCGCATCCCGTGTACGCGGCCCTTCGGGAGCAGGCGCCGGTCTGCCCGCTGTCCCCGCCGCACGGTGTCGAGACGTACCTCATCACGCGTTATGACGACGCCCGGGCCGCCCTCGCCGACCCGCGGCTGAGCAAGGACATGTACGGCGCCATCGACGCCTACCACCGTATCTTCGGCGACTCGTCGATCGCGCTCGACGACAACATGCTCTTCTCCGACCCGCCGAAGCACACCAGGCTCAGAAGAATCGTCGGCAGCACCTTCACTCCGAAAAGGGTGGAATCGCTGCGGACGCGCGTCCAGCAGATCACCGACGAACTCCTGGAGCAGTGCCCGAAGTCGGGGGCGGTGAACCTGCTCCCGGAGTTCTGTTTCCCGCTGCCGCTCCATGTCATCTGTGAACTCCTGGGCGTCCCGGAGAACGAACGCAAGCAGGCCCAGGAATGGTCAGCCACCGTCGCGCAGACCGGTTTCGGACCGGAGGCGCGAAAGAAGCTGGAAATCGCCGAGGGAAACCTGCGTGACTATCTCGTCGATCTGTGCGCACGCAAGCGGCAGGAACCCGACGGCGGTCTGCTCAGCGCACTCGTCACGGCCCAGGACCGGGAAGGCGCGCTCACCGACCACGAACTCGTCTCGACGGCGTGGGTGCTGCTCTTCGCCGGCCACAAGTCGACGGCGTACCAGATCGGCAACGCCGTCTACCACCTGCTCAGCCGGCCGGACCAGAAGGCGCTGGCGCTGCGGGACGCGAACTCCCTGAACGCGGCCATCGAGGAGATCTTCCGGTTCGAGACCTCCGTGGAGAACTCGACCTTCCGGCACGCGAAGGAGGACATCGTGATCCGGGACGTGCTCATCCCCAAGGGTGCGCTCGTCCAGATCTCGATCACCGGCGCCAACCGCGACCCGGAGATGTTCGCCGCGCCCGGGGAGCTGGACGTCCAGCGCCCGAACGTCCAGGCGACACATCTCGCCTTCGGCTACGGTCCGCACTACTGCATCGGCGCACCGCTCGCCCGGCTGGAGATGCAGCTCGCCCTCACCTCGCTCTTCGCCAGGTTCCCGCGCATGACCCTGGCGGTGGCACCGGAAGAGGCGCGCTGGATGACCGTGCCGTTCCCCGCCTTCCGCGGGCTGGCGGAACTGCCCGTCGTCCTCGACCCGTCCTGACGGGCGGCACCGTGCAACCCATGGAACGCGTGCGCGTCCTGCGCCTGCTCCACGTGCGGGAGGGCCGCGAGACCGACTTCGTGGACTCCTACCGGTCCGTGCTGAAACGCGCCGAGCGCTTCCCCGGACACCTCGGCGAGCAGCTCTGCCGCTCCCTGGACGATCCCGCCCGCTGGCTGCTCACCAGCGAGTGGGAGAGCCTTCAGGCCGTGCAGCGGTGGCGGACCGACCCCGATCACCAGGCCCTGGTCCAGCCGATGAACGCCTGTCTGCACGACGACCGGTCGACGTCCGTCTTCCGGATCAGGGACCTGGCCGACCTGGTGGCCGAGTAGAGCGGCCGACCGAAAGGCGAGACAGGGCTGACCGGCATGTGACCGGCCGGTAAGGTCGGTCGCGTGCCGAAGCCGCTCAGTCTTCCCTTCGATCCCATCGCGCGCGCCGACGAACTCTGGAAGCAGCGCTGGGGCAATGTGCCGTCCATGGCCGCCATCACCTCGATCATGCGCGCCCAGCAGATCCTGCTCGCCGAGGTGGACTCGGTGGTCAAGCCGTACGGGCTGACGTTCGCGCGCTACGAGGCGCTGGTGCTGCTCAACTTCTCCAAGGCCGGCGAGCTGCCGATGTCCAAGATCGGCGAGCGGCTCATGGTGCATCCCACGTCCGTGACGAACACCGTCGACCGGCTGGTCAAGTCGGGTTTGGTCGACAAGCGGCCCAACCCCAACGACGGGCGCGGCACGCTCGCCTCCATCACCGACAAGGGCCGCGAGGTCGTCGAGGCCGCCACCCGCGACCTGATGGCCATGGACTTCGGCCTCGGCGTGTACGACGCCGAGGAGTGCGCGGAGATCTTCGCGATTCTGCGGCCGCTGAGGGTGGCGGCACACGACTTCGACGAGAGCTGAGCGGGCCCCGGACAAGATCTCCCGGAACGGGTGGTTACGCTCGTACGCATGAAGAAGAGCGTCCTGACCCGCTACCGGGTGATGGCTTACGTCACCGCCGTCATGCTGCTCGTGCTGTGCACCTGCATGGTGTTCAAGTACGGCTTCGACAAGGGCGAGGACGTCACCTTCGCCGTCTCCCAGGTACACGGCTTCCTCTACATCATCTACCTGGTCTTCGCCTTCGACCTCGGCTCCAAGGCCAAGTGGTCGTTCGGCAGGCTGCTGTGGGTGCTGCTCTCCGGGACGATTCCCTTCGCCGCCTTCTTCGTCGAGCGCAAGGTCACCGCCCAGGTCGAACCCCTGGTCAACGGGCCGGCCCCGGCCGTCGCCAACGCCTGACGCGACCGCCGTACCGACGCGTACGGCGGTTCTCCCATCGACATTTACTTGGACGTCCTAGTAAATTCGAAGGTATGGACGCTGACGCCATCGAGGAGGGCCGCCGCCGCTGGCAGGCCCGGTACGACGCCGCACGCAAGCGCAACGCGGACTTCACGACGCTCTCCGGGGACCCCGTGGAGCCGGTGTACGGGCCCCGGCCGGGAGACAGGTACGAGGGCTTCGAGCGGATCGGCTGGCCCGGGGAGTACCCGTACACCCGCGGCCTGTATCCGACCGGCTACCGAGGGCGGACGTGGACCATCCGGCAGTTCGCCGGGTTCGGGAACGCCGAGCAGACCAACGAGCGCTACAAGATGATCCTCCGCAACGGCGGCGGCGGACTCTCGGTCGCCTTCGACATGCCGACGCTCATGGGCCGCGACTCCGACGACCCGCGCTCGCTGGGCGAGGTCGGGCACTGCGGGGTCGCCATCGACTCGGCCGCCGACATGGAGGTCCTGTTCAAGGACATCCCGCTCGGCGACGTGACGACGTCGATGACGATCAGCGGCCCGGCCGTCCCCGTCTTCTGCATGTACCTGGTGGCGGCGGAGCGCCAGGGCGTGGACCCGGGCGTCCTCAACGGCACCCTGCAGACCGACATCTTCAAGGAGTACATCGCCCAGAAGGAGTGGCTCTTCCAGCCCGAGCCGCACCTGCGCCTCATCGGCGACCTCATGGAGTACTGCGCGGCCGGCATCCCCGCCTACAAGCCGCTGTCCGTCTCCGGCTACCACATCCGCGAGGCCGGCGCGACGGCCGCGCAGGAGCTGGCGTACACCCTCGCCGACGGCTTCGGCTACGTCGAGCTGGGCCTCTCCCGAGGCCTGGACGTCGACGTCTTCGCGCCCGGCCTGTCCTTCTTCTTCGACGCGCACGTCGATTTCTTCGAGGAGATCGCCAAGTTCCGCGCCGCCCGGCGGATCTGGGCGCGATGGATGCGGGACGTGTACGGGGCGCAGACCGACAAGGCCCAGTGGCTGCGCTTCCACACCCAGACCGCCGGTGTCTCGCTGACCGCGCAGCAGCCGTACAACAACGTCGTCCGTACGGCCGTGGAAGCGCTGGCGGCCGTGCTCGGCGGGACGAACTCGCTGCACACCAACGCCCTGGACGAGACCCTCGCCCTGCCCTCCGAGCAGGCCGCCGAGATCGCGCTGCGCACCCAGCAGGTGCTCATGGAGGAGACCGGCGTCGCCAACGTGGCCGACCCGCTGGGTGGTGCCTGGTACGTCGAGCAGCTGACGGACCGGATCGAGGCCGACGCCGAGAAGATCTTCGAGCAGATAAAGGAGCGGGGCCTGAGGGCCCACCCGGACGGGCGGCACCCGATCGGTCCGATCACCTCCGGCATCCTGCGCGGGATCGAGGACGGCTGGTTCACCGGGGAGATCGCCGAGTCGGCGTTCCAGTACCAGCGGGCGCTGGAGAAGGGTGACAAGAGGGTCGTCGGCGTCAACGCCCACACCGGTTCGGTCACCGGCGACCTGGAGATCCTGCGGGTGAGCCACGAGGTGGAGCGCGAGCAGGTACGGGTGCTGGCCGCGCGGCGGACGGCCCGGGACGAGTCGGCGGTCCGGACGGCCCTCGACGCCATGCTGACGGCCGCCCGCAGTGGCGCCAACATGATCGAGCCGATGCTGGACGCGGTACGGGCCGAGGCGACCCTGGGTGAGATCTGCGGGGTCCTGCGGGACGAGTGGGGGGTGTACACGGAGCCGCCGGGCTTCTGAGACGCCCTGCTGCCGCTCAAGGACCGGCTCAGGGATCGACCGGGAGCGCGGCCGCTCCCCGCAGGCCCAGCAGCAGTACCTGGGTGAAGCCGCGCACCCACTCCTCGTCCGCGGGGCAGCCGCTCACCAGGGTGCGGTGGACGACCGCCCCGGCGACGACGTCGAAGATGAGGTCGACGGTCCGGGCGGCGTCCTCGGGGCCGGACTCCGGGGGCAGTTCGCCGCGTGTCTGGGCGCGGGTCCGGCCCTGGAGGACGAGCCGCTTCTGGCGTTCGACGATCGAACCGCGGATGCGTTCCCTGAGCGCCTCGTCCCGGGTCGACTCCGCCACCACCGCCATCAGGCCGCTCCTGGCCTCGGGGCGGTCCAGGATGGCCGCGAACTGGAGGACCACGCCCTCGATGTCGGCGGCCAGGGAGCCCCGGTCGGGGAGCTCCAGTTCGTCGAAGAGTTCCGCGACCGCGTCGACCACCAGCTCGTTCTTGCCGGGCCAGCGTCGATAAATGGTCGTTTTCGCAACCCCCGCGCGCGCCGCCACGTCTCCCAGGGTGAGCTTCGACCAGCCCAGATCGACCAGAGCCTCCCGCGTCGCCGCCAGGATCGCCGTGGCCGCGGCCGCGCTGCGAGGGCGGCCGGGGCGGGTGGCGGGGGTGCGGCTCTGCATGCTCCGACCATAGCCCCGGGATATCGGGGGATTCTGTGTGGTCGTGAGGGAGATCACCGGTGGGTGGTGTTCCGGAGGCACTCGATGCCATTACGCTACGACTCGTAGCGAAAGCGACGACCACTGACGTGGGTGGGGACCCGGCGTCGACATCATGGCCGGGCGGGCCCGGCCCGTACACCGCTTTTCATACCGCTTTTCACACCGCTTTTCACAGTGCGCGCGGGACGGGGGAGGATAGACGCATGCAGCCACGGAACATGTCCATGAGCGGAGTCGTCGACCTCGCCGCGGTGAAGGCGGCCCAGGAGGCCAAGGCGAAGGCGGAGCAGGCGCGTGCCGAGGCCGCCCGGCAGGGCGGGGGAGGGGCCGTGTCGCCCGCCGACCTCGTCATCGACGTCGATGAGGCGGGGTTCGAGCGGGACGTCCTCCAGCGGTCCGCCGAGGTGCCCGTCGTCATCGACTTCTGGGCCGAGTGGTGCCAGCCCTGCAAGCAGCTGAGCCCGGTACTGGAGCGGCTGGCCGTCGAGTACAACGGCCGCTTCCTCCTCGCGAAGATCGACGTCGACGCCAACCAGATGCTGATGCAGCAGTTCGGCGTGCAGGGCATTCCCGCCGTGTTCGCCGTCGTCGCCGGGCAGGCGCTGCCGCTCTTCCAGGGGGCGGCCGGCGAAGCGCAGATCCGCGAGACGCTGGACCAGCTCGTCACCGTAGCCGAGCAGCGCTTCGGTCTGACCGGCCTCACCGTCGACCCCGACGCCGAGCCGGGCGGTGCCGCCGAGTCCGCCCCCGCCGAACCGGTCGGCCCGTACGACGCGTTGCTGGAGGCCGCCGTACAGGCCCTGGACGCGGGGGACTTGGGCGGGGCGGTGCAGGCGTACCGGAACGTACTGAGCGAGGACCCGGCCAACATGGAGGCCAAGCTCGGGCTCGCCCAGGCCGAGTTGCTCCAGCGAGTGCAGGGCGTCGACCCGCAGCAGGTGCGCAAGGACGCCGCCGACAAGCCCGCCGACGTGCAGGCGCAGATCGCCGCCGCCGACCTGGATCTGGTGGGCGGACATGTCGAGGACGCCTTCGGGCGGCTCATCGACACGGTGGCGCGCACGGTGGGTGACGACCGGGATGCCGTACGGCTTCGGCTGCTGGAGCTGTTCGAGGTCGTGGGCGGCGAGGACCCGCGGGTCGCGGCGGCGCGCCGAGCCCTGGCGCGTGCGCTGTTCTGACCGGGCCCTGGGGCGGGGCGTCGGCCCCGTTCTGACCAGTCACTAAACGCATCGGCGCGTGTTGCCCGAGTGAAGGGTTTTGCTGACAGAGCATCACTGCGGCCGCGCTTTACCAAATCTTGGTAATCGCGGCCGCAGTTACTGCGGGTAAGTCAGCGGCGTCGTTCTGTCGGATTCTGTCCGGTGATTAATGGACTTGTCCGGTCGCTGGGCGCCACCCTGAGTCGCTGTCCGAGACCGGCGGGTCGTTGTTCGGTTATCCCGCCGTTACTACCGAGTAACGAAGCCCCTTGTGCGGGCGGCGAGAATGCACCACGATCGGCCACGCTCGGTCCATTTCCGTACCCCGACAGCCGGTCGGGTCACGGGAGTTCCTGGGTCCCCACCGAGCAGAGTCGGCGGCAGTGGCGCCGGCTCTTGGACAGGGGGGTCTTCGCCCACCCGGCGAAGCCTGTCCAGCAAGGTTGTGCGTGATGCGTGTCAGGCGCGACCAGTGGTTGTCGCTCGGGGGTGATCGCCGGTTGTTCGGGCGCGGTTCGCGCCATCGATCGCAGGCGCTCTCCTTCCCGAGGACGTAGCACTTCTCCCATCCCTGCCCGGCCGAGCCGTCGATTTCGGAAGTTCAGCCGAGGCCAGGAGATGTACGTCCGAGAAGGAGGAAATATGGAGTCCCAGGTGCGTGGCGGGACCAGATGGAAGCGGTTCGCTGTGGTCATGGTGCCCAGCGTCGCCGCCACGGCTGCGATAGGTGTCGCCCTCGCGCAGGGCGCTCTCGCCGCGTCGTTCAGTGTCTCCGGTCAGTCGTTCAAGGTCACGACCAAGCAGCTCGTCGGTACGGGCTTCTCGCAGTACGGCGCCCTTGACGAGGGATACACGCTCTCCGGCAAGAAGACGGTTCACCCCGTCGCGGTCTCGGCCTTCAAGTCCGCGACCATCAACAAGCTGTGCCAGTCGGTCGTCACCCCCGACATCCCGCTGATCGGGGATGTCAGCCTGGTCCTGCGGGCGGGCGACGATCCGAACAAGCCGGTCGAGGCCAAGAACCTCTACATCGACGTCGCTGATCTCCAAGCCGACGCCACGTTCGAGAACATCGACATCGGTGTGGCTGCCAAGGACGCCAACAAGGGTCCGGGCATGAAGGGCGGCGGCGAGCAGGCCAACCCGTACGGGTTCGCTCAGCAGGCCGACAAGGCCACGCTGAAGGACGTGAAGCAGACGGCGTGGGCGACCACCGCCGGAACCTTCAAGCTCAGCGGTCTGAAGATGTCGCTGTCGACGGACGGCGCGGAGTGCTACTGAGCACTCTTTGACGGGCGGGGGAGCCGGTGGCACCCCCGCCCGTGCACTCTCCGCCCGCTTCCTTCACAAGCGGTCGTACGAAGAACAACTCACCCTCGCATCACCACCACAGCAACGCCGCACCAGGGAGCTGTTTTCCATGAGCGCCGAGACTCCTGCCGTACCCGGCCACGATGAGCACTACATCCGGGTCGTCAAGCGGAAGTTCCGCGCCTGGCGGGGCACGAGGCCGTTCTGGGCCGGTCTGTTCGTCATTCTGGGCGGACTCCCCATCGCCTACTTCCCGTACGCGCACCTTCAGATCGGTCATCTGACGCTGGCGATGTCCACGACGGCCGGCGCCGGGTCCCTGATCATCGGCGTACTGCTCGTCGTCCTGGGTGTCAGCCTCTGGTTCCAGAGGCACGTCCGCACCTTCGCGGGCGTCGCGGCGATCCTGCTGGCCTTGGTGTCCATCCCCGTGTCCAACCTCGGCGGCTTCCTCATCGGCTTCCTCTTCGCCCTCGTCGGCGGAGCGATGGCCGTGTCCTGGGTGCCCGGTGAGGACGCCGACGCGCAGCCGGCGCAGCCGGACACGGGTGGGGGTGACGCACCCGCCGCGGGTGCCGCCGACCCCGACACCACGCTCCTGAAGCCCGTGGTGGGCGAGTCGAACGATCTGTCAGGAACGAGCCCGGCGAACGGGGCGAACGGGAGGCACAGTGCCGGCTGACGAGGTGACCCACGGGACTGAGGTGGACAAGTCCCGTGTGAGAACCGGGCCGCGACACGCGGCACCCAAAAAGCCGCTGTTCACCAGGTTCCACATGCCCGCCGGCAAGGCGATAGCCCTGGCGGCGATGCCCACCGCGGTCCTCATGGGAATGGGGTTCACACCGACACTCGCCCAGGCCGACAGCGACAACGCCACCAAGCCGACGTCCAACAGCCTCACGGCGGACGAGTACAAGGAGTGCGTGGCGGCTCTGGAGGACGACGCCTCCGCGTCCCCGTCCCCGAGCGCCAGTGAGTCCACGGACAACGACAACACGGCCGAGCCGACCCCGTCGGCGTCCGCGGGCGAGGGCTCCTCCGACTCCTCGGGTTCTTCGGACTCCTCGGGCGCCGGCGGTGCTTCGGACTCCGCGGGCGACTCCTCCTCGTCGGATTCAGGTTCCGACGACGCGGCCGAGCCCGCGCCGACGCCTTCCCCGAGCAAGTCGAGCGAGGCCCAGTCCGGCGACACGGCCACGCCGTCCCCCTCGCCGTCCGAGAGCGGCGGCAACCTGCTGGAGGACATCGGCGACGCCATCGAGGGCATCTTCACGGGCGGGAACACGTCCGAGGAGTCCGCGAGCCCGACGCCGACGCCCTCCGCGAGCGCGAGCGAGGAGGCGTCCGACGGCTCCTCCGACTCCGGTACGGATGCCTCCAAGGACTCCGACCCGGTCAAGGACACCGCCGGGAAGGCCACCGACACGGTGAAGGACACCGTCGAGGAGGCCACCGGCAAGGCGTCCGACACGGTGCAGGACACCACCGAGACGGCCAAGGAGGCGGCCGACGAGGCCACCGCCACGCCGAGCCCCTCCGCGAGCTCCGGCGCGGACCCGGAGAACTGCCCGGTCGCCACGGACGAGGAGGGCGGCGTCGACAACCCCGTGCCGCTGCCCGACGACCCGTGGTACCTGAACGCCAGCTCGCTGCTGCTCAAGGGCGCCGACTACCAGGGCATCGTCGAGGTCAAGACGGCCAACGGCACCAAGAAGAAGGTGCTCAAGTACGTCATCTCCGACGGCACCGACATCGGCGACCTGCACCAGACGGTGAAGGACAAGCAGTCCGGCAAGACCTACCACGTGCAGGCGGCCGCGGGCTCGACGTCCACGATCCGTGACGGCAAGACGGTGATGTACACCGAGAGCATCTCCGGGAACCTGCTCGGCCTGATCCCGGTCACCTTCGACCCGGAGCACCCGCCGCCGCTGAACATCCCGCTGATCTACTTCACCAAGGTGAAGGTCACCCAGGCCGGCCAGTTCGGCGGCACCCTGCACGTTCCCGGCCTGCACAACTTCGTCACCGACTGAACCGGGCGCCTCCAACCGGACGCCCTCACAGGCCCGTTCGGGAGCCGCGCAACAGGCTGTGGCCCGGTCCTCCTCACGTGAGGACCGGGCCACAGCTGTGCCTGGCTCATGGGAAGCCAAGTGGCAGCCTTCATCTTTCCTTCGCAATTTCTGCCCCAAGTCGACGGATTTTGACTATTGTTGCGATGCGCATGTTTCGGATGTGACCAATCCGTGTTTGCGTATGACCATCTGCGACCGGGGGAACTGCGTCGCCCAAACGGGGAAACGGGGTGGGGGCGCGTTCGCCGTGCCCGTGTGGCCCCTCGCTGCCTCTTGCGGGCCCCATCAACGAACGCCGACCCCCTGGTCTCCCTCCGCACGCAGGAAGGGATGCCCCCTTGCGTTCCAGACCCCGAGGGCTGCCCAGACCGGCGCCGAGGACGAAGCGGGCCCGGCTGGCCCGACTCCTTCCGCTCCCCCTGGCCGCCGCACTCCTCACCGGGCTCGCCGTGAGCCCGGACCTGCTCACCCGGCCCACCCCACTCGACGCCACCCCTGTCGGCGACTCGTACCCCTGGTTCGAGGACACGTCCGCAGAGCAGCTGAGGCAGGACCAGTGCCTGATGGCCGACGTCCTGCGCCTGGGTGGCCCCGCCATGGCCGTCACCGCCCAGGACGGCCTCAACCAGCCCGCGGACAAGCTGCGCACCCTCGCCGACCGCGAGCGCTGGGAGAGCACCCCGCTGGCTACGGCGTACAAGAACGACCGTGACACCGCCGGCAAGGCGCTCGACGCTCTCAACGCCCTGCGCGACGGCTGGAAGAAGCCCCTCGACGGCCTGACCAACCCAGCCGGTTTCACCCAGACCGAGTTCCACTGGCCGCCCGACGGCACCGACGGCAAACCCGGCTTCTACAGCCAGACCGGCTTGTCCCAATGGACTTCCGACCGCTTCTGGCATGACGAGGAGGCCTTCTACAAGGACTCCACCCCTGCCGCCGACGCCGCGACGCGCAAAGCCGTGAGCGACCTCGGCGTCCCCCTTTACGGCACTGATCCGGACCCGGGCCTGCCGAGCGACCAATGGAACCGGGCCCTCGCCGAGCGTGCCGCCTTCCAGTGGCTGACCGGGGAATCAGCATCCGCCGGTGCCGACGACGCCCGCATCTTCCTGGCCTCCGGAGGCTTCCCCCGTACCGCTCCGCAGCAGGGCTCCCCGGAATACCGCATAGCGGTCGAGGACCTGAAGTCCCGCTTCGCCACCTGCGCCTGGCGTGACCCGCTCGACCCGGGCAACGCCCTGAGCGATGTCACCGCCACCGCGGCGGCCGAGTGGCAGCAGGAGATCGCCTCCCAGGCCACCCAGCGCAACCAGATCCTTACCGCAAACAAGGACGCCACCAAGGCCCTCGCCGCCGGGGCCAAGGCCCTCGGTGACCTGGTCGGCCACTCCTGGAGCGCCGACCACCTCACCCGCTGGCAGGACTACTGGTCCGCCGGTGGCGTCGGCACCATCGGGAACGCGCCGACCACCATCGAGGTGACCGGCAAGAAGGGCATGTGCCTGGACGCCGCGGGCGGGGGCACGGCCAACGGCACCGCGGTGCAGATCTACACCTGCAACGGCTCCGCCGCCCAGCAGTGGACCGTCGAGGGCGACGACGAGGGCCTTCACCTGCGCAACGTCAAGGCACTCAAGTGCGTCGACGTCTCCGGGAACAACTCGGCGGACGGCACGAAGATCCAGCTCTGGACCTGCAACAGCTCCCCGGCGCAGACCTGGGAGTACAACGTCCGTGCCGCCACGGCGCTGAAGAACGTGGGCACGGGCAAGTGCCTGGATCTGAAGACGTACGACAAGAGCCAGGACTCCCGGCTGTGGACCTGCTCAGGTGCCACCCCGCAGAAGTTCACCGTCAAGCCGTCCGGCCATACCGGCACCGTCCCGCCGAAGGCCCAGTTCGACAAGGCGAAGTCGGGTATCACGGCGACGCGGGCGGGGGCGGTCAAGCAGCTGGCGGCCCTGAAGGCGCAACTGGCCACGGCGAAGCAGGCGGCCACCGCCTCCGACAGCGCCGAGCAGGCCGCCTACACCCTTGCTGACGACCAGGGCGCTCCGCGGGGACGCGGTCTGCTGGTGGGGCAGCAGAAGGCACAGGTCACCAAGGGCGCGGTGGCCGCGCTGGAGGCGATGGTGAAGGCGGGTGAGACCGCCGAGGCAGCGACCCGAGCCTCCGCCGGCGACAGCCAGACCATCGCTCAGCGCGCGCTGGCTCAGGCCGCGCAGGCGAAGGCCGAGTTCCGCAAGAAGGCCGCGGAGACGGCCGAGTTGCAGGCCAAGGCCGCCGCCGACGCCGCCAAGGTGCACCGCGACAACGCCAAGAAGGACAAGGAGACCGCGGAGGCCAAGCTCGCCGAGGCCCTGAAGGCGGAGGGCGACGCCAAGGCGGCCGCCGCCACCGCCCACGCCAAGCGCCTGGCGGCCGAGGCCGAGGAGAAGACGGCCAAGGCGGAGAAGGAGAAGGCCGCCGCCAAGCAGGCCGAGGCCGCCCAGCACAGGAAGAACGCCGAGACCGAGGCGACGAAGGCCAAGGACGCCAAGGACAAGGCCGAGGCCTCCGAGGCCACGGCGATCGCGCGGAAGAACGACGCAGTCAAGGCCCGCGACAACGCCAAGGCCAAGCGTGACGACGCCTGGGAGGCCGAGCAGAAGGCCGACGCTCTGCGTGCCAAGGCGGACGCCAAGGCGGCGTACGCCGAGTCCCTGGACGCGGGCGAAGCGGCGGACGCCGCCCGTGCCGCGGCCAATGACGCGGACAAGCATGCCGATGACGCCGAAGCGGCCGCAGGCCGGGCACGGTCGGCGGCCAACGCCGCCACCAAGGCGGCCGAAGAGGCGGACGCGGCGGCCACGCGGGCCGAGGCGGCCGCCAAGCGGTCCCGTGCCCACGCCGACGCCGCGCAGGCGGCGAAGCTGAAGGCCGACGCCGCGGTGAAGACCGCGACCAGCGCCGCGGCCGACGCCATCAAGGCCTCGCAGCACGCGGCCTCCGAGGCGAAGGCGGCGGTCAAGCTGGCCGACGAGGCGGAGGCGAAGGCCAAGACCGCCAAGTCCCACGCGGACGAGGCCCGCAAGGAGGCCGGCAAGGCCGTGGTCGCCGCGGCGAAGGCCGCAGGCTTCGCCTACGTCACCGGGCAGGCCGCGGTGGACGCCGGGAAGGCCGCCGCCCAGGTCGCCAAGCCGGCCAACGACGCCATCCAGCTCGGCTCCCCTTACGTCGACATCGACTCGGCCGCCGGTCTGGTGGTGCTCGGCGGGCAGGGGTCCAAGACCATCGCGGAGCAGCAGCAGGCCGTCGCCGACGCGCACGCCAAGAACGCGCAGCAGGAGGCCGCCTCTTCCAAGGCGATAGCCGACCAGGCGCAGGGTGACGCGAAGGCCGCCCTCCAGCACGCGGCGAACGCCGCCAAGCACGCCTCGGACGCTCGCGGTTACGCCAAGGAGGCCCTCGGCTACGCCGCCGACGCCGCGCAGGCCGCCTCCAAGGCCGCCGCGTCACTGGCCCGCACCATCGAGTACGACCGCCAGGCCACCGCGGACGCCGCGGCCGCCGACAAGGCCGCTGGCCGAGCCGAGGGCCACGCCAAGGACGCCCGCGACTCCGCCGACCAGGCAGCCCTCGACGCGTCCGCCGCCCGCGCCGCCGCCTCGCAGGCCGAACAGGACGCCAAGGACGCCCGCGCCGCCGCCGACCGCGCCGACGCCGCCGCGACCGAGGCGGAAGAGGCGGCCAAGGATGCCGACAAGTACGCCAAGGAGGCCCAGGAGGCCGCCGAGCGCACGGAGACCAAGGGCAATAACGACCAGATCGCTTCCGGCGCCACCACCGGCGTCGGCAACGTGTTCTACGTCGTCGAACGCATGGAACCTGTCGGCGAACCGGAGGTCCTCAAGAAGGAGAACTGCAACGTCATCGTCCACTTCGGTGACTGCGTGATCACGGCGATCATTCACTTCGACGCGTACGTCGACCTCTACCTCTGCACGGCAGAGGACATGCCCGCCACCCAGTTCGGGTGCCCGACCTCGGCCACGCTCTACCTCGGCCCGCAGACCCTGAAGGGACTGAAGCAGGAGGTCACGCACACCATCTCGATGACCGAGTTCAACGAGGGCATCGATCCGGTCAAGATCCTTCTCGGCGACTTCATCGAGTGCGCCAAGAAGATCGCACCCGGTGGGGAGAACGGCAGCTGGGCCGCCTGCGGTTGGGCGGCGACCTGGTTCGTCGGCGGCAAGACCCTCCAGGCCATCGCGGACGGGATCCACGCCCTCAACGCCGCGCTGCACACGGGGGTCGGGGTCGCCGACGCCTTCAAGGCGCTGCGCGCTCTGAACCTCGACGCCCGCGCCATGGCTCAGATCGAAGAGACCGTCACCACGTACCAGGCCATCGCGACGGCCTGCCGGACCAACAGCTTCCCGGGCGACACCCCCGTGCTGATGGCCGACGGGACACACCGGCCGATCCGTGACGTGCGTACCGGTGACCTGGTCCTGGCCGCCGACCCGGACACGGATGGCGTACGCCCGCAGCAGGTCACGGACACCTTCCGCCACACCACCGGGCACCTGGTGGACATCACCGTGAGCGGCGGTGTCCTGACCAGCACGGCCGGGCACCGGATGTACGTGGACGGACGCGGCTGGACCGTTGTCTCCGACCTGCGCACGGGTGACCGGCTGGTCACCCCCGAAGGGTCGGTCCGCACGGTGACTGCCCTACGGGACCGGGCGGCCCTGGTGTCACAGGAGGTGTACGACCTCACCGTCGACGGACTGCACACCTTCTTCGTCCGCCCGCAGGGCGATCACGCCGACGATGTCCTGGTCCACAACTGCACGAGGCTGGGGGCCGACGAGGGCATCGCCGGGGCGCACACGATCGGTGAGCACGTCTCCGCCGCCGCCCGCGCAGGTGCGTGGGACAGGGCACAGAGCATCGGCACCGTGGGAATCTGGAAGGACCAGGCCACCGCGGAGCGTGCCGTCGCCAAGGCGCTCGACGAGTGGCAGATGGTGCCCGGCAACGCAGAGAAACTGACGAAGTGGAAAGGCAAGGAGGGCCAGAAGCAGGCGAAGCCGGGATATGTCTTCGACTGCGGCAGGGACTGTCTGCCGATCGTGTGGCAGGTCCGGAGCGAGGGGTCGCTCGGAACCGTGTTCACGAGGGGCGGTGCGCGAGCAGGTGAAGCGGCCGGCAACGAGGTCCGGATCATGCTGCGCTACGTGAAGGGCCACAAGCCGACCAAGTTCGTCGTCTACACGTCGTTCCCGCTGCCGAAGCCATAACGCCCACCCACCAGGAGGCACGGGCGCCCCTCACTCGGGGGCCCGTGCCTTGGCCCATGCCTCAGGAGGCTCATTTGACCAGGCGCCGAGAGGTGTACCACGTCGACCACGAGGGGGACTTCGGCCTCACCGGGCTGGCCGGGAGGCTGAGCTCGCGGACCGGCCCGCCCCTCGATGCCCGGGCGGTGGCGGCCCTCGCCACGCAGGCGGCCTGCGACGACGAGGATCATCAGCTCGGCAGTGACGTACGGCTTCTGCTGGAGTCGCCCCTGCAGGGCGAGGCGATTCGCACGGCGTGGCTCACCGCCGTAGGAGAGCGCTTCGATCCCGCCGACCACGGCATGGACATGCGTGCCTGGTTGCACCAGATCGCCGAGGTGTGCCCGGCGCACGCGCCACGGCGGACGGAGGCGGGGCCGGTCGTGCCGGAGGAGGAGTTGAGTGAGTCCGTGCTGGCCGAGATCCGGTCGGCTGCCTCCGCGCTGACGCGCGCCGTCCCCGAACGGGACATCGTGCCCGCCCTCGGAAAGGTCGTCGCCGAGGCTGACGCCGACCTTGGCTTCCGCCTGTTCCTGCGCGCTCTCAAAGCCTGTGCTCTGCCGGTGGACGAGGACCGGTACCACCGGCTGCTGGCCATCGCCGAGCGGCTCTCCTACCCCCTCACCGTGGTCTTCGAAGGACTGGACGTGCGGTGGCCGCCACTCGACCCGGGCCGACGGGACTTCGAGTTCGGGTTCGGGCTGCCGGGGCTGTCCCGGATGTTCGACGGGGAGTGGGACAGTTGGCGTTACGAGGGCATGGGCACCCCTCGGGAACACATCGCGCGGCTCGCGCACGCGGACAGCGGTCTGCCCCCGGGGGCGCAGGCGGCCGTACTGCTGGAGGACGTGACGCGGCTGCTGGACTCCGCTCTGTCCGACGACGCCGTCACGGCCCTGTGGCGCACCGCCGCACGACGTCAGCGAGCCGCGGACGCGTTCGACGCGGACGGAAGAACGTGGCTGCGGGAGATCGCCGACGTGTGCACGGAGCGGCTGACCGCCGCTGACCCGGCTTACACGCCCTTCGTGTCGCCTCCCCGCACCGACCTGACGGACCTGGTCACGAGGGAGGTCCAGGATCTCGTTCAGCCGCTGAACCGTGCGACCGGGATCGACGGCACGGCCGCGATGCTGGAGCGCATCGTGACCGGGATCGACTCCGACCTCGGTTTCCGGTTCCTTCTGCGCATCGTCGAGGCGTTCGAGATCCCCGTCAAGGAAACCGTGTACGCCCGGTACCGTCTGCTGGGCGAACGCTGCGGTTACAACGGGAGCCAGATCACCGAAGCGGTGGAGGAACTCGTCGAACACGACTGAGTCGACCACCCCGACACCCGAAGGCCGAATCGCAGGAGAGACGTGTGAGAACCCAGCTGAAAGTCACCCGCGACGGCGACGCGTTCATCGCCCGGCTCGCGCCCCGCCAGGCAACGGCGATGTACGAGGCGTTGAGCCTTCTGCGCGAGCAGGACTACGGTGACACGGAGTTGACCCTCCTGGTCGGCGCGGGCCGGGAGGCGGCCGACGCACTCCTGGAACGCCTGGGCCGACCGCACACGGAGTCACGCGACTTCCGCCTCACCCTGGCGGAACTCCACATGGCGCACAGCGCGCTGACCGCCGCGCCCACCATGTTCCTTGAGCGCGGTGGCCTCTTCGCGGAGGAGCCGTTCAACATCCGCCTGGGCTTCTACCGGGAGAACTTCGACGCCCTGGCGTCTGCTGTCGTCCAGGCGGCGTCCGAGGCGTGACACCAGGCGTCAGCCACTGAGCAGACACCACTGAGGGCGCCCCCTGCCACAGGGAGCGCCCTCAGTGTCGTACAGGAGCCGTGCCGTGCGGCTGACGCGGTCAGTCCCGTGCCCCGCCCCCCAGATGGTGCACCCGCACCATGTTCGTCGTCCCCGGCACCCCAGGCGGCGACCCGGCCGTGATGACCACGATGTCGCCCTCGTTGAACAGGCCCATCTTGACGATCTCCTGATCCACCAGGTCGACCATCTCGTCGGTGCTGTTCACGAACGGCACCACGTGCGGCTCGACGCCCCAGCTGAGGGTCATCTGGTTGCGGGTGGACTCGTCCGTGGTGAACGCGATGATCTGCTGGGCGGCGCGATAGCGGCTCAGGCGGCGGGCGGTGTCGCCGGACTGGGTGAAGGCGACCAGGCCCTTGCCGCCGAGGAAGTCGGCGATCTCGCAGGCCGCGCGGGCGACCGAACCGCCCTGCGTGCGGGGCTTCTTGCCGGGGACCAGGGGCTGCAGGCCCTTGCTCAGCAGCTCCTGCTCGGCCGCGGTGACGATCTTCGACATCGTGCGGACGGTCTCGATCGGGTACGCGCCGACCGAGGACTCCGCCGACAGCATGACCGCGTCCGCGCCGTCCAGGATCGCGTTGGCCACGTCGGAGGCCTCGGCGCGGGTCGGACGGGAGTTGGTGATCATCGACTCCATCATCTGGGTCGCCACGATCACCGGCTTGGCGTTGCGGCGGCACAGCTCGATGAGCCGCTTCTGCACCATCGGGACCTTCTCGAGCGGGTACTCGACGGCCAGGTCACCACGGGCGACCATGACACCGTCGAACGCCATCACGACGTCCTCCATGTTCGCCACCGCCTGCGGCTTCTCCACCTTGGCGATGACCGGGACGCGGCGGCCGACCTCGTCCATGACCTTGTGCACGTCCTGCACGTCGTTGGCGTCCCGCACGAAGGACAGGGCGACCAGGTCGCAGCCCATGCGCAGCGCGAAGCGGAGGTCCTCGACGTCCTTCTCGCTCAGCGCCGGCACGTTCACCGCAGCGCCGGGCAGGTTGATGCCCTTGTGGTCGGAGACGACACCGCCCTCGATGACGATCGTCTTCACCCGGGGGCCTTCGACCTCGGTGACCTTCAGCTCGACGTTGCCGTCGTTGATGAGGACCTGGTCGCCCTTGGCGACATCGCCCGGCAGGCCCTTGTAGGTGGTCCCGCAGATCTGCTTGTCACCCGGGACGTCCTCGGTGGTGATGATGAACTCGTCACCACGCTCCAGCTCCACCGGGCCCTCGGCGAAGGTCTCCAGACGGATCTTGGGGCCCTGGAGGTCGGCGAGCACACCGATGGCCCGGCCGGTCTCCGCGGCGGCGGCGCGCAGGCGCTCGTACCGCCCCTGGTGGTCTTCGTGCGTTCCGTGGCTGAAGTTGAAGCGGGCCACATTCATGCCCGCCTCGATCAGCGAGACAAGCTGCTCATGGGAGTCGACCGCGGGGCCGAGAGTACAGACGATTTTCGAACGGCGCATGGGACGATCCTATCGGTTTGTTTCGCCGCGGAATATTCCGTCTGGCGGAAGATACAAATGAGCTTCGTATTGCTCAGCCGTGTTACTCGGCCGTTGCTTCAACGGTTGTTCTCCCCTACCAACGCGTAGGTCTGCCTCGCGATCTCCAGTTCTTCATCCGTCGGCACCACCGCCACCGCCACCCGCGAGTCCGACGGCGAGATCAGCCGCGGCCCGTCACCGCGTACGGCGTTCAGCTCCGGGTCCACCGCGAGACCCAGCTGCTCCAGGCCCGCCACGGCGGCCTCCCGGACCGGCGCCGCGTTCTCGCCGACCCCGGCCGTGAACGCGATGGCGTCCACCCGGCCGAGCACCGCGTAATAGGCGCCGATGTACTTCTTCAGCCGGTGAATGTAGATGTCGAAGGCCAATTGGGCCCGCTCGTCACCCTCGTCGATCCGCCGGCGGATCTCCCGCATGTCGTTGTCGCCGCACAGGCCGATCAATCCGCTCTTCTTGTTGAGAAGAGTGTCGATTTCCGCGATGGACATTCCGCCAACACGCGCCAAATGGAAGATGACGGCGGGATCCGTGTCACCGGAGCGCGTACCCATCACGAGCCCCTCCAAAGGCGTCAGCCCCATGGAGGTGTCCACGCAACGACCGCCCCGCACGGCGGACGCGGACGCCCCGTTGCCGAGGTGCAGCACGATGACGTTCACGTCCTCGGGCGCCCTGCCCAGCAGCTCGGCGGTGGCGCGGGAGACGTACGCGTGCGAGGTGCCGTGGAAGCCGTACCGGCGGATCCGGTGGGCGTCGGCGGTCTCGACGTCGATGGCGTAACGGGCGGCCGACTCCGGCATCGTCGTGTGGAACGCGGTGTCGAAGACGGCGACCTGGGGCAGGTCCGGGCGCAGGGCCCGGGCGGTGCGGATGCCGGTGAGGTTGGCCGGGTTGTGCAGCGGGGCCACCGGGATCAGCCGCTCGATCTCGGCGAGCACGGCGTCGTCGATGACGGTCGGCTCGGTGAACCGCTTGCCGCCGTGCACCACCCGGTGGCCGATCGCGGCCAGCTCGGGCGAGTCGAGGCCGAGCCCGTCCTTGGCGAGCTCCGCCGACACGGCCTTCAGGGCGGCCTCGTGGTCGGCGATGGGCGCGGTCCACTCGCGGCTCTCGCCGCCGGCCGCCAGCGGGGTGTGCTTCAGCCGGGAGGTCTCCTCGCCGATGCGCTCGACGAGACCCATGGCCAGCCGGCTGCTGCCCGCCATGTCGAGCAGCTGGTACTTCACCGACGAGGAGCCGGAGTTGAGGACGAGGACGCGGGACGGACTCACTGGGCGGCGGCCTTCTCGTGGAGGGACGGGGCGGGGGACTGGGCCTGGATCGCGGTGATCGCGACGGTGTTGACGATGTCCTGGACGAGGGCGCCCCGGGACAGGTCGTTGACCGGCTTGCGCAGGCCCTGGAGCACCGGGCCGACGGCGATGGCGCCGGCCGAGCGCTGCACGGCCTTGTAGGTGTTGTTGCCGGTGTTGAGGTCCGGAAAGATCAGCACGCTGGCCTGACCGGCGACGTCGGACTCCGGCAGCTTGGTCGCCGCGACCGACGGCTCCACGGCCGCGTCGTACTGGATCGGCCCCTCGGTCTTCAGGTCGGGTCGCCGCTCACGCACCAGCTCGGTCGCCTCGCGCACCTTGTCGACGTCGGCGCCCGAACCCGACGTACCCGTCGAGTACGACAGCATCGCGATCCTCGCCTCCACGCCGAACTGCTCGGCGGTGGCCGCCGACTGGATGGCGATGTCGGCCAGCTGCACGGCGTTCGGGTCGGGGTTCACCGCGCAGTCGCCGTAGACCAGCACCTTGTCGGCGAGGCACATGAAGAAGACGGACGAGACGATGTCGGCGTCCGGCTTGGTCTTGATGATCTCGAAGGCCGGGCGGATCGTCGCGGCCGTGGAGTGCACGGACCCCGAGACCATGCCGTCCGCGAGGCCCTCCTGCACCATCAGCGTGCCGAAGTAGTTCACGTCGGAGACGACGTCGTACGCCAGCTCCACCGTGACCCCCTTGTGGGCGCGCAGCTGCGCGTACTTCTCCGCGAACGTGTCGCGCAGCTCGCTGGTGGCCGGGTCGATCAACTGGCAGTCGCCCAGGTCGATCCCGAGGTCGGCGGCCTGCTTGCGGATCCGGTCGACCGGGCCCAGGAGCGTGAGGTCGCAGACGTTGCGGCGCAGCAGCACCTCGGCGGCGTGCAGGACGCGCGGCTCGGTGCCCTCGGGCAGCACGATGCGGCGCATGTTCGAGCGGGCCTGCTCCAGCAGCTTGTGCTCGAACATCATCGGCGTGACCCGGTCGCTGCTCGGCGCCGAGAGCCGAATCAGCAGCTCACCGGTGTCGACGTACCGTTCGAACAGACCGAGCGCGGTCTCCGCCTTGCGCGGGGTGACCGCGCTCAACTTCCCCTCCAGCGAGAAGAGCTGCTCGGCGGTGGGGAAGCTGTAGCCCGGCACCGAGAGCACCGGGGTGCCCGGGGCGAGACGGGCCGCGAGGGTGAGGATCTCGTCGCCGGGGCGCTCGTCCAGGGTGAGCAGCACACCGGCGATCGGCGGGGTGCCGGCGCTGTGCGCGGCCAGCGAGCCGACGACCAGATCGGCCCGGTCGCCCGGGGTGACCACCAGGCAGCCCGGGGTCAGGGCGGTCAGGAAGTTCGGCAGCATCGCGCCGCCGAAGACAAAGCCCAGGGCGTCGCGCGCGAGCCCCGAGTCGTCGCCGAGCAGGACCTTCGCGTCCAGGGAGTGGGCGATCTGCGAGACGGTCGGCGCGGCCAGCGCGGGCTCGTCCGGGACGACGTAGCAGGGCACGGGCAGCCGCGACCGCAGCCGCTCGGCGATCTCGTCCCGGTCGTCCCGGACGACCCGGTTGGTGACCATGGCGAGCACGTCACAGCCCAGGTTCTCGTACGCCCGGTACGCGTTGCGCGTCTCGGCCAGCACCGACTCGGCGGCCTGCCCGCGCCCGCCGACGACGGGTATGACGCTCGCGCCGAACTCGTTGGCGAGCCGGGCGTTGAGGGACAGCTCGTCCGGGAGCTGGGTGTCGGCGAAGTCGGTGCCGAGGACGAGCACGAACTCGTAGTCGCGGGCGACCGCGTGGAACCGGTCGACCAGCGTGGACACCAGCTCGTCCGTCCCGCGCTCGGCCTGGAGGGCGGACGCCTCGTGGTAGTCCATGCCGTAGACCGTCGCCGGGTCCTGGGAGAGGCGGTAACGGGAGCGCAGCAGCTCGAACAGGCGGTCGGGGACGTGGTGGACGAGCGGCCGGAACACCCCCACCCGGTCGACCTGCCGGGTCAGGAGCTCCATGACTCCCAGTTCGACGACCTGGCGGCCGTCGCCGCGGTCGATGCCGGTCACGTACACGCTGCGCGTCACGCGTGCTCTCCGTTTCGTCTGTCGTCCGTCGTTCTCGTCGATCGTCGGTCGTCGTCTCGGGTGTCCCCGTGGGCGTCGAAAAATCGCCCAGTGGGGTGAGCGAAACCCTCTTGACAATACCCTTGGCGGTGGATAAGGCGCCCGTCAGTGCGGGAGCGACATGGTCCTCACGGACGTGAAACAATCGGACTGGCTCACCGGTATCAACAGCGAGCAGGAGACACAGCACGATGCGCATCGGAGTTCTCACCGCAGGCGGCGACTGCCCCGGCCTGAACGCCGTGATCCGGTCGGTCGTGCACCGAGCGGTCGCGCAGTACGGCGACGAGGTGATCGGCTTCGAGGACGGGTACGCGGGCCTGCTGGACGGCCACTACCGCAGCCTCGACCTGGAGGCCGTCAGCGGCATCCTGGCCCGCGGCGGCACCATCCTGGGCTCGTCCCGCCTGGAGCGCGACCGGCTGCGCGAGGCCTGCGAGAGCGCCATCGACATCGCCCGTGACTTCGGCATCGACGCGCTGATCCCGATCGGCGGCGAGGGCACCCTGACGGCGGCCCGCATGCTGTCGGACGCCGGCCTGCCGGTGGTCGGGGTCCCCAAGACGATCGACAACGACATCTCCTCGACGGACCGCACGTTCGGCTTCGACACGGCCGTGGGCGTCGCCACCGAGGCCATGGACCGCCTGAAGACCACCGCGGAATCGCACCAGCGCGTCATGGTCGTGGAGGTCATGGGCCGGCACGCCGGCTGGATCGCCCTGGAGTCCGGCATGGCGGCCGGCGCGCACGGCATCTGCCTGCCCGAGCGCCCCTTCGACCCGGCCGACCTGGTGAAGATGGTCGAGGAGCGCTTCGCGCGCGGCAAGAAGTTCGCCGTGATCTGCGTCGCCGAGGGCGCCCATCCGGCCGACGGCACCATGGACTACGGCAAGGGCGCGATCGACCAGTACGGCCACGAGCGCTTCCAGGGCATCGGCACGGCCCTCGCCTTCGAGCTGGAGCGCCGCCTCGGCAAGGAGGCCAAGCCGGTCATCCTCGGCCACGTCCAGCGCGGCGGCGTGCCCACCGCGTACGACCGCGTCCTCGCCACCCGCTTCGGCTGGCACGCCGTGGAGGCCGCGCACCGGGGCGACTTCGGCAGGATGACCGCCCTGCGCGGGACCGACATCGTGATGGTGCCGCTGGCCGAGGCCGTGACCGAGCTGAAGACGGTGCCGAAGGACCGGATGGACGAGGCGGAGTCGGTGTTCTAGACCGGGGTCCAGGCCGAGGGCCGGAGCGCGCGGGTTCGGTGCGGGGTCAGGCGGGTCCGGTCCGGGTTCGGTTCAGGCGGTGGCGCCATCGACCGTCGCCCAGAAGTGCTCCACGATCCGGTCCAGGAACTCGCGGCCGGCCGCACTGGACTCGCTGCCGCCGCCACCCCAGCTGAGCGTGGCGGTCATCTGCCCCTGGTAGTTCTGGTGCAGCTGCTGGAGGGCGTCCTCCAACAGGCGCCGGTCCAGGGGCACCATCTTGCCGACCGGGCGGACGTACGCCTGCCAGCGCGTCGTCACGGCACTGCGCAGCAGCTCGGCGAGGGCCCTGTCACGGCCGGTGACGGTGATGAAGTCCGGGACCGTCAGACCGAGGACGTCGGCGAGGGCGGCGGACTGGCGGTCGTTGCCCTGCCAGTCGTCGTTCTCCTCCATGCGCAGGTACGCGAGGAGTTCGTGCCCCACGGTGCGCGCCACGTCCTCGGGTGCGAGGCCACGGGCGAGGCGGTGTTCGCGCAGCGTCCGCGGCTTGCCGAGCAGCTCGCTGGGCGAGCACCACAGCACACCGGCGAGGGCGGTGAGTTCGTTGTTGTCGGGGCAGGTGATCTCCCGTTCCCAGGCGACGACGAGGTCCTGGGTGACGTAGGGCAGACCGTACGACGCGCGCATCCCGTAGGCGACGTGCTCGGGCCCCATGTTGAGGGCGGCGCGGAGTCTGCGGGCGGCGGGGGCGTTGAACGGGGGAGTGGGCGGGGTTCGGCGGCTGGAGCGGTCGGGCTGGTTCGGTTGGGCTTGGGGTCGGCGCACGGGCCACAACGTAGGCCGGGCCGAGAGTCGTGACTACGGTCTGTTCGGCCAGGATTACGGATTGTATGAAGCTACGGCTACTGGCGGGTTCGTTGACGGGTGAGATCTTTTGCGGTGCGGGCCGGGTTCCGGCGCGGGTGCCGCAGGGACGGGGCCGACGTGCGGCGGGCGACCGGTGACGGTCGGTGAACGGCAAGGTCAGGCGGCATATTCGCGAGCGCTTTCCGTTGCCCGTCTCCTGGCGGCTCGCGGCGCCGGCCCCGAAGGGCGCGCAGTGGTGGTCGATCGTACGGCCGGGTGTCGAAATCGAGTGCGTCAACGGGAGGTGGGCCGACAGGTCGGACATAGGGAGTGGCGCGCGGCTCGATCCCGACGGTGCGGCCGGTTCGCGGTGTCCGACGGTGCGGCCGGTACGCGGCACCCGACGGCGCGCCACGCACGCGGCACGACCCAGCCCGCCGCGCGATCACCCCTTCACCCTTTCACCGCCCCGCTCAACGCGAACCCGCCCCCCAGCCGCCGGGCCACCAGCACGTACAGCAGGATCACCGGCGTCGAGTAGATGATCGAGAACGCCGCCAGCTGCCCGTACACCACGGTCCCGCGGTTCCCGAAGAACTCGTTGATGCTCACGGCCGCCGGCATCTGGTCCGGTGTGAGCAGCAGCATGAACGGAACGAAGAAGTTCCCCCACATCATCACGAACGAGAACACCGTCACCACCGCCACCCCCGGCCCCATCAGCGGCAGCACGACCCGCACCAGCGACTGGAGCGACGACGCCCCGTCCGTCCAGGCGGCCTCCTCCAGCTCCTTCGGGACCCCGTCCATGAAGTTCTTCATCAGCCAGATGGCGAACGGCAGTTGGGAGGCGGCGAAGAAGAAGACCGTCCCCTCCATGGTGTCGATCAGGTTCACCTGCACGAAGAGGGCGTACACCGGCACCATGATCGCCGTGATCGGCAGGCTCGTCGCGAACAGGATCGTCAGCAGGAAGGGCCGGTTGAGGCGGGACCGGAACCGGGACAGCGGGTAGGCGGCGAGCGCGGCGCAGACCACCGTCAGCAGTGTCCCGCCGCCGCACAGGAGCAGGCTGTTGAGGAGCGGGGTGAAGGTGATGTCCGGGGTCAGGACCGCGTCGAAGTTGTCCAGGGTGACGCCGTCCGGGACCTTCACCTGAAGGTCGGCGGCGGTGTCCAGCGAGGACAGGACCAGCCACGCCAGCGGAAGCACGAACGCCGCCGCCACCACCAGCAGACCGGCGTCGGCGGCCAGACGGCGGGCGGTGCGCCGCGCGGAGAGAGAGCGAGGCATTCGGCGTCACACCTCCGTTCGCAGCAGCCGCAGGTAGACCACCGAGAACAGGGAGCCCACCACCAGCAGGAGAAGGGCGACCGCCGTGCCGTAACCGATCATGCTCTTCTGGAACGCCTCCTCGTACATGAACAGCGGCAGCGTCTGGCTCTTGCCGCCCGGCCCGCCCCTCGTCATCACCCAGATCAGCCCGAAGACGGACAGGGTCTGGAGGGTGATGAGCATGAGGTTGGTGCCGATGGAACGGCGGATCATCGGGAGGGTGATGTGCCACATACGACGCCAGCCGCCGGCGCCGTCGACCTCGGCCGCCTCCGTGATCTCCTTGGGGATCTCGCCCAGCGCCGCCGAGTAGACCAGCATCGAGAAGGCGGTGCCCCGCCAGACGTTCGCGAACGACACCGCCAGGATCGGAAGCGTGAACAGCCAGTTCTGGGTGGGGAGATGGAGCCAGCCCAGGATGGCGTTCAGGGTGCCTTCGCGGCGGAAGAAGGCGTAGAGGAGAAAGCCGGCGACGACCTCCGGCAGCACCCACGCCGTGATGACGATGGCGCCCACCAGCGTGCGGACCGGCTTGGACGCGCGCTGCATCAACGCGGCCAGGGCCAGGCCCAGCGTGTTCTGGCCGAGCAGCGCGGAGATCACGGTGAACACGAGCGTGAGCCAGACCGCGTTGCGGAACGCCTCGTCGTCGAACGCCGTACGGAAGTTGTCGAAACCGACGAAGGAGTCCTCGGCCTGGCCGGTGAGCTGGAGGTCGGTGAAGGCGATGTAGGCGCAGTAGGCGATGGGCCCGGCGAGGAAGAGGACGAGGAGGACGACGGCGGGGGCGACGGGGAGGGCGCGGGTGAGGGAGCGCAGGAGAGGGGGAGAGGGGGCCTGCTTCATCCGCGGGACCCCGTCCCGGCAGCGCTCACTTCTCGATCACCTGGTCGTCCGTCGCCGACTTCAGCTCCTCGTCGTAGCCCTTCGCCGCCTCCTCCACCGACATGTCACCCGTCGTCACGCCCTCCATCGCCTCCTGGACGGCGGTGGAGACCCTCGGATACGCCGGGTAGGCGGGGCGGTAGTGGGTGCTGGCCACCAGGTCCGTGAAGAATTCGATGCCGGGCTGGGCCTCGATGTACGCGGGGTCGGCGGCGACGTCCTCGCGGACCGCGATGCCGGAGTTGGCGACGTACCACTTCTGGGCGTTCGCCTTCGTCTGCATCGTCTTGATGAACTCGAACGCGAGGTCGGGGTTGGACGCCTTGGCCGGGATGGACCAGGTCCAGCCACCGGACATGCTCACCTTCCCGGGGGCCTGGCCGTTCTGCGTCGGCATGGCGGCGAGGCCGAGCTCGTCGGACCACTCCGGCCACTCGTGGCCGCTGCCGGGGAGCCAGTCCTGGGGGAGCCAGGAGCCGTCGAGGGCGATGGCGAGCTTGCCCTGCGGGAGCCACTCGCCGCGTACCCGGGTCATGACGTTGGGGTCGAGGGCGTCGGAGACGTCCGGGCCGAGCTTCTCCTTGTAGACGGTCTCGACGAACGAGAGGGAGTCCTTGAAGCCCTGGCTTCCGGCGATCCACTTCTTGGCGGACTTGTCGTACAGCGGGTCCGAGGCGCTGGCGCTCGCGCCCGTGCCGTAGAGCAGCATTTCGAACGTCTGCATGGTGGCGGCCTCGCCGACGGGCTTGCCCGTGTACACGTTGAGCGGGATGACGCCCGGGACCTTCTCCTTGACGGCGCGGGCGGCGTCCAGGACCTCGTCCCAGGTCTTCGGCCGCCAGTCGGCGGGCAGACCGGCCTTCTCGAAGATGTCCTTGCTGAACCACAGCCCCCGGGTGTCGGTGCCGTCCGGGACGCCGTACGTCTTCCCGTCCTCGCCCTTGGCGGCCAACTTCGCCGTGTCGATGAACTGTTCCCAGTCCTTCCACTTGGCGAGGTAGGGGTCGAGAGGCTTCAAGTACCCGCTGGTGATGTCCGAGTTGATGAGGAAGGTGTCCTCGTAGACCAGGTCCGGGGCGGTCTTCGGGGAGCGGAGCATCTGCTGCAGCTTGGTGTAGTACTCCGAGTCCGGGGCCTTGATCGGTACGAACTCGACCTTCTTGCCGGGGTTCGCCTTCTCGAACTGCTTCTTGATGTCCGCGAGGTAGGTGTCCATCACCTTGATGGAGTTGTCCGTGGACTGCTTGAAGGAGACCTTGATGGTGTCCGGGTCACTGCCGGAGCCGCTGCCGCACGCGGTGAGGGTGCCTGCGGCGGCGAGGGTGAGGGCGAGGAGCGTGGGGAGAGAGGCGGCGGGGAGGGAGGCGGTGGGGCGCACGGGCATGACCTCCTGCGGGCACTTCGTCGTGGCGCTGGGACGGCTGCCCGGTGAACGTAGGTCGACTGGTCTAGTCAGGTCAATGCGTATGCGCGGTATTGAAGTTGACGGCTTCGGCGGGGGGCGTTCGCTCGGATCAGGGTTCCGGCGGCCTGAAGGCGGGTGGTGCGGGCTCGTGCTCTGTGGAGGGCGCGGCGGTCGGCCAAGGCCAGGTCGCGGCGTACTGGGCCGTGTCGGCTTCGTCCGGGGCGTATGCCCGGGTGAAGGCCTCGACTGCCTGGAGGTTGGTGGTGTGGGCCTCCTCCTCGTGGAGGGCGTCTTGATGGGCCATGGCCAGGTTGCGCAGTGCCCGCCCCCGGCGACTCCTGGCGCGGCCGGTGCTTGCGCAGCACCGCGAACGTCACCGCGGCTGCCTGCCTGGCGGCGATTTCCTGCGAACCCGCCGCGTCGGCCTCCCGCTTGCCCGCGTCCGCTCGGTCGCTGATGCCCCGGATCACCAAGGCATGCAACTGGCCGTTCAGGTGGGCCGCGTGGGCTGCCCCCGAGCCCTCCATCTCGATCGCGCCGACGTCGTTGTAGCTCCTGCGCAGATGCCCGGCGATCTCGGACTCGGCGTCCGCCAGGACCACGTCACCGGTGGCGATCGGCATGAAGTGCGCCCGCACGTCGGGCATGTCCCGCACCGCGGAACGGGCCGCCTGTTCGAGCGCGTGCGAGCCCGGCAGGGCCTTCGGCCGGACCAGGAAACCCTCCGGCGTCTGCTTGCCACCGTGGATCTCGTACACCTGCGTGCCGACGACGACATCCCCGATCCGGACGTCGTGCTTGAGACTGCCGGCCACACCCACGAAGAACACGGCCTCCGGGTGCAGCCAACTGATGAGCTGTGTGGTCAGTGACGCCGCCCGCTCCGCGCCCATGCCCAGCTCGGCGATGGCAATATGCCAAGCAGTGCCGGGCAGTCGGCCCTTCTCGACTCGCGTCCCGTCAGGGTGCACGCGTTCGCGCCGCTCCTCGACGTACGCGCGGACGGCGTCGTATTCGAGAGGGAGCGCGGCCAGGACGAGAGCGGTGGGCTGAGTCTCCGGCACGCTCAACGACGTACAGGCGGGGGAAGGGATTCGAGTGGCGGAACAGGACGTCACGGTGGGGCAGTTGCTGCTCGCCGAGTATCAGAGCGTCAAGGACGAGCAGAAGGCGCGGATCGGGTTCCGGGACAACCTGCTGTACGTGACCCTGGCCGTCGTGGCCGCCGTCATCGCCGCCGCCGCGCAGGCCAAGCAGCCGTCGATGCTGCTCGCGCTGCCCCCGGTGTGCGTGGTGCTCGGGTGGACGTATCTCGTGAACGATCAGAAGATCTCGGCGATCGGCGCGTACGTCCGGGAGCAGTTGGGGCCGCGGCTCGCCGCGCTGGCCCAACCCGGGGGTGGGTTCGAGGCGTTCGGGTGGGAGACCGCCCACCGGGGGGAGGCGCGGCGCGGGTCCCGCAAGGCCGTGCAGCTCGTCGTGGACCTGCTGGCCTTCTGCGGAGTGCCGCTGGCTGCGCTGGTGCTGTTCTGGGTGGATGGAGGGTCCGGGGCGCTGCTCGTCGTGTTGTCGGTGGGGGAGGCGCTGGCTGTGGCCGGATTGGGGTGGCAGGTGGTGCGGTACGCGAGCGGGGCGTGATGGTGATCCAGGGGGTGGTGGGGTCGCCGTACCGGAGGCGTTGGCCGGGCTGCCGCGAGGCCGGGTGGGTTCTGACCGCCCGCCGCCCTCACCGCCCACCCCCGCCCCGAACCCACCGATAGACCAACTCCGGCCGTCCCACCTGCCCATAGACCGGCGCCCGCTCAGCCCTCCCCGCCTCCACCAGATGCTCCAGATACCGTCGAGCCGTGATCCGGGAAATCCCCACGGCCTCGGCGACCCCCGCCGCCGTGAGCCCCTCCTCGGCCTCCCGCACAGCCCCCGTCACCCGCTCCAACGTGGGCCCGCTCAACCCCTTCGGCAGCGCGGCCGGCCCCGGTGCCCGCAGCGCCGCCAGCGCCCGGTCCACCTCGTCCTGCCCGCTCGCCTCCCCCACCGCCGCATGGAACTCGGCGTACCGCACCAGCCGGTCCCGAAGCGTGGCGAACGTGAACGGCTTCAGTACGTACTGCACGACCCCGAGCGACACCCCCTCCCGCACCACGGCCAGGTCCCGGGCCGACGTCACCGCGATCACGTCAGCGTGATGCCCGGCAGCCCGCAGCGAACGCGCCAGTTGCAGTCCGTGCACATCCGGCAGGTGCAGGTCCAGCAGCAGCAGATCCACCGGCGTCCGCTCCAGCGCGCGCCGCGCCTCCGCTCCCGTGTGCGCCTTGCCGACCGCGACGAAGCCCGGCACCCGCCCTACGTACATCGCATGCGCGTCCGCGGCGACCGGATCGTCCTCCACGACCAGCACCCGGATCGCCTGCCCGGCCATCGCCGTCATACGTCACCTCCGGCAACCGCGCTCCCGGTCCCCTGTACGGCCTCGGTCCCCCGCACTGCCTCGTCCTCCCGCACGGCCCCGCCCTCCCGCGAGCGCCCAGCCCCCTCGCCCAGAGGCAGCCGCACCTCGAACTCCGCCCCGCCCCCGGCCGCCTCCGCCACCGTCAGCGTCCCCTCGTGCCGGCTCACCGCCTGCCGTACGAGCGCCAGTCCCAGCCCTCGCCCACCCGGTCCGGCCGGCTTGGTCGAGAATCCGCGTTCGAACACCGCTTCCGCGTGCGCCGGATCCACCCCGGTCCCGGTGTCGGACACCCGCAGCACCAGCCCTGCGCCGTCGGTGTCGTCCGTGTACGCCGTCACCGTCACCCGAGCCCGCACACTCCCCTGCGCCGCGTCCACGGCATTGTCGATCAAGTTACCGAGGATGGTCACCAGGTCGCGCGCCGGGAGTGACGGCGGCAGCAGCCCGTCGTCCAGCCGGCTGTCCTCCGACACCACCAGCTCCACCCCGCGCTCATTGGCCTGCGCCGTCTTCCCCAGCAGCAGTGCGGCCAGCACCGGCTCGCTCACCGCCGCAACCACCTGGTCGGTCAGCGCCTGAGCCAGTTCCAGCTCGGCGGTCGCGAACTCCACCGCCTCCTCGGCCCGCCCCAGTTCGATCAGTGACACGACCGTGTGCAGCCGGTTCGCCGCCTCGTGCGCCTGCGAGCGCAGGGCCTGGGTGAAGCCCCGCTCCGAGTCCAACTCGCCCATGAGCGACTGGAGTTCGGTGACGTCCCGCAGGGTCACCACCGTCCCCCGGCGCTCACCTCCGGACACGGGCGACGTGTTCACCACCAGCACCCGCTCCGCCGCCAGGTGTACCTCGTCCACCCGCGGCTCCGACGCCAGCAGCGCCCCGGTCAGCGGGGCCGGCAGCCCCAGCTCCGCCACCGACGTGCCGACCACGTCCTCCTCGTGCGGGACGCCGAGCAGCTCCCGGCCCCCGTCGTTGATGAGCGCCACCCGGTACTGCCCGTCCAGCATCAGCAGCCCCTCACGCACCGCGTGCAGCGCGGCCTGGTGGTAGTCGTGCATATGGCTCAGCTCGGCCGCGTTCATGCCGTGGGTGTGACGGCGCAGACGCGCGTTGATGACATAGGTGCCGATCGCGCCCAGGGCCAGCGCCCCGCCCGCGACGCCGATCAGGGCCGTCAGCTGATCCTGCACTCGCTTGCTGATCGCCTCGACCCGAATGCCCGCGCTGACCAGGCCGATGATCTCGCCTTCACCGTCTTCCCCGTCGCGGATCGGAACGACCGCGCGCACGGACGGGCCGAGCGTGCCGGTGTACGTCTCGGTGAACGCCTCACCCCTGAGGGCGCGCTCCGTGTGGCCCTGGAAGTGCTGGCCGATCTGCTTCGGGTTGGGGTGCGTCCAGCGGATCCCCGCCGGGGTCATGATCGTGACGAAATCGACCTCGGTGTCACGCTGGACCCGCAGGGCGTACGGCTGGAGCAGGTCCGACGGGTCGGGGGTGTGGATCGCCTCCCGGACGGACGGGGCGTCGGCGATCGACTGTGTCACCGCCATGGCCTGGCGGCGCGCGGACTCCTCGGCCTGGCCGCGGTCACTGACGTAGGTGAAGACGGCGTATCCGGCGACGAGCACCGCTATCAGCACGGCCTGCATGGCGAAGAGCTGGCCGGCCAGGCTACGGGGCCTCGGGACGGGGATGCGCATGCCGCCAGTCTGCCCCATGGCCGATTTTGACCGCCCCCTCGCGGACGAGGGGGATGCCGGACTCGCACAGCCGGTGAACTAAATGAACGGAAGGGTGACCGCCCTCACACGGCGGGAGATAGTCACCGCATCGCTGAATACGACGCCCCCGTCCCCGGGGCGCGACGGCCGGTCAGCGAGACCCCCACACCCCCGGACGTGAGCCGCACGCCGGTGATACCGACGAAGACGTCAAGGAGGGCAGCCGTGGCCGCCGCCAGTTCCCCCGAGAAGGCACCCGTCGCCAAACGGGACCGCACGCACTACCTCTACATCGCGGTGATCATCGCGGTGGCCCTCGGTATCACCGTGGGCCTGGTCGCGCCCGACTTCGCGGTCGAGCTGAAGCCCATCGGCACGGGCTTCGTGAACCTCATCAAGATGATGATCTCGCCGATCATCTTCTGCACGATCGTGCTGGGTATCGGCTCGGTACGGAAGGCCGCGAAGGTCGGCGCCGTCGGCGGTATCGCGCTGGTCTACTTCCTCGCGATGTCGCTCGTCGCCCTCGCCATCGGCCTGGTCGTCGGCAACATCCTGGAGCCGGGCACCGGCCTCGCCGTCACCGACGCCGTCAAGGACGTCGGTCACGCGCAGGTCGACGCCGAGGCCAAGGACACCACCGAGTTCCTGCTCGGCATCATCCCGACCACGATGGTCTCCGCCTTCACCTCGGAATCGGTCCTGCAGACCCTGCTCATCGCCCTGCTCGCCGGTTTCGCGCTGCAGGCCATGGGCTCGGCCGGGGAGCCGATCCTGCGCGGTGTGCAGCACATCCAGCGGCTCGTCTTCCGCATCCTCGCCATGGTGATGTGGGCCGCGCCCATCGGTGCCTTCGGCGCCATCGCCGCCGTCACCGGTTCCGCCGGCCTGGACGCCCTCAAGAGCCTCGCCGTACTGATGCTCGGCTTCTACGTCACCTGCTTCCTCTTCGTCTTCATCGTGCTGGGCGCGCTGCTGCGGGTCGTCGCCGGTCTCAACATCTTCACGCTCTTCAAGTACCTGGGCCGTGAGTTCCTGCTGATCCTGTCGACCTCCTCCTCCGAGTCCGCGCTGCCGCGCCTCATCGCGAAGATGGAGCACCTGGGCATCAGCAAGCCCGTCGTCGGCATCACCGTCCCGACCGGCTACTCCTTCAACCTCGACGGCACCATGATCTACATGACCATGGCGTCCCTGTTCATCGCCGACGCCATGGGTACGCCGATGTCGATCGGTGAGCAGATCCCGCTGCTGCTCTTCCTGCTGGTCGCCTCCAAGGGCGCCGCCGGTGTCACCGGAGCTGGTCTGGCCACCCTGGCCGGTGGCCTCCAGTCGCACAAGCCGGCCCTGGTGGACGGCATCGGCCTCATCGTCGGCATCGACCGCTTCATGAGCGAGGCCCGCGCCCTGACGAACTTCGCGGGCAACGCCGTGGCCACGGTCCTGATCGGCACCTGGACGAAGGAGATCGACCGCGCCCGCGTCGACGAGGTGCTCGCCGGTGCCGTCCCGTTCGACGAGGCGACCCTCCTGGACGACGGCCACGGCGCCCCGGCCGAGGCCGAGGTCCCGGAACAGGGCGGCGAGAAGGAACTCGCCAAGGCCTGATCCCCGGCCCGGGGTCCCCGCTCCGGACGTCCGGCCCCGCCTGAACCGGGGCCGGGCGCCCGGCCATCGCACTCCGGGCGGCTGAGCTGCTCCCCGTCGCTCAGCCGCCCGGTCACCGGGCACCTCGATTCGACTCGACCCGAACGGCCCTCTCCACCCCGCAGGTGGCGAGGGCCGGTCCTTTTCCCCGCTCCCTCCCCTTCCTTCCCCCCGCCCTTGCCCTGACGTCGGCGTCAAGGATTACGTTCGTACGCATGCGAATCGGCGAGCTGGCCGCACGGGCCGGGACCACGACGCGCACGTTGCGCTACTACGAGTCGCGTGGGCTGCTGCCCGCGCGGCGCAGCGGCAACGGCTATCGGAGCTACGACGAGGACGACCTGAAGCTGCTGCGGCAGATCAGGACGTTGCAGGACTTCGGGTTCGACCTGGAGGAGACCAGGCCGTTCGTGGAGTGTCTGCGGGCCGGGCATCCGGAGGGCGACTCGTGTCCCGCCTCACTCGCGGTCTACCGGCGCAAGCTGGACGAGCTCGACGCGCTGATCGGGGAGTTGCAGGCCGTGCGGGCCAAGATCGGTCTGCGGCTGGCGATGGCCGAGGGGGAACCACCGTTGTGCGAACTGGGAGGGCAGGGGCTGTGATCAGGGCGGCAGGCGTGGCCGAGGTGACGGACGCGGACTTCGCGGCGGAGGTGATCGGGGCGGAGCTGCCGGTGCTGGTGGAGTTCACGGCCGACTGGTGTCCGCCGTGCCGGCAGATGGGGCCGGTGCTGACGGCTGTCGCCGGTGAGACCGGGGGCCGGCTGAAGGTGGTCCAGCTGGACGTGGACCACAACCCCGAGACCACGAACGCGTACAAGGTGCTGTCCATGCCGACGTTCATGGTGTTCCGGGGCGGTGAGCCGGTGAAGTCGATGGTGGGCGCCCGCCCGAAGCGGCGTCTGCTGGAGGAGCTGTCCGACGTCCTCTGATCCCGGAACAGAGAAATCCCCCGAGCAATTGCGCTCGGGGGATTTCTCTGCGTATATTCAATGGTTCGCGACTTCAAAGGTTTTGAGTCGCAAAGAAGTTCACTGAACGCAGTATATCCGGCCGGGAGCGGAATTGTCAAACACCGAATTTCAAGACGGTGAAATGCGGCGTGAGCAGGAATTCATCGACGACCTGTACGCCCGCGTGGACGCGCTGCGCGGCGACACCGAGGCCTCCGTCACGGGCGCTCTCGCCCAGGGCAACACACCCATGCAGGCCCGCCTGGAGCGGGACATCCTCGTCGCCGAGCGCTCGGGGCTGCTCGCCGCGCTGAACGCCGTGGACGGATCGCTGTGCTTCGGCCGGATCGACCTGGCCTCGGGCGTCAGCCACCGCATCGGCCGGATCGGCCTGCGCACCGACGACGCCGAGCGCACACCGATCCTCATCGACTGGCGGGCCGACGTCGCCCGCCCCTTCTACCTGGCCACCGGCCACACCCCGATGGGGCTGCGGCGCAGGCGGCACATCACCACCAGCGGCCGTACCGTCACGGCCCTGCACGACGAGATCCTCGACCTGGGCGACGAGCAGCGGACCGGCCACGAGGACCCGACCGGCGACGCCGTGCTGCTCGCCGCGCTCGACGCCGCGCGCACCGGCCGGATGCACGACATCGTGCAGACCATCCAGGCCGAGCAGGACGAGATCATCCGGGCACCCCACCGAGGCGTACTGGTGGTGGAGGGCGGCCCCGGCACCGGCAAGACGGCCGTCGCCCTGCACCGCGCCGCGTACCTGCTCTACGAACACCGCGAACTGCTCGCCAAGCGCGCGGTCCTGATCGTCGGCCCGAACCCCGCCTTCCTCGGCTACATCGGCGAGGTCCTGCCCTCGCTCGGCGAGACGGGCGTCCTGCTGGCCACGGTGGGCGAGCTGTTCCCGGGGGTCCGGGCGACCGCCGCCGACACCCGTGAGGCGGCCGCGGTGAAGGGCCGCGCAGACATGGCGGACGTACTCGCCGAGGTCGTCCGCGACTGGCAGTCGCTGCCGGACCCGGTGATCGCGATCGAGCACGAACGCGAGATCCTCATGCTCGACGACGACCTGGTCAAGGTGGCCCGCGAACGCACCCGGGCCGCGGGGCTCCCGCACAACGTGGCCCGTGAGCACTTCGAGGGGCACATCCTCAACACGCTCACCGAGCTGTACGCCGAACGCGTCGGCACCGACCCGTACGACGGCAGCAGCCTCCTCGACCCCAGCGACATCACCCAGATCCGTGACGAGCTCGCCGAGAACCCCGAGGTCTGGGCGGCCGTCGACCAGTTGTGGCCGGTGCTCACCCCGCAGCGCCTGGTCGCGGACTTCCTCGCCGACCCCGTGGGCTACCTCCCCGACGAGGACGTCGCCGCGATCCGCCGGCCCGTGACGCGAGCGTGGACGGTGGCGGACGTACCGCTCCTCGACGAGGCGGCCGAACTCCTCGGCGAGGACGACCGGCTGGCCCGGGCCCGCGCGGACCGCGAGCGCGAGACGCAGGTGGCGTACGCGCAGGGCGTGCTGGACGTGTCGTACGCCTCGCGGACCTACGAGTTCGAGGACAAGGAGGACGAGGACAGCGAGGTCCTCTCCGCGCACGACATCATCGACGCCGAGCGCTTCGCCGAACGTCAGGAGGAGGACGACCACCGCAGCGCCGCCGAGCGCGCGGCGGCGGACCGTACCTGGGCGTTCGGGCACATCATCGTCGACGAGGCGCAGGAGCTGTCCCCGATGGCCTGGCGGCTGCTGATGCGGCGCAGCCCGACCCGTTCGATGACGCTGGTGGGCGATCCGGCGCAGACCGCGGAGGCGGCGGGTGTCGGTTCCTGGGCAAAGATCCTCGAGCCCTACGTCCAGGACCGCTGGGAGCACACGCGGCTCGGCGTCAACTACCGCACCCCGGCCGAGATCATGGACCTGGCGGCGGCGGTCGTCCGCGACCGGAACCCCGACTTCGAGCCCCCGAGTTCCGTCCGCTCCACCGGCGTACGGCCCTGGGTACGCGCCACCGACGACCTGCCCGGCGCGGTGGCGAAGGCGGTCGGGGAGCTCACGCCGGCCGAGGGGCGGCTCGCGGTCATCGCGCCGCGCCATCTGCACCGCAGGCTCGCTGCGCGGCTGGACGGCGTCCCTGCGGGCGCCGAGCCCGACCTGACCCGGAGCGTCGTGCTTCTCGACCCGCGTCAGTCGAAGGGGTTGGAGTTCGACTCCGTACTGGTGGTCGAGCCGGGGCTGTACGGGACGAGTGACCTGTACGTGGCCCTGACTCGGGCCACTCAGCGGTTGGGGGTGCTGCATACGGGTTCGCTGCCGCGGAGCTTGGCCTGACCTGCCTTTGCCCACCCACCCGTCTCGGTCGGCGGCGGAGCCGCAAATTGACACAGCCCCGCGCCCCTTTCCGGGGCTCCGCCCCAGACCCCGCTCCTCAAACGCCGGAGGGGTGGATCTTTCAGCCCGTCCGGCGTTTGAGGACGAGGCCCGCAGGGCCGATGGCGGGGGTCTGGGGGCGCAGCCCCCAGGGATGGGACGGGTAGGGGCGGCGGGGGCGAAGGACGCTAGGCCGGGCGGAGCCACACCGTTGCCAGTGGCGGCAGCGTCAGTCGGATGCTCGCCGGGCGGCCGTGCCAGCCCTGGGGCTCGGGCTTGACCGGGTCAGGGTTGGTGACGTCGCTGCCGCCGTAGCGCGCGGCGTCGGTGTTCAAGGTCTCGTACCACGCAGGGACGTCGTCCGGAACACCGAGCCGGTAGTCCTGCCGAACCACGGGCGACATGTTCGACACCGCCAGCAGCGGAGCCCCCTCCGCGTCGAAGCGCAAGAACGCGAACACGTTGTCGTCGGCCGCGTCCCCCACGACCCACTGGAACCCGGACGCGTCGGTGTCCCGCTGCCACAGGGCCGGGGTGTGGCGGTAGACCGTGTTGAGGTCGCGGACCAGGTCCCGCACGCCCCGGTGGTCGGGCTCCGCCCCGTACGCCGGATCCAGCAGCCACCAGTCCGGCCCGTGCGCCTCCGACCACTCGGCGCCCTGCGCGAACTCCTGCCCCATGAAGAGCAGTTGCTTGCCCGGGTGGGCCCACATGAAGCCCAGGTAGGCGCGATGGCCGGCGCGCTGCTGCCACCAGTCGCCCGGCATCTTCGACACCAGCGACCGCTTGCCGTGGACCACCTCGTCGTGGGAGATGGGGAGGACGTAGTTCTCGCTGTAGGCGTACACCATCGAGAACGTCATCTCGTCGTGGTGGTACTTGCGGTGCACCGGCTCCTTGGCCATGTACTCCAGCGAGTCGTGCATCCAGCCCATGTTCCACTTCAGTCCGAAGCCGAGGCCCCCGAAGCCGCCCGGACCCGCCACGTGCGTCGGGCGCGTCACACCGTCCCAGGCCGTCGACTCCTCCGCGATCGTCACGACCCCCGGCACCCGCCGGTACACCGTCGCGTTCATCTCCTGCAGGAACGCCACCGCGTCCAGGTTCTCCCGCCCGCCGTGCTCGTTCGGCACCCACTGCCCCGGTTCACGCGAGTAGTCCAGGTAGAGCATGGACGCCACCGCGTCCACCCGCAGCCCGTCGATGTGGAACTCCTCGCACCAGTACAGGGCGTTGGCCACCAGGAAGTTGCGCACCTCGCGCCGCCCGAGGTCGAACTCCAGCGTCCCCCAGTCCGGGTGGGCCGAGCGCAGCGGATCCTCGTGCTCGTACAGCGGACGCCCGTCGAACTCGGCCAGCGCCCAGTCGTCGCGCGGGAAGTGCGCGGGCACCCAGTCCATCAGGACGCCGATGCCGGCCTGATGGAGGGCGTCGACGAGGTACTTGAAGTCGTCCGGGGTGCCGAGCCGGGCCGTGGGCGCGTAGAAGCCGGTGACCTGGTAGCCCCACGAGCCGCCGAAGGGGTGCTCGGCGACCGGCATCAGCTCGACATGGGTGAAGCCCAGGTCCTTGACGTACGCCGGGAGCTGCTCGGCCAGTTGGCGGTACGTCAGCCCCGGGCGCCAGGATGCCAGATGGACTTCGTACACCGAGAACGGCGCCTCGTGCGGCGGCACCGCCCCGCGCCGCGCCAGCCACTGTGCGTCGCCCCACTCGTGCCGTGAGGCGTGCACGATCGACGACGTGTTGGGCGGGGCCTCCGTCCGGCGGGCCAGCGGATCCGCGCGCAGCGTCTTCGAACCGTCGGGCCGGGTGATCTCGAACTTGTACAGCTCGCCCTCACCGATCTCCGGGACGAACAGCTCCCAGACACCCGTGCCGCCGAGCGAGCGCATCGGATACCCGGTGCCGTCCCAGAAGTTGAAGGTGCCGGCCAAGGACACGCCCCGGGCGTTCGGGGCCCACACGGTGAACCGGGTGCCGGTCACGCCCTGGTGCGTCATCGGCTCGGCGCCCAGCGCACGCCACAGCTCCTCGTGCCGTCCCTCACCGATCAGATGCAGGTCCAGCTCGCCCAGCGCGGGCAGGAAACGGTACGCGTCCTCGGTCTCCTGCACGGACCCCTCGTACGCCACGAGGAGCCGATAGCCCTCCGGTACGTCCCGCAGCGGCAGCAGCCCGGAGAAGAACCCCTCCCCGTCGTCGTGCAGTTCCGCCCGCAGGGCCCCAGCGACGACGGTGACCGACAGGGCGTACGGCCTGAAGGCCCGGAAGGCGACTCCGCCGGGCAGCGGGTGGGCGCCCAGCACGGAGTGCGGGTCATGGTGGGTGCCGGTGAGGAGACGGTCGCGGTCGGTGGCGTCGAGTGCGGGGGAGACAGCGACGCCCACGGGGGCCGGGGGCTCGACGGGGGCCGCCTTCTGGGCCGGGATCTTCTTGGGCGCCGTGGCCTTCTGCGCGGGGATCTTCTTGGCGGCGGTCTCCTTCGGGGCGGTGCTCTTCGCCGTCGTCTTCGCCGTGGTCGTCTTCGCGGTCGTCTTCTTCGCCACGGCCTTCTTGGCCACGGCCTTCTTGGCGGCGGCCTTCTTCGCCGGAGCCTTCTTCGCGGTCGTCTTCTTCGCCGCGCCGGCCTTCTTGGCGGCCTTCTTCGTCGTCCCCTTCTTCATGGCCTCCGCGGCCTTCTCGGCGGCCTTCACCGTCTTCGCCGCCGTCTTCGTCGCCACCTTCTTCGCGACGCTCGTCTGCTCGGCCTGCTGTTCCGTCGACTGCTCGGCCGGCTTCTCGGCCGTCTTCTTCGATGCCGAACCGCTGGAGGGAGTGGTGCGGGGGGTCACGGGCGGGGCCTCCTAGGCGAAGGGGGAGAGAGGGGAGTGGAGGAAGCGGGCGTGCCGGTGTCCGCGGCCAGGCGGCTTATGGCGGACAGCGGCACCGGGAGCCAGTCGGGGCGGTGACGGGCCTCGTAGACGACCTCGTAGATCGCCTTGTCGGTCTCGTACGCGCGCAGCAGCACCGGATCGGTCCGTGGATCGACGTCGCTGACCTGCGCGTACCCGGAGCAGTAGGCGGCCCGGCAGGTGTCGGCCCAGCCGGGTATCGGTGGGTCGGCGGAGTGGGCCGCGTAGTCGAAGGACCGCAGCATGCCCGCGACGTCCCGCACCGGCGGCTGCGGCATCCGCCGTTCGGCCAGCGGCTTCGACGGCTCGCCCTCGAAGTCGATCAGCCACCACTGACCGGCCGGCGAGCGCAGGCACTGTCCGAGATGCAGGTCGCCGTGGATGCGCTGGGCGGTCCAGGTGCACCCCTCGGCGGCCAGGTCGGCCAGCGCGGCGAAGGCCGAGCGCAGACCGGGCGCGTAGGGCCGCAGCGCGGGTACGGCCTGCGCGGCCGCCTCCAGCCGCTCGACCATGCCGTCGACCAGCTGCCGCACCTGCGTGTGCCCGAGCGTGACGGTCGGCAGGGTGCGGGCCAGCGCCATGTGCACCTCGGCGGTCGCGCGCCCGAGCGCCCGGGCCGCCGCGGCGAAGTCCTCGCCCTTGGCCAGTTCGCGCAGCGCCAGCTCCCAGCCGTCCGCGGCGCCCTGCACGAACGGCTGGAGCACACCGAGGACGTACGAGTCGCCCGCCAGCTCCGCGCCGATCCACGCCGTCGGCGCGGGCACCCGGTCGCAGCCCTCCCGGGCCAGCGCCAGCGGCAGCTCCAGGTCGGGATTGACGCCGGGCACGACCCGGCGCAACAGCTTCAGGATGAACGTATCGCCGTAGACGACGGACGAGTTGGACTGTTCGGAGGTGACCAGGCGCGGCACCAGGCCGGACCGGATGTCCTGGCCGGCGTCGCGTTCGAAGCGCAGCCCGCCGATCCGGGCCCCGGTGCGCAGTGCCTCCAGGAGCAGTTCGGTGGGACGGGTGTCGTACAGGGCGTCGTACACCGTGCGTCCGGCGAGCGGGCCCTTCGCCACGTGTCCGATCAGGGCGGGCGCCAGCCGGGGCGGCAGCGCCTCGCGGTCGCCTATGAGGAGCTGGTAGCAGTCCGCGGGCTGCTCGGGTGCGCCCGGCACCGGCGCGAGGGCCTGGTGCGCGCGCACGAGCAGGTGGTACAGGCCCAGCTTGCCGCCGGGCGGCAGCAGCTCGGTGGCCGCCACCAGCGAGAACCCGGTGACCGGACGTCCCTTGCCCGCGAACCAGCGCTGCCGTGGCAGCCACTCCCGCAGCAGGGGATCCAGCGAGGCGAGGAGACCTGGTGAGGTCGTGAGGGTGCGGGTGACGGCTTTCGACATGGCGTCACGTCCTTTCCCCGTGCCGGTCGGGGTGGTTACTGATGCGTGCCCCGGGCGGGGCGGAGGAAACCGCCCCGCCCGGGCTCTCAGACGGCGTCCTTGCGCAGCCGGAACCAGTAGAAGCCGTGGCCACCGAGCGTCAGCAAGTACGGCAGTTCACCGATGGCCGGGAATCGCACCCCGCCGGACAGCTCGACCGGATGCCGCCCGTTGAACCTGCGGAGATCCAGTTCCGTCGGCTGCGCGAAGCGGGAGAAGTTGTTCACGCACAGCACGAGATCGTCCTCGTATTCACGCAGGAAGGCGATCACGGCCGGATTCGACGACTGGAGTTCGGTGTAGGAACCGAGTCCGAAGGCCGGGTTCTGTTTGCGGATCTCGATCATGCGGCGCGTCCAGTGCAGCAGAGAGGACGGCGAGGACATCGACGCCTCGACATTCGTCACCTGGTAGCCGTAGACGGGGTCCATGATCGTGGGCAGGAAGAGCCGCCCTGGGTCGCTGGACGAGAACCCGGCGTTGCGGTCCGGGGTCCACTGCATGGGGGTGCGGACGGCGTCGCGGTCGCCGAGCCAGATGTTGTCGCCCATGCCGATCTCGTCGCCGTAGTAGAGGATCGGCGAGCCGGGGAGTGACAGCAGCAGGGCGGTGAACAGCTCGATCTGGTTGCGGTCGTTGTCGAGCAGCGGGGCCAGTCGGCGCCGGATGCCGATGTTGGCGCGCATCCGCGGGTCCTTGGCGTACTCCGCGTACATGTAGTCGCGCTCTTCGTCGGTGACCATTTCCAAGGTCAGCTCGTCGTGGTTGCGCAGGAAGATGCCCCACTGGCAGCCGGAGGGGATGGCCGGCGTCTTGGCGAGGATTTCCGAGACCGGATAGCGGGATTCCCGCCGTACGGCCATGAAGATGCGGGGCATGACCGGGAAGTGGAAGGCCATGTGGCATTCGTCGCCGCCGCTGCGGAAGTCGCCGAAGTAGTCGACGACGTCCTCCGGCCACTGGTTGGCCTCCGCCAGCAGCACCGTGTCCGGGTACTGGGCGTCGATCTCCTTCCGCACCCGCTTCAGGAAGTCATGGGTGGCGGGGAGGTTCTCGCAGTTCGTGCCTTCCTCCGCGTACAGATAGGGCACCGCGTCCAGCCGGAATCCGTCGATTCCCAGGTCCAGCCAGAACTTCAGCGCCGAGAGGATCTCCTCCTGCACCGTCGGGTTCTCGTAGTTCAGGTCCGGCTGGTGGGAGAAGAAGCGGTGGAAGAAGTACTGCTTGCGGACCGGGTCGAAGGTCCAGTTGGAGGCCTCGGTGTCGACGAAGATGATGCGGGCGTCGGCGTACGCCTTGTCGTCGTCGGCCCAGACGTAGTAGTCGCCGTACGGGCCGTCCGGGTCCTTTCGCGACTCCTGGAACCACGGGTGCTGGTCGCTGGTGTGGTTCATGACGAAGTCGATGATGACCCGCATACCGCGCTGGTGTGCGGAGTCCACGAAGTCCACGAAATCGGCCAGGTCGCCGAACTCGGGCAGCACGGACGTGTAGTCGGAGACGTCGTAACCGCCGTCCCTGAGAGGCGATTTGAAGAAGGGCGGCAGCCACAGGCAGTCGACGCCGAGCCATTGCAGGTAGTCGAGTTTGGCGGTCAGGCCCTTGAGGTCGCCGACACCGTCGCCGTTGGAGTCCTGGAAGGAGCGGACCAGTACCTCGTAGAAGACGGCGCGCTTGAACCAATCCGGGTCACGATCCTTGGCAGGAGTGTCCTCGAAGGTGTCCTGAACGGGCTCGTTGACGATCATTTTTTGGGTGACCCTCCGATCTGCGGGGTGGACGGTCGCAGGACGGTGAGGATGTGCGCGGGACGAGTGCCCGGTTCGAGACGCACGTAGTTCGCCCTGCCCCAGTGGTAGGTCTCGCCGGTGAGCTCGTCGCGCACCGGCACCGACTCGTGCCAGTCCAGGCCGAGTTGCGGCATGTCCAACGAGACCGTGGCCTCCTGGGTGTGGTGCGGGTCGAGGTTGACGACCACCAGAACCGTGTTCGAACCGCTTCGCTTCGAGTACGCGATCACCGCTTCCTTGTCCGCGTGGTGGAAGTGGAGGTCACGCAACTGCCGCAGGGCCGGATTCGCCCTCCGGACGGCGTTGAGCTGGGTGATCAGGGGTGTGATGGTGCGGCCCTCGCGCTCGGCGGTGGCCCAGTCGCGGGGGCGTAGCTGGTACTTCTCGGAGTGGAGGTACTCCTCGCTGCCCTTGCGCAGGGGGGTGTTCTCGCACAGTTCGTAGCCGCTGTAGATGCCCCAGGTGGGGGAGAGGGTGGCGGCGAGCACGGCGCGCAGTTCGAAGGCGGGGCGGCCGCCCCGCTGGAGGAACTCGTGGAGGATGTCGGGGGTGTTGGCGAAGAAGTTCGGCCGCATGTAGGAGGCGGCCTCGCCGGAGAGTTCGGTGAGGTATTCGGTGAGTTCCTGCTTGCTGTTGCGCCAGGTGAAGTAGGTGTACGACTGCTGGAAGCCGATCTGGGC